>NZ_CP067225.1:1920000-2280000 GCF_016617715.1 Paracoccus sp. MC1862 | reverse complement strand
TCCAAGTCAAGTACACTAACCAAGTCTTTCTCTTCGGGGAAAGGCGGGAATAGTTGCATGCTGATCTGGAAAGAAGTTGGCTTGTCCCGCCGAAGGACAGGCCGGACGCCGCAGGGATGCGGGTCTTTCTTCTTCCGGGTCAAATCAAGCGCGAAAAGGGCGTTTGGTGGATGCCTTGGCAGCAAGAGGCGATGAAGGACGCGATACCCTGCGATAAGCTTTGGGGAGCCGGGAATAGGCTTTGATCCAGAGATCTCCGAATGGGGAAACCCACCTGAAATCCGGTTATTGTCACCATTCGGTGTCAATAACCGGGTTAACCAGGTATCTTCAACCTGAATACATAGGGTTTTAGAAGCAAACCCGGGGAACTGAAACATCTAAGTACCCGGAGGAAAGGAAATCAACAGATACTCCCTTAGTAGCGGCGAGCGAACGGGGACCAGCCGAGCCGTGAGACTGACCAGAATGGCCTGGAAAGGCCAGCCAGAGCGGGTGACAGCCCCGTATGGGAAGGTTGATCGGACGCATTAAGTAGGGCGGGACACGTGAAATCCTGTCTGAAGATCGGGGGACCACCCTCGAAGGCTAAGTACTCCTTGCTGACCGATAGCGAACCAGTACCGTGAGGGAAAGGTGAAAAGCACCCCGACGAGGGGAGTGAAACAGTTTCTGAAACCGGACGCCTACAAGCAGTCGGAGGGGCCTTGAGCCCTGACGGCGTACCTTTTGTATAATGGGTCAACGACTTGGTCTGTCTGGCAAGCTTAAGCCGTTAGGTGGAGGCGCAGCGAAAGCGAGTCTTAAAAGGGCGAATGAGTCAGACGGATCAGACCCGAAACCAGATGATCTAGCCATGTGCAGGATGAAGGTTGGGTAACACCAACTGGAGGTCCGAACCGACACCCGTTGAAAAGGGTCCGGATGACGTGTGGCTAGGGGTGAAAGGCCAATCAAATCTGGAGATAGCTGGTTCTCCGCGAAAGCTATTTAGGTAGCGCCTCGGATGAATACCCACGGGGGTAGAGCACTGCATGGATGATGGGGGCCCACAGCCTTACTGAGTCTAAGCAAACTCCGAATACCGTGGAGTACTATCCGGGAGACACACGGCGGGTGCTAACGTCCGTCGTGGAGAGGGAAACAACCCTGACCAACAGCTAAGGCCCCCAATTCGTGGCTAAGTGGGAAAGCATGTGAGACTTCCAAAACAACCAGGAGGTTGGCTTAGAAGCAGCCATCCTTTAAAGATAGCGTAACAGCTCACTGGTCTAATCAAGAGGTCTTGCGGCGAAGATGTAACGGGGCTCAAGCCACGAGCCGAAGCTTTGGGTGTGCAGCAATGCACGCGGTAGCGGAGCGTTCTGTGATATGGAACGCTGCCTCTTTTGCGTCCTCAGATGCAACGGAGGCAATGTTCTGACTGTGAAGCCGGGCTGTAAGGCATCCGGTGGAGTGATCAGAAGCGAGAATGTTGACATGAGTAGCGACAAACAGGGTGAGAGACCCTGTCGCCGAAAGTCCAAGGGTTCCTGCTTAAAGCTAATCTGAGCAGGGTAAGCCGGCCCCTAAGGCGAGGCCGAAAGGCGTAGTCGATGGGAACCAGGTTAATATTCCTGGGCCAGGAGATGGTGACGGATCCTTGAGGTTGTTCGATCTTACTGGATTGATCGGGCAGCTGCGGGGTCCCTGGAAATAGCCCTCCATGAGACCGTACCCGAAACCGACACAGGTGGACTGGTAGAGAATACCAAGGCGCTTGAGAGAACCACGTTTAAGGAACTCGGCAAAATACCTCCGTAAGTTCGCGAGAAGGAGGCCCCGTTGGCGCGCAAGCGTTGGCGGGGGGCACAAACCAGGGGGTGGCGACTGTTTACTTAAAACACAGGGCTGTGCGAAGCCGCAAGGCGACGTATACAGTCTGACGCCTGCCCGGTGCCGGAAGGTTAAAGGGAGGGGTGCAAGCTCCGAACTGAAGCCCCGGTAAACGGCGGCCGTAACTATAACGGTCCTAAGGTAGCGAAATTCCTTGTCGGGTAAGTTCCGACCTGCACGAATGGCGTAACGATCTCCCCGCTGTCTCAAACGTGGACTCAGCGAAATTGAATTGCCCGTGAAGATGCGGGCTTCCCGCGGTTAGACGGAAAGACCCATGCACCTTTACTACAGCTTCGCACTGGCATCAGGATTGAGATGTGCAGGATAGGTGGTAGGCTTTGAAGCGGGGACGCCAGTTCCCGTGGAGCCACCCTTGAGATACCACCCTTCGCACTCTTGATGTCTAACCGCGGTCCGTTATCCGGATCCGGGACCCTGCGTGGTGGGTAGTTTGACTGGGGCGGTCGCCTCCCAAAGAGTAACGGAGGCGCGCGAAGGTTGGCTCAGAGCGGTCGGAAATCGCTCGTTGAGTGCAATGGCAGAAGCCAGCCTGACTGCAAGACTGACACGTCGAGCAGAGTCGAAAGACGGCCATAGTGATCCGGTGGTCCCGAGTGGAAGGGCCATCGCTCAACGGATAAAAGGTACGCTGGGGATAACAGGCTGATGATGCCCAAGAGTCCATATCGACGGCATCGTTTGGCACCTCGATGTCGGCTCATCTCATCCTGGGGCTGGAGCAGGTCCCAAGGGTACGGCTGTTCGCCGTTTAAAGAGGTACGTGAGCTGGGTTTAGAACGTCGTGAGACAGTTCGGTCCCTATCTGCCGTGGGTGTAGGATACTTGAGAGGAGTTGCCCCTAGTACGAGAGGACCGGGGTGAACGTTCCACTGGTGGACCTGTTGTCGTGCCAACGGCAGTGCAGGGTAGCTATGAACGGACAGGATAAACGCTGAAGGCATCTAAGCGTGAAGCCCCCCTCAAAACAAGGTATCCTTGAGAGCCGTGGAAGACCACCACGTCGATAGGCCGGAGGTGTACGCGCAGCAATGTGCTCAGCTGACCGGTACTAATGGCTCGATTGGCTTGATTTGATCCGGAAGAAGACAGATCTGCCTTCTTCCTCAGCATCACTTGGACAACACGTGGCGAAAGCCGCAACGCTGAGCGTTTCTTCCCCGGTCTGGTGGCTACAGCACGAGCGAAACACCCGATCCCATCCCGAACTCGGCCGTTAAGCGCCGTCGCGCCAATGGTACTGCGTCTCAAGACGTGGGAGAGTAGGTCACCGCCAGACCTGGAAAGAAACGCACATCCCTCTGATACGATAAACCAACCCCGCACCTTACCACCAGCGGGGACGCTGCCACAGGCAGCACGGACGCGGGGTAGAGCAGCCCGGTAGCTCGTCAGGCTCATAACCTGAAGGTCACAGGTTCAAATCCTGTCCCCGCAACCAAATTTATACAATATGTCAGCAGCTTACGCCCCGCCTCAAAGCGGGGCTTTCGCATGTCCGCAATCCACATCAACGCCACATCAACGTTCGACGAGGCCCCCGACAGCGGGGAGCCTTGATCGTGGCCAGGGGCCCTCACAGCACCATCTCGTAATGCGTGCTGCGGCCTCCACCTTCCCCCTTCCGCAGCAGACCGAGGTCGATCAGTGCAGCGATGTCCCGGTTCGCCGTGTCCTGCGAACACTTGGCAATCGTGGCCCACTTCGACGATGTCATCTTGCCCTCGAAGCCGTCGAGCAGACGGTTGAGTACCTTGATCTGGCGTTCGTTCAGCGCCAGCGCCCCGGCCCGTTCCCAGAACTGCGCCTTGGCGATCACGGCCGCCAAGACGCCATCCGCTCCATGGATTGCGCGGCCGAGGCAATCGAGGAACCACAGGATCCATGGAGTGACGTCCGTGCCGCCCTTCTGGGTCCGTTCCAGCTGATCGTAATAGGCGTTCCGTTCCAGCCTGATCTGCGCCGACATGCTGTAGAACCGCTGTGGGCTGCGCTCCGACCGAGCGAGGGCCAGATCGGCGATGGCGCGGGCGAGGCGGCCATTCCCATCCTCGAACGGGTGGATGGTCACGAACCACAAATGCGCCAGCGCAGCCTTGATCACTGGATCGGTTGTCAGGGGCGCGTTGAACCAGGCGAGAAAGGTGTCCATCTCGGCCGCGACCTCAGTGGCCGGTGGTGCCGCGAAATGCACGCGTTCCCGGCCATACGGCCCTGACACCACCTGCATCGGGCCCATGCTGTCGTCGCGCCAGTTCCCGACCCTGATGCGCGTCATGCCGCTGCGCCCCGTTGGGAACAGGGCGGCGTGCCAGGCAAACAGGCGCTCGGTGGTCAGGAGGGCTTCATAGTTCCGGGTCGCGTCCAGCATCACCTCGACGATCCCTTCGACGTTGCGGTCTGTCGGGGGCAGGGCGCCGATGTCAATCCCGAGGCGCCGGGCAAGCGAGGAACGGACCTGCGAGGCATCCAGCTGCTCCCCCTCGATCTCGCTCGTCTTGACGACATCCTGAGTCAGGGTCTGCAGCACGGCCTCTTCGCGCAGCTTGAAGCCCAGCGCCTCCATGCGGCCGATCAGACGGCCTTGGTCATGGCGCACCGCCGCCAGCGGGGCTGCGATGGTCGCGTCCTGCCAGGTCAGCTTTGGCCAGTCCGGCTGCTCCCAGATGTACACTACAATCTCCGCACTATGCGCGTCGATTATGCGGGGCATTCTCCGCAAGCGCAAGGAAGAACGCCGCAGAAAATGCGGAGTAAAGAGGGCCTATTCTCCGCAGGAGCCGAGATTCAGCCATGTGCCAGTCTACGGATCCAAGTCAGGCGGTTGGGCCGGCCTGCTCCGAAAGGCCCCAGACGGCTCTGGAAAGCGTCACAAGGGAACGCTGCCGTTCATGCAGGGATGCCTCGTTCCAAGAGGCGTAAGGCACGATGGAAGCGGCAGCCTTGTCGATGCGGGTATTTGCGCCCACCTTTGGCCGTTCGCTCAACGCCCGCGTCAACAGCAGCTTGGACTGCTGATACACTGGCCGCTTCTTGCTGTAGGGCCGATTGCCGAGAGAGGTGTTGATAGATTTCTCGACGAGGACGAGGTTGCCCAATCTCTGTACAACCTCCGGGTCGCTGATCGGTCCGAACTCTGCGGCAGCTTCGGCACTCGGGATCTGCGGGAAGATATGTTCGACCTCATACCCGCCGCTGACATAATTGGTGAGCCACCTCGTGCCCTCGGTTTCGCCATAGGCCAACAAGTCAACCTGCTGGGTCAGCTTGGCGAGGACGTACTGGAAGCGGTAGAGCTGCAGGCTGCGGAGCGCGAGACGCCCCACCGCGTCATCGAATCGGTTCGAAAGGTCCGCTTTCGCCTTGTCGAACCGAGCCACGATAAAGGCGTCCAGTTCTTCCTCGCTCTTGATGGCCCGAAGCTCCGTCGCCCATTTCGCAAAGTTGCGCTCGAAGTCACGCGTCGGCTCACGCGTGATGACGTAACAGAAGAAGAGGTTCTCGACCTCGGCCGCCAGCCGGTCGAACAGTGCTGGACCAAGATGGCGCCCCGCCAGCAGCAGGATCAGATGCTGCCGCGCTGCCTGGCCCCCGAGTAGCCGAATGTTGTCGAGGAACCGGTTGCGATCACCCTTCTCGTTCTTGCCTTCACGGAAGCACTCGTAGGCCCGAGCCGCCGCGACGAGCTCCTTGGCGAAGCCGATGGGATCGCGACCGTAACCGACCAGTCCGTCGTTCTTCGAGAACCAGCCATAGATCTCGTCTTCGCGCAGAAGTTCGACGTCGTAGCGGCTAAAGATGAAGTAGCGCAGAAAGCGCAGGGGTTTTTCGCCCATGCGGAAGATCGTGTCCTGCAACTCTTTCCAAGTGTCCTTGAGCCGGTCGAACTCGCCCTTGGGCGTCTTCATGAACAGGAGGTTCTTCAGCAGGTCCATCGAGTTCAGGCCGACACCGCGGTCGTTGATCGTCTCGAATATCTTCAACGCTTTCGCCACGTCCTCGGTTTGGATGCGGATCAATTTCACCTTGTTGGTGAGATAGCCGTAGAACTTGCGAACCGCTGCGACGTCCTGGCCGAATTCCGAGATGAGGAACCGGGTAACAACATGATGGGCGTTCTGCATATTTCGCATCGACTGGGTCCAAGCCTGGTCGATGGCGTTTCCATCGGCAAGGCGTGTCAGCGCGTCGCCACTGTCTTCGTACTGCAGGTCCAGCCGGTATCGCCGACGTTCTTCGCCCGAAACGTCTACCGCCGCATCGGCAATCTGGGCGTTCAACACGGACGAAGGTGGCGCACCAAGTTCTGCCAGCCGGTCGCGGAGCGCGCAAAGTGTGATGTAGAGGGTCGTCATGCGCTGCTGGCCGTCGATTAGGTCGAGCACGCCGTCTCGGCCCGGGCAGACAACGATGCTACCGATGAAGTATTCCGGTGCATCCTGAGCGGCACCATCGCCCATCTCTTCGCGAACGTCTTTCAGAAGCTGTTCGACCTGGTCCGTATCCCAGACATACTCGCGCTGATAGTCAGGGACGGCGTAGAAGGACTGAAAGAGGCTGGCGACCGAGCAGTCTTCGCTCTGAATTCTTTGAATAACCATGCAGCCTCTCCCTCATGATCGTACAGATGACACCTCGCAAAATCGGAGGAACTCTTCTAGGCCCAAGTTGCCGTGCTGGTGCCGAAATCGGGAAACCGGTCTTCCCGCAGCGCGCTGCGGCGCAAGGGTCGCCCGCCAGATGGACGGTGGCGGCGTTCAATCGAAGTGCACAATTGTGCCTATCGCCAGACGCGACAGACGCCGCCCCGCCGTGTCATCATCCCCCTGCAGCGAATCCCTGCCGCTCGTTGACAGCGTGAATCCATGAACCGGGCCGGGCGCTGCGCCGCGGTCGAGGCGTCTGGCGCTTCCCGCAGTGCTGCTGCCGGGCCCGGTTTCTACCTGCACACCCGCGCCTGGTCGCGCAGGACGGCGTAGTCGCTGAACATGCGGATGATCACGCTCCCGTCCGGAAGGGCCTCGACCCCGTCGGCCGCGCGTGCCTGATCGGCGGCGGTGTAGTCGACGACGGGCGGGCAGGGCGCGATCCTCTCAGAACCGGCCATCCCGCAGCCGGTCAGCCAAAGCATCGCGATCAGCAGGGCGCCGGACGGCAGCAGCGAGCATTTGGCGGTGGACGGCATCGTTTCTCTCTCTGGCGTCGAGGCGTTCGGCGACGCGCCCAGCGCGTTCGCCCGCACGGCGGAGGTTCAGCAACAACAGCAGGATCGCTGCGGCGGTAAGGATGAGGCCCGGCGCCTTGAGCACCCGGCCATGGGTGAGGAGCCAGCCGATCACCGCTGGCCCCGTTTCCAGTCATCGAGCCGCGCGTGGATGGTGACGGCGATGCCGATCAGCGCCACGGCGATGAAAACCCACCGCAGGGTGTCGAGGTAAGGCACCAGCGGGACGATGGCGGATTGGGTTTCGACCAGGACCTCTTGCGCGACCTCAACACCGGCGGCACCGGCGGTGGCCAGCCCGGCCGCCCCGCCACCTTTCAGAGTGCGGCTGTCGGCCAGAATTTCGCGGGTGGGCGGCACCTCTGGCGCGAAGGGCACGGGGCGCGCCGGGAACGGCTCGCCCCAGCTGCGGGCAGGGCCGAGGTCGATGTGCATGAAGCCCGAGCGGGGATAGGTGCCGAAGCCGAGGAAGCCAACGGCGCGCGCCGCTGCTTCGAAAGCCACCGGATCGTGGTTTGCCATCGCGATGTCGAAGGCCGTGCCCTGCATGTGCTTTGAGGCCGGGGCCCCGCCGACTGCGCGGTTGTGGCTGGGACTACGATAACCCGAGCGCACGATCAGCGGCTTGCCGAGGCGATTGCGCAAGGACTGCAGCCTGTCCATCGCCTCGGAATTGATCCTGATCGCGCCGGTGCCGCGGCAGGCGATCTCGGCGGGCGAGAAGCTGGGCCAGCGCCAGGCGGTTTCGGGCACGTCGCGGAAACGGGCATAAGTCGTGGTCGGCATGTCATTCTCCAGAAATGCAAAACCCCGCTTCTCGGCGGGGGTGGATGGCAGGTTTGACGGTGTGGGAAGTCGGTCAGTCGGTGCGGCCACGCTGGAAGGCTCCGAACATCAGGTCGCGCATGGCGCGGATGTCGGTCTCGATCCGTTCCAGCCTGTCAGCGTCGGCCTTGCGATCCTCGGCGCGCAGCTTGTCGATCCGCTCGCGCTCGAGACTGAGTTCGCGGTCGAGGCGCTCCAGCATCGCCTCATTGGTGAACGCTTTGCGCGTGACGGAGGCGGCGATGGCCAAGCTGCCGCCGATCAGCGCTGTGACGGCGGCGGTCAGACCGTGGTCGCGAAATGACTGCGCAGCGCCCTCGAGAAGGGTGGGTTCGTCGGTCATGTCGGAGGCTCTCAATAGTCGGTTTCGACGTAGAGGCCGGAGCAGTCGTAGGCGACGGCGCCGGCGGTGGCGCCGGTGTTGAGATAGAGGCGAGGCGACAGGAACTGGGTGCTGGCGGGCAGATCGACGGTGATCTCCTGCTCGAAGACCGCGCCTGAGACCTCGTCGACCACCCGAACCCAGACCGAGGATCCGTTGGGCGGGGCAGCGATGAAGACGGTCAGCACGCCGCCGGTGGCAATGGCGAAGGATGCGCCCATGTCGGTCAAGGGCGGCGCACCGGTGCCATCGTTGCGGACAACCTGCCAGTTCGCATGGGTACCACGCTGGAAGCCGATGCCGATGCAGTTGACAACAGCGGCCAGCGTCAGCGTCGTCGCAACCGCCGCTGTGGATCCGTAGAGGCCGAAAAACCCCATGCCGGTTGCCTGCAACGCCGTCAGTGAAAACCGGGTGGCGAAAGTCCAGCCGCCCAAGCCCGCTCCATTGCCACGCCAGCAGGCCCAACCTGCCGATCGCTGGTCAGCGGCGGCATCGACGGTGGCGGCAGAAGTAAGTCGCCAGCGGCGCATGGATGTCGCGAGGTTTGTGGCGGCCAGGCCGGGCGTCGAGACGGTGCCGACTGAGGTGATCGGCAGGCCCTCGGTGTTGATTGTGATGCCGGTCGAGGGCGACCAGTTGGCGATGCGGTTTACCCCGAAATGCGGCTGCAGCGGGAAATCCCGACCCGAGGGTCGCATGACGTCGATCCACGGCGCCCCGGCGCGGCTGCGGGCATAAACGGCCGCCTTCCCCGCTGGCGGCGGTGACGGCGCCGCGCTCAGGCCCGGCAGGATGGTGGGCTGCGGCAACTCCACGTGGCCACTACTGCGGTCGATCTTGATCGCCTCGATGAAGCTGCTGCCATCCGGGCTGACCTTCACGCTGAAATCGTCGCTGCCGAGGAGGCCGAACAGCGCCCGGGCGGAGAAGCCGGTCTTGAAGGCGAGGGCGGCATCGTTGGCCGGCGTCGCCTTGTTCACCGTCGCCTCAATCCCCGCGCCGTCGTTGTTGAGCAGCACCGCCGGCGTGTTGACCGACAGGCGGTTGTAGCTGTCGGCGGTGGCGCCGCCGAGGCCGAGGACCCGGGCCTTGAGATCCTGCGGCATGCCGACCGTCTCCCAGACGCTGCCGTTCCAGACCACGAATGCCTGTTCGTCGGCGATCCAGGCCAGCCATCCCGGTCGCGGCACCAGCCGCATCCAGGCGCCATCGACCCGAAAGGCGACATTCAGGTCCCAGCCCGCCCAGAGGCCGGTCGCCCCCGAGGCCACGATGTGGCGGTCCCCATCGGCGAGGCTGACGGGCGGGGCGGTCAGATCCCGGTCCAGCACCGACAGCTGGATCATGGCGTCGAGCAGCCGCAGCGCTTCGTTGTGGGTGACGTGCTTCTGGGCCTGCGCGGCCAGTATGTAGGGCAGCAGGAGATGGGTGGTGAGGTCGGACATGAGGGCCTTCAGAAGCTGAGGGTGACGGAGCGCACGGCACCCGGCCCGATCAGGGCGGAGAGCTGGCAGATGCGGATGTCGAGGCTGTCGCCGGAACCGAGCAGCGCACCCCGATCGGCGATCTGCTGGGCAGCGCTGTAGAGGACACTGGTCGTCGCCGTGCTCAGCCGGCGTTTCACGGTCGCGCCGTCGAGGATTTCCACCTCATAGGCCTCGACGTCCTCGGCGAGTGGAACCTCGCCCGCGCCCCAGCTTTCAGCGACGAGCGAGCGCGAGCGGCGCATCCAGCGGATGATCAGATCGCCGGGGCTTCGGGCCGTGCGCCACGGCTGTTCGACATGGACGACCGAGAACGGCCGCAGGCCCGCGCCGTCGGGCGTGAAGGGGGTCGCGACAAAGCTGTCATCGCTGATCGGACGTGAGGCGGGAGCGATCCGCCAGTTCCATGGCAGACCGAGGTCCGCCTCGCTGATGGGCAGCGACGCCAAGGCGCTGTTGAGGACCACGACCCTCGCGCCGGTCGGGACCACACTGACGATGGCGCCTTCCGTGCCGCGCTGGCCGCGCAGCAGGCGGGTCAGACGGTAACGTCCCGCTGCGATCAGCTCGGCCGATCCGGCCTGAACGATCTCCCATTGACCGGCCGTGGTTTCCACCGCCAGTGCATTGGCCCCGCCGAACAGGGTGATGTCGGTGACGCTCTCCAGCGTGCCGGAATAGAGATCGACCACCAAAGTATTGCCGAGATCGAAGCGCGACACCGGCCCGGCGTGGAAATCCGCCGCCAGCACGCCCATGCTGGCGCGGGTGCCGAAGGTGGTCAGCAGCTCGAAACCGTCCGCGGCGGCGCTGCGGTAGACCGCCAGTTCGCCGGGCCACGGCTTCGCATGAGCG
Organism: Paracoccus sp. MC1862; assembly: GCF_016617715.1. NCBI lineage: Bacteria > Pseudomonadati > Pseudomonadota > Alphaproteobacteria > Rhodobacterales > Paracoccaceae > Paracoccus > Paracoccus sp. MC1862. Next base: position 2,269,331 of record NZ_CP067225.1, on the reverse strand, counting down.
GCGATCAGGGGACGGTGGGCCGGATGATCCTCGCGCAGCTGCGGCAGGTCCAGAATGACGACATCGGGCGCGCCGAAGACAACGGGCGTCGAGAGCGACGCTGGGCGCGGCTCGCCCGAGGGCAGATCGTAGACCAAACGGTCCTGCCGCACGGCCTCGATGCCACGCACGTCCGAGTCGGCGACCGAGACCAGCCGCATCTCGGCCAAGCGGCCATCATGATCGAGGAGGATCACGTCGGCGGGGTCCAGCGCCAGCCGCGAGGGCGGCAGGCGGAAGACGGCGGTTTCCCGGCCCACCCACGCCTCCATCAGCGCGCGGCGGCAGCGGCGCTCTGCTTCCTCCGGTGGCACCGCCATCGGAAAAGCTTCCGCGGCGATCCGGGTCGTGTCGACCGTGATGCGCCGCGCTTCGACCTGCGCCGCGTCATAATCCTCGTCGGCCCGCGCAACCTGCTATTTCAGGGCCTGCGGCAGTTCGGTCTCCTGGCCACGGGTCAGCTCCATCACCTCGCCCTGTGCGGACGCAGAGGCGACCATGCTGTCCGGCGTGATGGTGGCGCTGGCGATCGAACCGCGCATCACGAAGCGGATGCGACCCTCGCTTTCCACAGCATCGAAGCCGAACTGACGGGCCAGAGTGGTGATGGACGCGCGCGGGCTTTCGAGCGCACCGATGACATAGCCCTCGACGGCGCCCCAGAGCCCGGAGACGTCAATCTGCTCTTCCGGCATACCGGCGCGCAGGCAGAGTTGCCGCACGAGCGCGGCCAGCGACACGGTGCCGAGCCGCCCGGTCAGCCATTGGCCGAGCCGCCAGTTCGGTCCATCGGTCCAGACATCCGTCAGGCCGGGAAAGAACGGATAGGGCCGGGCGTCCCAGGTCCAGGCGGCGCATTCGGGCACGTGCACCATCGGGCCGCCGTAGAGCGACGAGACCGGGTTGTTCGCCTGCTTACCCCACCAGAGATACGTCGCCTCCAAATACGCCCGCTGGATCGCATCGTCCCGCCAGCCGCGCGAGAAATGCGGGGTGAAGCTCTCCGACGACTTCGGGTCGAAGAAGACGTTCGGCTGATTGGTGCCGCGGTCGATGGCCGGGCAGCCGAGCTCGGTGAACCAGATCGGCTTCGACTGCGGCACCCATGCGGTGGGCATCCCGCTCTCAATACCGCCCAGCCTGTTGAAATGCGGGTTCGACCACCAGGCGCGCAGATCCTTGAAGCGGAACACCCACGGTTTGCCGGCGGCACCGTCCGTGATCGGCGTACGGACCTGTGCGGTGTGGTCGGCCGCGGAAGCATAGAACCAGTCGAAGCCTTCGCCGCCGGCGATGTTCGCCTGCAGATAGGCGCGGTCGTAGATCGCGGGCCAGCCCTCGGCCGCTTCGGCATGTGTGAGGCCATCCCGCCAGTCCGATAGCGGCATGTAGTTGTCGATGCCGATGAAATCGATGTTCGGGTCGGCCCAGAGCGGATCGAGGTGGAAGAACACGTCGCCGCTGCCGTCCTGCAGATGGTGCCCGAAATACTCCGACCAGTCGGCGGCATAGCCGAGCTTCGTGGTCGGCCCGAGAATCGTCCGGACATCCGCGGCCAGGTCGCGGTAGGCTTGCACGGCGGGATTAGTGCTGGCGCTGCTGCGGATCGTGGTCAGGCCGGGCATCTCCGACCCGATCAGGAAGGCGTCGACGCCTCCGGCGACTTTGCAGAGATGCGCGTAATGCAGGATCATCCGGCGAAGGCCCCAGTTGCCGGGCGCACCTAGCCAGCTGACACTCTCGCCCGAGACGCTGAAGCTGGCAGGCGTCGCGCTGCCGAACAGCGCGGAAACCTGCGCGGCGGCTGTTCCGGTCTTGTCGACCGATCCTTCGTGACCGGCGGCCGGCGAACAGGTGATGCGGCCGCGCCACGGGAAAGTCGGCTGACCAGTCGCCGCAGCATTGTCGGAATACGGGTTCGGCAGCGTGTTGCCCGGCGGCACGTCCATCAGCAGGAACGGATAGAAGGTCACCCGCAGCCCGCGGGCCTTCATCTCCCGGATCGCCTGCACCACCGCGAAGTCGGCCGGGGTGCCGCCATAGACGGGCCGGTCCTCGGCATCACGGCTGACGAGGAAGGCATCGGCACGCGTAACGCCGTTCACCGACCAGGCCGATGGCGTCGTGGTCTTCGCAGCAACCTCGACCCCGGGCCGCACCTTGCAGCTTCCGGCCCGCAGATCATCCCCGAACCACGCGACCACCAGGCTGACGCTTTCCACCGCCGGTGCCATCGCCTGCAGCCTGTCCAGCGCCACGACGATGTCGGCGGTGTCTGTCATCGCGTTCAGGTTCTCGGCCGAGGTGGCGCCGCCCGGGGCCGTCGATTTCTTCACCGGTGCGGTCGCATAGCTGAACTCGCCCGAGGCGGGGATCAGCGTCACCGCTTTCACCAGTCCCTCCGCGGTGTCGGGATCCGCGAGCGGCCGGAACACCTCGAAGCTGATCTGCGGCAGCCGGTTGCCGTAAGGGCCGAGATCGAGTTCCTCGAGGACCACATAGGCGGTGCCGCGATAGCCGGGGGTGCTCCCTGCACCCATCTTCGCCGCAATGAACGGGTCCGGGCTCTGCGCTTCGTCGCCCGGATACCAGCGCCAGGTGACGCCGGTCCTATCCATGACCTTGCCGTCGGCCCAGACCCGACCGATGCCGGTGATCGGACCCTCGCATAGCGCCACCGCGAATGAAGCGTAGTAGCGGTACTCGGTGGTCCTGACCTTCGGCCCGGCGCCTTTGCCGCCGCCCTGACGGGTCGTGCTGGTTTCCTCGCGGAAATCGGTGGCCCAGATGATGTTGCCGCCAATCCGCATGCGGCCGTAGAGTCGGGGGATCACCGTGCCCTCGGTCGAGGAGGTGATGCGCAGGCTGTCGAGCCGCGCGCCCTCGATGCGCTGCGCCGGTGCCAGCGACGAGACGATCCAGCTGTCGACGGCGGAGCCGATGGTCGAGCCAATGAAGCCGCCGATGGTCGCCGCGCTGACGCCGAGGATCGTGCCGCCGATGCTGGCGCCGATCGCGGAGCCGGCGGCCGCGAGAACCAAGGTAGCCATGTGGGATCTTTCAGATGCTGTTGGAGCGCGGGAACAGGAAGGCGAAGGCGATGCGCCGCCGCCAGACCGGGGTGAGCGGCTCCTCGATCACGCCGAGCCGCTCGTATGAATGGATGAAGCTGTCGGGCCCGGTGACGATCCCGACATGCTTGGCGATGGCACGGGGCGCCATGCGGAAGAGAAGCAGGGCGCCCGGACCGGCCTCGGAAGGTGCGATCTCCGGCATCATCCGGCGCGCCCCCTCGGCCAGCACTTCACGCGGGCCGGCCTTGCCCCAGTCGCGGCTGTAGGGCGGAATGGGGAACGGCTCCGGGCCGACGACCTCGCGCCAGATGCCGCGGGCCAGCCCGAGGCAGTCGCAGCCGACGCCGCGGAGACTGGCCTGATCGTGATACGGCGTACCGAGCCACGACCGCGCGACGGCGATGACGTCGTCTGGATCAGCTGCGATCACAACACGCCCCCTTCATGGCCGCCGTCCTGGCTGGCATAGCGGAGGATGGCGTCCTGACCCGGAATATGCGGGAAGCCGCGGAAGCTGGTGGTGTTGGCGAACCTAGCGCCGCAGGTCTCAATGCGCTTGTCGCAACCCGCGCGAATGGTGAAGACGTCACCCTCGGCAATGGGCCGCACCGGTGCTTCCAGCAGCGTCAGCAGCGCGATGCCGTCCCGGACGTCGTGACCCAGCACCTCGGTGCGCCGTCCCGCGTTGGCGCCGCGCGTCCATTCTAGCGTGCCGAAGGTGAACCAGCCGGGGATGAAGCCGCCGAGCCCCGAGGCGGTGAAGGCCCGGTCGCGCAGGAGATCGATGACGGCGCCGGTGCCCTTGAAGGCGGGATTTTCGAGATCGACACCGCAGCGGGCATCGCCCAGCGCCGCGTCACACCCCGCCTGAAACGTCCGCCCGACGGTCAGGCCGAGCACATGCGCCAGCGACCGCACCTCGGCCACGAAGGCCATCCGGCCGCGCCGGATCTGGCCGACTGCGCTGCGGCGCATCAGCACCCGCTGGCTCGGGTCGGACCAGTTCACCCGCCAGAGCTCCACGCCGGCATTGTCCCAGTACCCGTCGAGAATGTCGGTCTCGGTGATCCGGTCCGAGGTCAGCACTCCGGCGGCATCCTGCGCATCGACGGCGAGATCGGAGCCGGAGCGGAATTCCGAGGCGGCAAATCCGCTTTCCGGCTCGAAGCTGGTGCTGGCGAAGGCCAGCGCCCGATCATGATCGGTGAAGCCCAGCGTGATGCCGTCTGCCCGGGTGATCCGCCAGCACCAGGCGAGGGTCGTCGTGCCGTCGTCGAGATGGGCCTGCAGCGCAGGGGAGAGGGATTTCATCGCCGAATCTCCAGCAGCGGAATGGATGTGATGGAGCCGAGCCGCTCGAGGTCGAGGGTGACGTCGAGCGCATCGGTGTCGAAGCGCACCGGCACGTCGAACTCGAAGCCCGCGGTGATGGTGACGCCCGCGGCTGGCGGTGCGTCGAAGGTGACGCCGCCAGCGGCAGCGTCCACCGCCCAGCCTGCATGCTGCGGGGTGCCGTTCAGGGCGATGATCACACTGCTTGCGACCGGCCGGGTGATCCCCCGCGACCAGGACTGTCCGCCCGAGGTATAGCGCTTGACCAGATGGAAGGCCGTCGTCGCGCCGTCGCCGGTGCCGATGACCTGGTCGGTCGGCTGCGGCGGCTGTGACGGAAGGCAGGACTTGTAATCGGCCCAGTCCTTGAACCGGAAGCCGTGGAGGCGGCCGTTCCGCGCCTCGAAGAAGGCGACGACCGCCGCCAGATCGTCGGCGCGGCGGATGCCGTAGGCGACGTCATAGCGGCGGCGCGAGTTGGCCCAGCTGGCATTGCGCTCCTCGTCGCCGGAGGCCAGCTCAACGATCTGGGTGCGCCGTTCCGGGCCGCCGCGCGCGCCGCGGCTGATGGTGTCGGGGAACCGGACCTCGTGAAACGCCATGGCTGTTCCTCACATTCCTCTGCGCCCGAGCGACACGGCACGGGCGACGTCGGCCGCGACCTGCGTCCGGGACTGGCGGAAGCTCTCGGCATCGCGGGCGTTGATGGTGACGTTGACAGTGGGCACGGCCGCGGACTTGCCGTACCCTGCAGCTTCGCGCCGCGAGAGCACCCGCTCGCCGCGCTGCAGGATCGCCGGCACCTCGTCGGGACGCAGTCCGGCCCAGCCGCCGTTGTGCATGCGCGGGGTACCCGCGAAGGCCAGTGCCGGGACCATCCGGCCGGGCGACGGCTCGCCGACGAGGCCGCCGGCGTGCAGGATGTTCGCGGACACGCCGCCCAGCGCGCCGGAGAGCGCATTGGCGATCGGGCCGAGGATGAAGCGGCGCGCGGCCAGCTTCGCCAGATCGGCGATCATTGAGGTGACCAGATCGCGGAAGTCGAACTTGCCCGACTTTACGAAGTCACCCATGGCGGTTTCGGCCGAGGTGAACGCCCCGATGAGTGCCTGACCGATGTCGCCGCCGATCTCGCGGGCCCTGGCGGCATAGTCGGCGAGCGCCGCGGTGACCGCGCGCCAACCGGTGAGGGCGGGCTCGGCACTATCAGCCGCCGCAGTCCCGGCGGCCCGCGCCGCACCCCCGGCGCCATCCGCGGCTGCCGCGGTGTCATTCAGACCGGCTGTCAGCGCGCCCGCCGACGACGCTGCATCCCCGAGGGCCGTTTCTGCCTCGGTTCCTGTCCGGGTCACCGCGTCCTTCAGCGCCTGCCAGCTGACGAGCGGGCGACCTGCCGCATCGGAGAGCATGCCCGCGGCCTCGCGATACGCGTCCGCCCGGGCCCGGGCATCGTCGGCCATGGTGCCGAGGCCCAGGTCGGGCGGCTCGACATATGTCCGCGCCAGCGCCGCCGAGAAAGCATCGGCTGCCGCAGTGCCGGCCGCTGTCGCCGCACCTTCGAACGGGTTTCCGATCCGACCGAGTTCCACCGGATCGAGGGTGCCGATCTTCACGCCGCCTTCGCCGACCGCCCAGTCGGGCAGAAGCGCCAGCGCTCCGTTCAGCGCGGTGATGAAGAGATTGATGCGGCTGACGACTCCGTTCAGCATCGCCTCGATCCCGCTGATCAGCCCGTTCGCGGCCTGGAAGGCGAAGTCGCCGATGGCACCGGGAAGCCGGCCCCAGATCGCAACGGCCGCGTCATAGGCGCCGTGGAACACCGCCGCGGTGCGGTCGCCGAATCCGACCACGCCAGCGATGGTTCCCTCGAGGGCCGAAAGCCCCGCCGCCTTCAGACCCTCCCAGCTTGCGGCCATTCTCGCCAGAGCGGCGTCGAGCGACAGGCCCATGCGCGACCAGACTTCCCTGGCCAGATCACCGAGCAGGCGGAAGGCTTCGCCGACGCCGCCCACCCGTTCGACGAAGCGGGAGAACTGATAGACCAGCTCGCCCGCGCCGACGATCAGCGCCCCGATCCCGGTGCGGATCAGGGCGCCCCGTAGGACAACCAACGCTGTGGCGAGGCCGCGGACAGAGAGTGCCGCCGCAGCCATCCCGGCCACCCAGCGCCCGGCCATGAAGGTGGCGAAGGACGCGGCATAGGTCGCCAGTCGCCTCAGATTGCCGATCACCGCATCGATGGCCGTCCGCGGGATCCCGCCATCGGAAGCCAGCGCCACGAAGGCTGAAGCCAGCGCCTCGACGGCCGGCGCCACCGCGACGGCGATGCGGTTGCGCAACCCGTCGAAGACCAGTGACATCGTGCCCAGCGCCACCTGCGTGCGCCGCAGCGCCTCCAGCGCGTCGCCGTCCAGCACGGCGCCGAGGTCGGCAGCCTGGTCCCCCAGCCGCGCCATCTCGGCGCCGCCGTTGCGCAGCAGCGGCAGCAGCCGCGTCGCGTCCGATGCCATGGCCTCGAGATAGAAAGTCATCTCCTGCTGGCTGAGCCCGGCGCGGTCGAGCGTGTCGACGTAGAGCTGCAGCGCCTCGGGCCCGGACAGCCGGGCGAACTGGTCTGCCGTCACGCCGACGCGGGGCGCGACATTCTCGAAGAAGTCGGCCATCGGCCCGCCGCCGGTCTGCAGGAAATCTCCGACCCGGTCGTTCACGTCCTTCAGGATATCGGCGAGCTTCTCCTGCTCGACCCCGACGGTGCGGGCGCCGGCCGACCAGCGCTGCAGCGCCTCGGGCGTGGTGTTGGCGACCTGCGCGAACTGCCGGATCTGGGCGGCACTTTCCGCGGTGGAGCGGACGATCAGTCCGAGCGAGGCGGTGGCTGCAGCGGCAGCAGCCGAAAGTGCCAATCCAGTCCGACGTGCGAAACCGGCCAGCCGGGTGTTCGCCAGTCCCATCTCGCGCGACAGGCGGCCGAAGCCTTTTGCCCCGGCGTCACCGACACCCTCCAGCTCGGCGCGCACCTGACGGCCGCCTTCCGCCACGAGGCGGACGGACACACGCTTTTCGGCCATGGCGATTGTTCCTCGGTTCGTGCGTCATTGACTTATGCACCACTGACGCACATATGAGCGGCATGGCCATCGTGACCGTCGTCGAGACACCGGAATTCCAGCGGCGGTCGCGCAGCCTCATGTCCGAGGCCGAGCGGCTCGAGCTGATCGATTTCGTGGCCCGAAACCCGATGACCGGTGTGTCCATTGGCGGTGGCGTCAGGAAGTTCCGGTTTGCCCGCGAGGGTGGCGGCAAGAGCGGTGGTTACCGGGTGATCCATTTCTTCAGCCCGGAGGACGACACGCCGATCTTCCTGATCACGGTCTTTGCGAAGAACGAGAAGGCGAACCTGACGCCGGCCGAGACGGAAGCGGTGAAGCAGCTGGGCGCGGCCCTGGCCGCAAGCTACAGGAGGACGAGATGAGCGACGCATTCACGAGCATCGAGAAGGGCCTGAAGGAAGCGCTGGCGCATGCCCGCGGCGAAGGGCCCGGCACGGTGCACGAGATCGAACTGCCCGAGCCGGATGTGCAGGCGATCCGTTCGCGCACGGGGCTCTCCCAATCCGAATTCGCCCGCAGCATCGGGGTGAAGAAGGGCACACTCCTGAACTGGGAGCAGCGGCGGCGCAGCCCAGAAGGACCCGCGCGGGTGCTTCTGGCGCTGATCGACAAGGACCCGCAGATCGTCCAGCGCACGCTGGTGCGCTGAACCGGTCAGGCCCGGCCATGGTGACGTTTCCTTGCTTCCGCCTGTTTGGCGTCTTACGTTAGTGGCATCGATCCAGTGAGCGTATGACCATGGCCGAGACCGCCACCCTGTCCTCGAAGTTCCAGATCTCGATCCCCAAGGCGATCCGCACGGCCCAGCACTGGGAAGCCGGGCTCACCTTCGCCTTCTTCCCCAAAGGCACTGGCGTGCTTCTGGTGCCGGTGCCGAAGCGGGAGGAACTGAAGGGCCTCGCGCGCGGAGCCTCCGCCACCGAGTACCGTGACCGGTCCGATCGGTTCTGATGGTCCTCGTCGACACGTCGGCCTGGATCGAGTGGCTGATCGGCTCGCCGACGGGAGAGCAGCTGGCCGGGCATCTGCCCGATCAGGCGGACTGGCTGGTGCCGACGATGGTGCAGCTGGAACTGGCGAAATGGCTGACCCGCGAGGTCGGAGAGGACAAGGCCGATCAGGTGATCGCCTTCACCCAGGTCTGTCAGGTGGTGCCGCTCGATACCGAGATCGCGCTGGCCGCGGCCGACGCTTGCCGAGAACACAAGCTCGCCACCGCGGACGCCATCATCTTCGCCACGGCGCGGCTGCGCGGGGCGACGCTGCTGACCTGCGACAGGCATTTCGAGGGTCTGCCGGGCGTCACCCTGATCGAGAAGATCAAGAACTGAAGCCACTACGGCGGTCAGAGCTGGCCATCTGCTCGTTCAGCCTCCGCACCATCACCGCCTCGATCGCGGGCAGCAGTTCGGCGGCGATCAGCGCGCTGACGCCCAGCGCCTGCGCCATGGAAAGCGCCGCCCCCAAGTCCCAGCCGACGACGGCGCCGGGGATCACCCGCAGCTGGCCGCCAAGGCGCTGCGTCAGATCCCAAACCTGCCAGCCCTCAACGGTCCGGGGCTGGTTCAGCTTTCCTGGACAGTCGGGGCAGGGACCTGCGCAGGCCGCGCAGTAGCTGTCGCCCCCGCCGAAGGACCAGTCGGCGAGGGCGCGGAGACGTTTTTTTCCGCATCCAGCATCAACCCGCGGGCGACATACTGGCTCTGGAAGGCCTCGAATGCCGGCCAGACCTCCAACAGGGCGTCGATGCCCTCAGGGGTGAGGAGGAGCGGTTCGCCTTTCTCGTCGCCGACACCTTCCCAATCCAGCACCGCGAGGCGGGCGACTGCCTTGGCCATGGCCAGTGCCATCTCTTCGGTGCTGGCCGTTTCCGAGAGGGCCGCCAGCGCAGGATCGGCCCGGGCGGCGACCATCAGCGCGGTCGTCAGCGGCGCCACCTTCAGCCGCAGGCCGGGCAGCAGGGACAGCCACTCGGGGCTGTTCGACAGGTTCAGGCGGATCATGGTCAGTAACTCGCGATGCTGTTGACGAGGACGGCCGTGCACATGCGGGCCGGGCTGGTGGCTTTTGCAGCCTGCCAGTCGAAGCTCGCCTGGATGCCCTGCGGCCCGGCGATCTCCACGCGCGGAACCGGCAGGTAGACGGCATGGGCCGTGAAGGTGAAACTCGCGTTCGCCCCGAGGCTGTACGCGAACTCGAGCTCGCACGGCGTGCCGTCGATGGCCTGCGTGACCAGCGCACTGTCGGCAAAACGAACCTCGATCCGGCCGGTGAGCGATGCCATGCCGGGATCGGCGCCCTCGATCTTGCCGTCGTTGCGGATGGTCTCGATCCGGTCGAGGCTGTTGGCATAGGTGATCTCGGCCGAGACGACGTTGCCCAGAGCGGTGCCGTTCCGCTTCACCACCCCGTTGGAATGGCCGAAGCGCTGCAGGCCCAGCGCCGTCGGGGTGCCCGCAGCCGTGGTCGGGGCGATCGCCTCGCCCTGCGCGATAAGCCGCGCCGTCGCGGTCAGCAGTCCCGAGCGGCTCATCTGCCACGACAGCTGGTCCAGCACGCAGCCCGCGTACATGGCGAAACGCGGCACCTCCGGCATGGCGACCTCGATCGCCATGGAGGGCAGGGTCCAGTTGCCCGACTGGAAGCTGTGGGTCTTCGACGTGGTTCCGGTGGTCGCTGGCGCCCCGAACGCCGCCTTCAGCCAGTAGCCGAAAGCCTCCACGTCGATCGGCACGACCACTTCACCGTCCGCGGTCACCGCGTCCTTGATCGGTGCGAGCGGATCGCGGCCGTAGCCGAGCAGCTCGGAGTTCAGGAGCGGCTGCTCCGCGCCCAGCGTCGTCCGCGCGAAGGGCATCAGCCGGTAGCCGCTGGCGGGCGGGGTGCCGTAAACTGTCTCGAACGCAAGCGCCATCTGCGCCCGCGCGCCTTGCGCACGTGCCATGTAGGTCTCCTCGATATGGGGATCAGGCCAGCGGGCCGGTTATGGTGTAATGGAGCACGACGGCGATCACCGCTGCCTTCAGCGCCGCCGCGCCCTCGACCGGCAGATCGACCGAGGCCGGGGCGTCGGGCTCGATCCAGTCGCAGAGCCCGCCCAGCGTTCGGTCAGCCTCCAGCGCCGTGCCAATGGACGCGATCAGGTCGTCAAGGGCGCTGGCGCGGCCGGTGCCCGCCTGGACGACGGCCTCGAGCTCGGCCCGGTGCTGGTAGTGGTAGCGCAGCGGCGACAGAGTCACCTCCGGCTCGCCGGGGTGGCCATCGCGCAGGATGATCAGTCCCGTCGCCGGGATCCGCTCGGGCAGCACCTCATCGCGCAATACGAGGGCGGCAAGGGGCTGCAGCTGCACATGCAGTGCAGCGAGGATGGTTTCGCGGGTGGTGGGCATCTGCTGTCCTATGGTGCGGAGGGAAGCAAAGAGCCGAGGCTGTGTGAAAACTCGTGCTCATGGTAGACTTTGACATGGCTGTGGGGGATCAGCATGTCGGGCTTCATCAAGGGTGTTGAGCGCGGACAGACGGTTCTCTTTCCGGATCGTCTCGAGGACTGGATCAGTGAGGATCATCTGGTTCGAGTTGTCGATCTCTTTGTCGATGAGCTGGATCTGCCAGGCCTTGGCTTTGCTCGATCGGCTCCGGCACGAACGGGACGGCCCGGTTACCATCCCGCGGTTCTGCTCAAGCTGTTCATCTATGGCTATCTGAACCGCATCCCGTCCAGCCGCAGGCTGGAGCGTGAAGCAGGTCGCAATGTTGAACTGATGTGGCTGACCGGCCGCCTGGTGCCGGACCACAAGACCATTGCCTGTTGATTTCCACTCGGAACTGACCCGGGTTTTCCATCGAGAACTGACCCACCCTCAGGTTATGTTTCGTGGGTTAGGCTTGGGTCAAGGCATGGCCGGCCTCCTTGGTTTTCCTGGCTGCTGCGGCTGAGCTTGCCTTGAAGCGGAAGCTGTCGTTTCCGGTCTCCAGGATGTGGCAGCGGTGGGTGAGGCGATCGAGCAGCGCGGTGGTCATTTTGGCATCGCCGAAGACGGTGGCCCATTCGCTGAAGCTCAGGTTGGTGGTGATGACAACGCTGGTGCGCTCATAGAGCTTGCTCAGAAGGTGGAAGAGCAGCGCACCGCCTGAAGCGCTGAACGGCAAGTAGCCCAGTTCGTCCAGGATCACGAGATCGAGCCGGGTCAATCCCTCCGCGATCTGGCCCGCCTTGCCCTTGGTTTTCTCCTGCTCGAGGGCATTGACGAGTTCGATGGTGGAGAAGAAGCGGACCTTCCGGCGGTGGTGTTCGATGGCCTGGATGCCCAGGGCGGTTGCGACATGGGTCTTGCCGGTGCCCGGCCCGCCGATCAGCACGACATTCTGCGCGCCGTCGATGAACTCGCAGCGGTGGAGCTGGCGCACCGTGACCTCGTTGATCTCGCTGGCAGCGAAGTCGAAGCCCGAGAGATCCTTGTAGGCCGGGAAGCGCGCGGCCTTCATGTGATAGGCAATGGAGCGCACTTCGCGTTCCGCCAGTTCGGCCTTCAGCAGCTGGGACAGGATCGGCACGGCTGTCTCGAATGCCGGCGCCCCCTGTTCGATCAGGTCGGTGACGGCCTGGGCCATGCCGTGCATCTTCAGGCTGCGGAGCATGATGACGATGGCGCCGCTGGCGGGATCATGACGCATGGCGGTCTCCGATCTGCGCCCGCAGGTCGTCATAGCGTTCGACATTGGCCTTCGGCTCATGGCGCAGGATCAGCGCCTCCGGTGTGTCGATGTTCGGGCCGCCGGTCGTCTTGCCATCGATCAGCCTGTGCAGGAGATTCAACACATGGGTCTTGGTCGCGACGCCTTCGGCCAGGGCCATTTCCACAGCAACCAGCACAGCCTGTTCATCATGCTGCAGGACCAGCGCCAGGATATCGACCATCTCGCGATCGCCACCGGGTCGTCGCAGCATCTGGTCCTGCAACTGTCGGAAGGCCGCGGGCAGTTCCGCGAAGGGCGCACCGTTCCTGAGGGCACCCGGCTTGCGCTGGATGACGGCCAGATAATGCCGCCAGTCATAGATCGTGCGAGGCGGCAGGTGATGGGACCGCTGGATCACCCGCCCATGTTCGCACAGGATCTGTCCCTCGGCGGCAACCACCAGCCGATCCGGGTAGACCCTGAGGCTGACAGGACGGTTGGCAAAGGACGCCGGCACGCTGTAGCGGTTGCGCTCGAAGCTGATCAGGCAGGTGGGTGAGACACGCTTGCTCCGCTCGACGAAGCCGTCGAAGGCAGGCGGCAGCGGCATCAGCGCGGCCTGTTCTTCGGCCCAGGCGTCGGCGACGGTTCCGGGCAGAACCCCGTGCGGGATCTCGCGCCACAACTCCAGGCAGCGCCGTTCCAGCCAGGCGTTCAGCGCCGCCAGGTCAGGAAAGTTCGGCATCGGCTGCCACAAACGAGGCCGGGCATCCTGAACGTTCTTCTCGACCTGTCCCTTCTCCCATCCCGCGGCAGGATTGCAGAACTCCGGCTCGAAGACATAGTGGTTGGTCATGGCGAGGAAGCGGATGTTGACCTGCCGTTCCTTGCCGCGGCCAACGCGGTCAACCGCTGTCTTCATGTTATCGTAGATGCCGCGACCCGGCACGCCGCCAAAGACGCGGAACCCGTGCCAATGGGCATCGAACAGCATCTCGTGGGTTTGCAGCAGATAGGCCCGAACCAGGAAGGCCCGGCTGTGTGCCAGCTTGATGTGGGCGACCTGAAGCTTCGTGCGCTCCCCGCCCAGAACCGCGTAGTCCTCGCTCCAATCGAACTGGAACGCCTCGCCCGGACGAAAGACCAAGGGGACGAAGGTGCCGCGGCCCGTCGTCTGCTGCTCGCGCTGCCGGTCCATCCGCCATTGCCGGGCGAAGGCCGCGACCCGGCCGTAGGAGCCGGTGAAGCCGAGCGCCACGAGGTCGGCATGGAGTTGCTTCAGCGTCCGGCGCTGCTTGCGTGACTTGCCGGCTTCCGTCTTCAGCCACGCCGCCAGCTTCTCGGAAAACGGATCGAGCTTGCTCGGCCGATCAGGCGTCGCGAACCTCGGCTCGATGGTCCCAGCGCTCAGATACTTCCTGATGGTGTTGCGCGACAGGCCGGTCCGCCGTGCGATCTCCCGGATCGGCAGCTTCTCCCGCAACGCCATGCGTCGGATGATGTTCAAAAGTCCCATGTGGATCACTCCATTACCCCCGCCGCGCTCCGCTTTGGGGAAGGTTCACATGGGTCAGTTCTCAGTGGAAATTACGCCCCTACCCGGGTCAGTTCCGGGTGGAAATCAACACATTGCCGACTTCCGGCGTGACAATGGCGCTGCCATCCGCAGGACCTGCGCGCAGTTCGTGGAGCTTTGTCGCCGGATCGGCACGCTCAAGGGCGATTGCGTCGCTATCGACGGAAGCAAGTTCAGAGCAGTGAACAACCGCGACCGCAACTTCACCAAGGGCAAGATCGCCAGCCGCATTGCCCATCTGGAGGCTGACGTCGAGCGGTATATCCAGGAGATGGTCAGGGTGGACCGTCAGGAGGAGGGCGAGGTCCGGACCGAGAAGGTGGCGCATCTTGCCCGGCGATATGGTCGCATTCGCCAACAGATCCAGTATCTGCAAGCCATGGATAGGGCTTTGGCCGAAGCCCCCGACGGGCAGATCTCGCTGACCGATCCCGACGCCCGCGCCATGGCCACCAGTGCCAAAAACAGTGGGATGGTCGGCTACAATGCCCAGATGGCCGTTGATACCGAGACCCATCTGATCGTGGCGCACGACGTAACCAATCAGGTCCATGATCGAGACCTTCTGGCGCCCCTGGCACAAGCCGCGAAGGATGCCCTGCAGCGAGACGATCTGCATGCGCTCGCGGACAAGGGCTACTTCAGCGGTCGTGAGATCCTCCTCTGTCATGAGAGGGGCATCACCACGACCGTGCCGCGCCCCGAGACCTCAGGCAATCGCGCCAAGGGCATGTATGTGAAGGCCGACTTCGCTTACGAGCCGGAGGCAGATGTTTACCGCTGCCCGGCAGGCGAGACGCTGAGTTATCGCTACACCACCGAGGAAGACGACCTTCAGTTGCGACGCTACTGGACCGGCGAATGCGGCAATTGCGCGATCAGGTCACGCTGCACTACCGGCAAGGAACGCCGGATCACACGATGGGAGCATGAGCATCTGATCGAAGAGGCGCAGATCAGGTTGCGCGGCCCGTCAGAGCCAATGACGCTTCGTCGATCCACCGTCGAGCATCCGTTCGGCACGATCAAGGCGTGGATGGGTGCGACCCATTTCCTGACCAGGCGACTGCCCAACGTGAAGACGGAAATGGCGCTGAACGTGCTGGCCTACAACATCAAGCGGATCGTCGCTTTGATCGGCATCCGAAGCTTCATGACCGCAATCCGGGCCTGAGAAGGCAGGGAAACTCCGTCTTTGCCCGCAGGTCACACTCTGAAGCGCTGCGCCAGATCCGAACAACCACCGGCCCCGATGCGGAGAGTTTCAACACAGGCTAAGCCCTAAGCAGACGTTCTCTCATCCGCATGAGCTTGTTTCCTCGCGCGGCGCCTCACGGCCTGCCGTAGAGCGGTAGCCCAGTCCGCATTGTCCGACGCCTGCGCCAGAAGCTGCGCGCCGATCATGGCAGCGAACAGGATCTGTGCCTCTTCCGGTATCTCAGGATGTTCGCTGGTGCCGGTCTGGCTCAAGAAGCCCGACAGAAGAACTTCCACCCCCTTGCTGTAAGCCTCTCGCGCCGGATTCACGAGGTCGGTGCCGGACACATGCGGGGCAAAAGCCAGCATGGGGCAGGTCTGGTGCGCGGGCCGCTCGCGAAAGTAGTGTTCCACAATCACCGCAGCGTCGGGACGTTCGCCGACCAGCTTCTGCCAGACCCGCGCCACCTGCTCGAAGGAGAGGGCGCAAGCTTCGCGCACCAGCGCCTCCTTGGACGCGAAATGCTTGTAGAAGCCGCCGACGGTCATGCCCGCAGCAGCCATGATGTCGGCGACCGACACCGCTTCGACCCCGCGCTCGCGGAAAAGGCGGCTGGCCTCTGCCACAATCCGTGCGCGGTTCTGCTGCGCCTGTTCGGCCGAGGATCGCCCCATCGTCAGGCCCTCCGGAACGCCAGCAGGTTCGACGTCAGCTCCTGCAGCACCTCGTCCCGCTGGTTGAGCGTCAGGCTGCTCACCTGCACCATGCCTCGGTCGGGGCGGGAACGGGAGGGGCGGATCTCGCGGATCGTGCTTTTCACCCGTAGGATGTCGCCGGGGCGGGTCGGCCGCGGCCAGGCAATGTCCCCGCCGGCGCCGATAACGCCGTCAGCGAAGGGCAGGCTCTGCACCAGAAGCTTCATCGTGATCGACATCGTGTGCCAGCCGCTGGCGGCGAGGCCCTGGAAGAAGCTGTTCTTGGCCGCGTCCTCATCGAGATGGAAGGGTTGCGGATCGAACTGCCGCGCATAGGCGACGATCTGCTCGGCATCCAGCGGATGCTCGGCGCTCAGGAACTCCTGACCGACCTGGAGGTCATCGAGACTGAGCCGTTCGGCCTCGCCATTGTGTTTCATCGTCTTCCCTCGCCTTTCGGATCACTTGTGGACTCGCCAACATAGATTACAACTGTTATCTAACCGACTCAAGCCGGCGCTGCGGCGGACCGATTCCCGCGGGCAGGAGAGCCCATGAACCAGACACCTGACCCGAATGCCGCCGCGCTGCGCGGACGCCCCTGGGTCGTCCTGATCTGTGCGGCAACGCTCGTCACCATCGCCATGGGCATCCGGCAGTCGTTCGGCCTGTTCCTTCGCCCCATCGAGCTGGATATCGGCGTTGGCCGGGAAGCCTTCGGGCTGGCGATTGCCATGCAGAACCTGATCCTCGGGCTGGCGCAGCCCTTTGTCGGCGCGCTGGCGGACAGGTATGGGGCGGGACGCGTGGCGGCGGCCGGAGGGGCGCTCTATGCGCTTGGGCTTGTCCTCGCCTCGATGATCTCAGGCGCGGCGGGGCTCAATCTCACGCTCGGGTTCATCGTCGGCCTCGCCATGACAGGCGTAACCTTCGTCGTCGCCATTGGCGCGGCAATGCGGGCCGTGCCTCCCGAACGGCGCGGATTGGCGGCCGGAATCGTGACGGCCGGCGGCTCGGTCGGGCAGTTCCTGCTGGTGCCGGTCGCGCAGGGTCTGATCACCGGCTTCGGCTGGCGGGAAACCTTCCTGATCTTCGGCGCGCTGGCCGGCGCCATGGTGCTTCTCGCCATCGGCATTGCGGGGCGTCCGGCGGTGCCGCAGACCGGCAGCGCGCACGTGCAGACCTACGGCGAGGCGCTGCGCGAAGCCGCTGGCCATTCCGGCTTCTGGCTGCTGAATGCCGGGTTTTTCGTCTGCGGCTTTCACGTCGCCTTTGTGGCAACCCACCTGCCGGCCTTCCTGGGGGACCGGGGCCTCGACCCGGCGCTCGGCGCACGGGCGCTGGCGCTAATCGGGCTGTTCAACATCCTTGGCTCCTACGTCTTCGGCATGTCGGCGGACCGCTGGCGCAAGAAGCACGTTCTGGCCGGGATCTACCTGGCCCGTGCCGTGCTCATGGCGCTGTTTCTCGCCTTTCCGGTCACGCCCCTGTCCGTCACGCTGTTCGCCTGCACGCTGGGGTTTCTGTGGCTCGGCACCGTACCCCTGACGAGCGGGCTGGTCGGCCAGATCTTCGGCGTCCGCTACATGTCCACGCTGTTCGGGATTGTCTTCCTGTTCCATCAGCTCGGCTCGTTCTTCGGGGCCTGGGGCGCGGGATACGCCTACAACGCGACCGGGTCCTATGACCTCGCCTGGCAGATCTCGATCGCCATCGCCGTCCTTGCTGCGCTTCTGCACTGGCCGATCCGGGATGCCCCGGTTTCAAGGCTGCAGGCCGCTTGATGAGGGATGCGCGGATGCTGTCGATACGTTTCCACCTGTTGCTGGCCGTGGGCGTCTTCCTTGCCGTGGCTCTTGCGGGACTGGCGCTGTGGTACGAGTTCGGCCTTTCCGTTGCCCTGCTGAACGCCTTCCTCCTCTGCTGATTCAGCAGATGCTGACATACTCTGCGCTTGCAAGGGGCTGAATGGTAGCATTGTCCCGCAAGGCAGACATCAGAGCCGTTGTGTCTCCATCCATCCAGCCACGATTCGCCCCGGTACACCGTCCACCACCCGTTCTGCCTCCCGTGTCATGTCCAGCCGCTTGCGCAGTCTGACCTGCGGCACCAGCAGGAAGATCGGCACGGTTGTCAGCCCCCGTCCGGACTTGGCGCGTGAGGCCACCGCCCGGCCCTTGCTGTTCAGCCGCCCCTCGGCCACCAGCAAGCTCGGGCCGCGGCGGCGATAGACGAAGCGCAGGCGCATACCGCTGCGGCGTTCCCATTCACCCGGGGTGATCCGTCCGCCGCGCGTTGACTTCCCCGCAGCCGGGGTCGGGATTGCCAGCCAGAACCCATCGCGCGACCGGATCAGCGGCCCCGCGTCATGGGCGCCGACGATCACCGGCGCGTTCGACCAGACCAGCGCCGCGGCATTCAGGCTGTCGCTGGCCCTGGGATAGGTGGCGAGGCGGATCGAGTTGCCCAGCCGCGCGCCGAGCCCCGCGCCGGTGATCTGACCGCGCCAGGCGGATTTCAGGTCGGCGCCCGCCTCGCGCATGGCGGTGCTGACGGCCTTCTCGCCAGCCCGGATTTCGGCCTGCATCAGGGCGACGAGGTCGGGGCTGATCTCGAGCTTCAGCTTCATCGTGTCACGCAGGCCTCAGGTCCAGCGTCCAGATCAGACGCTCGCGGTCGCGCAGCGGCTCTCCCTGGATCACATGGCTGTCGGCGCCGATGACGATCAGATCGCCCGGATGCGGGGTGGGCAGGTCGGCCACGCGCACATCCACCATCATGCTGTCGCTGACGAAGCGCCCTGCGCCGAACTCGGTGATGCGGTCAGGCGCGCGGGCAATGACACGGATCGGGCGCTCCTCGGAGGTGGAGGCGGAGATCCAGAGCGCCGGGGCCGCCATGGCGGCATGGGTGAAGATGCGGTCCATGGCGGCGGCAAAGACGGACATGAGGATTTCTGCCGCGCGTCAGTTCGAGCTGTGCAGGCGGATCGCGATCCGCGGCCGCTTGTTCACGGGCAGGATCGAGGCTTCCGTCATCAGGTCGATCCAGCGGCCCTTCTCGTCGAGATGCTGGCGCGCATAGAGCGGCAGACCGAGGGTGTTGGCCGCTTCCAGCAGGTTGGCGGGCCCGCCATAGGTGGTGAAGGTGTCCATCGTGCCGAGCGGGAAGGCGATGCCTTCGTTTGCCGGGACCAGCCGTTCGGTCGCCTTCGTGGAAAGGGTCACGGCGCCCGCATATTCCTCGAAGACGATCCCGGCGAAGGGAAAGTTGCGGCGCATGTCCTGGCGGAGCGGCTGGGCGCCCGTCGCGGCGTAGAACTTGTACGCCTCTTCGGTCTTCGGATGGGCGATCAGCTTGTCGAAGAACTCGCGGCTGACGAGGGCGTGCACATCACTCATGCTCTCGCCCAGCAGGTTGTCCTCGACCGCCCGCAGGACCTCGCGCACCTTGCCCTGCACGGGGGTAGCCGCGGTGCCGAGGACGAAGTCGACCGAGATCTGGGTCAGCCCGAACTCGCTGAAGTAGTTGTAGAGGGTGGTGCCGGCGCCGTCCTTCACGATGCCGCGGAGTGCGTTCATCTCCATGTATTCGCGGGTCTGGGCGTGCTTGCGGCGCATGAGCAGCAGCTTGCGGTTCATCACCTCGACCAGCGGATCAGCGGCGTCGAACGCGCCCAGCGCGGGGGCGCCTTGGATGTCGGCAGGCAGGATGACGTCGTCATGCGGAATCCACGGCAGGGCGAAGCTGCGCATCGAGCGACCCTCGCGGGTGCCGACGGTCGCCGGGCCGCCCAGCGGCACCGAGGGCAGCAGGTTCAGGACGCCCTCATACTGCTCGATGATGACCGAGCGCTGGCTGACCCCCTCGAAGCGGAAGAGGCCGAGCTGCGCGAGACGGGTATAGAGGTTCGGCAGGATGTTGATGGCCTGCGTCATCTCGGCCAGCGAATAACCGCCGGCGTCGAAGGGATTGCGGACGAGGGTCATGGAGGGACTCCGGAGGGATGTGGGATCAGACGCCGTCGCGGGCAATGATGCCGGCGCTCGCGAGCTGGCCGATCTTGGCGGTGATCTTGGCCGCGTCATTGACCGTGGCCTCGTAGGCGAGGCCTGCGCGCGAGACGATGGCGGGGCCGCGGGCGACGACGACGCCGACCGCATCCGCCAGCGTGGCGTTCACCGGATAGAGGAGGACGGCGACGGCGGTCTGAGCGCCGTCTGCCCCGGTCGCGGCCGACAGGGTGTACTTGCCGCTGGCCGTGATGCGGCCGAGGACGGCCCCTGCCGGATAGGGCATGCCCATCAGCAGCGTCACCGTCTCGCGGGTGTAGTTCGGGTTGACCTCGTATTTGAGGACATCGCCCATGCTGGGCGGTTCCGTCAGGACGGGCATGGTTCGGTCTCCGGGATGATGGGGGTTTGGGAGGCGCCAGAAGTCAGCGCCGGATTCAGCGCAAGGCGGCGGCGGCCTTCTTCGCGGCCGCAACGATCGGGCTCTCCCTGGCTGTGGCGGCCGGAGCCGTGGCGACGATCCCGGCGGCATCGCTGCGGGCGGCGAGATCGGCCAGCACCTTCGCACGCAGCGCCTCGGGCTTCAGGCCGCGCGTGACCGCATCGGCCGCGACCACCTGGACTCGGGTTCTGTCGCCTCGCCCAACCGGGAAACCGAGTCGATGAAGGACGGCTCGGACGCCGTGTCGGACTGGCCGCTGTTGAACGCGCTGCTGAACACCGCATCCGGCGCGACCTGGGTGTCGCTGCACCACGGCGGTGGCGTGGGCATGGGCTTCAGCCAGCATTCGGGCATGGTCATCTGCTGCGACGGCACCGCAGACGCCGACCGCCGGATCGGGCGCGTGCTGTGGAACGACCCGGCCACGGGCGTCATGCGCCACGCCGACGCAGGCTATGACATCGCGATCGACTGCGCGCGCGAGCATGGCCTGAACCTGCCGGGCATCCTCAAGTGAGGCTCGTGCGTCGGGGAGAGGGCAGGGCCGTGCGCTGGAAGAACGGCGGCGGCGTCACGCACGAACTGGCCGTCTGGCCGGACGGCGCGGACCTGTCCGGCTTCGACACACGGCTGTCGATGGCCGGGGCGGCGGCGGACGGCACCTTCTCAGCCTTTCCCGGCAGCGATCGCACCCTTGCCGTGCTGACAGGCGGGCCGATGCGCCTGTCCTTCGGCGGCACCGAAGTCGCGGTGACGGCGGACGGCCCGCCCTTGTCCTTTCCCGGCGAGGCGCCGGTCCATGCGAGCTTGGACGCGGGCCCGGTGCTGGATCTAAACATCATGACCCGGCGCTGCGCCTTTTCGCACCGGATGGTCGAGCTTCCCCCGGCGACAGCCTTCCGCGGAAGACTGTCGCCCTCGTGGCGGGAGAGAAAACCGGGATTGCATTGCGGTGTCGGTGGATGGGGCGCGGCATCGGGACGATCTCGGCATAGGTCTGTTCGGGCTGGTCGGCCGCGGTCGTGCCTGGCGAGAGCGGGCCCCACGGTCCCTCGTCGTCAGCGGGGCGGCGTCGGGCTTCGGCTGAAAGCTCTTCATCGGGGTCCAGGGCCTTGACCAGCGTGCCGTCGGCCGGGAAATGCGCGTCCGACAACAGCGGCGCGACCTCGCGGCGCGCGAGGATCGCCGCCATCACCGGTGCCGCGACATCTTGGTCGTCAGCAGCCGGTCGTGGCTCTGGGTGAAGACGGTCGGCACCCAGGCAGGATCGTCAATCCCAAGGCCCACAAACCAGCGAACCAGCAGGCTATACTGCGTCTGCTCCATCAGTTGCCGCGCGGACCAGGAACAGGAACAGGATCAGGCCTGCCCTGATCAGCCGGTCCGGCGCGATCGACGGGCGGCCGCAATCGGTGTAGAGCGTCTCGAACCCGGCATCGAGGCCCGCGCGCGCGTCATTCACCACCTGCCGGACTATGCGCAGCGGGTGCCGCGCCGGGAGGCGCTCCTCCAGACCGACATGGCTCAACAGCGACCCGCTCGCCTCATCCGTGCCGCGCATCATCACGCTCGCCCTTGTCGTGCAGAGGGTGAAGCATCTCCCTCAAACCGGGGCGAAAGCCGACCGCTTCAGCAGCCTGCTACAGGACAAGCCGGTGGTTCAGCAGCTTGCGTCTGCCGGGGCGCAAGTATTCGCTGAACAATCCGCTCAAGACCGCTTCATCGCCGATAGCCGTCTACCCGGAAAGGCTCCCATGCTGCAGAACGCACCTGATATTCCCGGGACGCGGCTCTGGCGAGGCGGCTCTTTGAGTAGGGTTCGATTGTCTGCCCTCTTGCGCGGCGCTGGCCGATGTCAGCCATTGCGCCATGGGCGCAACCGCGTCAAATTCAACCCGAGACTCCGGCCTTGGCGGAATGAGCGCCGGAAGCCGGAGCAGGGGGAGCATACCATGTGCCAAGTCTATGCTGGCCAGCGTCCCGAAAGCTACGAGCCCGTGACCCGGCGCCTGAGGCTCAGCGGCCATTCGACCAGCATCCGGCTGGAACGCAGCTTCTGGCGCATCCTCGACAGCATGGCAGCGCGCGAGGGGATGACGACGCCGGCCTTCATCTCTCGCCTTCATGACGAGGTGCAGGAGATCCAGGGCGGCGTTCGCAACTTCGCCTCGCTGCTGCGCTGCGCCTGCCTGATCGAGATGCAGCAGGCGCGGGACGCGGGTTTTGCCTTGGCGGCCGAATAGGCCGAAAGGCGAACCTGTAGTAACCTGCTACTGCCCGCCCCAACCGGAAAGGCTGTAGTCGAAGGAAAAGGAAGAACGGGAAGGGCATGATGGCCAAAGCGATCCATTCCATGATCCGGGTGCTGGACGAGGCGCGCGCGGTCGATTTCTACGACCGCGCCTTTGGGCTCAAGGTGGACACGCGGCTGGATTTCCCTGCCTTCACCCTGGTGTACCTGCGCAACGCCGAAAGCGACTTCGAGCTTGAGCTGACCATCAACAAGGACCGGACGGAACCCTATGACCTGGGCGACGGCTACGGCCACCTGGCCGTGTCGGTCGACGACCTGGAGGCGGAACACGCGCGCCTGACCGAACTGGGCTTTGGCCCGCGCAAGCTGGTGGATTTCGTACCGGGGGGCGAGGTCATCGCCCGCTTCTTCTTCATCGCCGACCCGGACGGCTATCAGATCGAGGTGCTGCAGCGGCAAGGCCGCTTTCACTAGGCAAGGCCCCGGGGAGGGGGCCGGACCCAAGGGAGGAGAAACATGAACAGGATTGACCGTGCCGGGATGACCCGGCGCGAGCTTCTGGCGCGTAGTTTTGCGGCAGGGGGCAGCCTTCTGATCGGCGCAAGCTGGGTCACGGAACGCGGGGCCGCCTGGGCGCTGGAGGTGACGGCCTTGACGCCGCAGACCATGGCGACGCTGGTGCAGATGGCGCGCGACATCTACCCCCACGACCGCATCCCCGACGACCGCTATGCCGTGGCCGTCAAGGGCTATGACACGGCCGAGAAAGCGCCCATGGTCGAGGCCGGGATCGCGGGCCTCGACGCCGCGGCACAGGGGCAGGGCCATGCCAGCTACCTTGCCGCCCTGTGGGAAGCCGAGCGGGTGGCTGTCCTGCACGCCATCGAGAAGGGCGAGTTCTTCCGCACGGTCCGTGCGGGGCTGGTCACCGACCTCTACAACCAGAAAGAGATATGGCCCCTCTTCGGCTACGAAGGGGAAAGCTTCAGCCACGGCGGCTACATCGACCGCGGCTTCAACGACATCGCTTGGCTGTAAGGGAGGACCGGAACATGGCTGCTCCGTTCAGCAACACCGACGACAGCGTGGTCGTCATCATCGGCACCGGTGCAGGCGGCGGCACGCTTGCCAACGAACTCGCGCAGAAGGGCATTTCCGTCGTGGCGCTGGAGGCCGGGGGCCGCTACCTGCCCGAGGACTACGTCAACGACGAATGGGCCAGCTTCGCCCAGCTTGCCTGGCTCGATACCCGCCGGTCCGACGGCAGCTTCCGGCTGACGCGGGATTTCGCGGGCCTGCCGACCTGGATCGTCAAGGCGGTCGGCGGCACCACGACCCACTGGGCCGGCGCCTCGTTGCGCTTCCAGGAACATGAATGGAAGGCGCTGACGAACTATGGCCGGGTCGAGGGGGCGAACCTGATCGACTGGCCGATCGACGCGGGTGAGATGGACCCCTGGTACACGCTGGCCGAGGCCAGGATGGGCGTGACCCGCACCAACGGCCTGCCCGGCCTGCCCGGCAACAACAACTTCCTGGTGATGGAGAAGGGTGCCAAGGCCGTCGGCTACAAGGAAGTCCATACTGGCCGCATGGCGATCAACTCGATCGAATACGGCGGAAGGCAGGCCTGCCAGCAGACCGGCTTCTGCTTTCAGGGCTGCAAATGGGGCGCCAAGTGGTCCACCGCCTATACCGAGATCCCGCTTGGCGAAGAAACCGGCAACCTCGAGGTGCGCGAACGCTGCCACGCGGCGCGGATCGAGCATGACGACGCGGGCCGCGTCACCGGCGTCGTCTATTTCGACAAGGACGGGGTGGAACAGCGGCAGGCAGCGCGGATCGTCTGCGTGGCGGGCAACACCATCGAAAGCCCGCGGCTGCTGCTGAACTCGGCCTCGGCGATGTTCCCCGACGGGCTGGGCAATTCCTCGGGGCAGGTCGGGCGCAACTACATGCGCCATGTCACCGGCTCGGTCTACAGCATCTTCGAGCGTCCGGTGCGGATGTGGCGCGGCACCACCATGGCCGGGATCATGCAGGACGAGGCGCGGCACGACCCCTCGCGCGGCTTCGTCGCGGGCTACGAGCTGGAAACGCTGTCGATCGGGATTCCCTTCATGGCGGCCTTCCTCGACCCCGGCGCCTGGGGGCGCGAGTTCACCAGCGCGATCGACGGCTACGAGAACATGGCCGGGATGTGGATCGTGGGCGAGGACATGCCCCAGGAAACCAACCGCATCACGGTGGACACGGCCGTTCTGGACCAGTTCGGCCTGCCGACGCCGGTGGTCCATTACGACGACCACCCCAATGACGTGGCGATGCGCGACCACGCCTATGCGCGGGGGATCGCGATCCACAAGGCGGCGGGCGCGGTGCGGTCGCTGCCGACGCCGCCCTATCCGTCCACCCACAACATCGGCACGAACCGGATGTCGGACAATCCGCGCGACGGGGTGGTGAACCGCTGGGGACAGAGCCACGACATTCCCAACCTGTTCGTGTCGGACGGCTCGCAGTTCACCACCGGGGCGGCCGAGAACCCGACGCTGACCATCGTGGCGCTTGCGATCCGCCAAGCCGACCACATCGCCCGCGAGATGGGCGCGGGCAATCTGTGACGCACGGGGCGCAGAGCGGGCGACCGCTCTTTCGCCTTTCAACGGCCTGCCAAGCGCGCATCAGGGAGGATCAAGGATGAGGTTCCCGTTTCCGGCCATCGCCGCCGCCTGCATCGCGGCGGCTCCGTCCTTCGGGCAGGATGCCGCGCCTGAGGTCGTGGCGCGGCTTGAATCCATGACCTGCCGCGAGTTCCTGGCGCTCGATGCCGAGGGACAGGCCACCGTCAGGGCGGCGATGCAGGCCCATGCCTCGGGCGAGCCCTTGCCCGACGCCCCCCTGCCTGACCCCGCCGCATCCGCGGAAGGCGCGGCCGGGGTCGTCGAGGACCGGACGGGCGCCGACAGGACCGAGGCCCCGGCGGAACCGGCGGCCCCCGGTGGCGGCACCGGCGCGCCCGAGGTCGTCGCCGGAGAGAACGAAAGCGGCAAGGTTGCCCCCGACGGCACCGAGGCTTCCGTCACGGACGAGGGCGGCGACCGCAGGCTGATCGCAATGCGCACCTCCTGCGAGGGCGGCCCGGATGCGCTGGCGCTGAACGCGCTGCGGGCGGCCTTCGGGAACAACCTGTGACAGCCGTCCGTCCCGCTGCGCGCCCGCAAGGGGCGGAACCCGGGACGAAGGCCGGGGGCGGGGACGCCCTCGCCTGCAGCCCCGCCGCCCGCGGGCAGGGATCGCCCCGTCGCGCCCCTGCCTGCAGTCTCGCGCAGATCCATCCGGGAGGAGTTCCAGCCATGTCATATCGCCTGACCATCGCCGCCTGTCTTGCCCTGCCGCTGCTGACCGGGACCGCCCGGGCCCAGGACGCGCCCCAGAAGGTGGGGGTCAGCGTCGAGGGCGCCGTGGTCGAGGTGCCTGTCGATCTCGCGGCGCAGGCCTGCGGGGTCAGCGCCGAGACGCTGCTCGACCAGTGGAAGCAGCTCGACACCCAGATCGCCACCATGGCGGAGACCTCGGTTGCGGCCGATGCCACCGACCTCGCGCCGGTGGCATCGCCCGAGGATACCCAGAAGGCCTCGGGCGTGGGCCCCACAGACGCGACCAGCGCCGGGGATGCCGGCACAGCCGGCGCCGGGTCGGAGTCGACCGCCGCCGCCCCGGCAGGCAGCGGTGCAGAGGCGGCAGGCACCGGCGATTTGGCCCCGGTCGTCGCCGCCGCCTCGCCCGATGCCAGCGCGGCCGAGAACCCCCAGAAGGCCCTGGACGATAGCGCCGCCCCGACCGAGGGCACCGCGCTGTCCAAGGCCGCGGTCTGCGAAATCGACGCGCAGAAGGCGGCCGGGCTCGGGATCAAGGCACCGGACTGAGGCGCGATGCCCTTCAGGGACGCCCCCGCCTCTCGCGCCGGGACTGGCCGAAGCTGGCTCGCCTGCAACTGATCTGGCCACCGACTGCACGGAAGCGCCGGGCACAACGAAAAGGTCCCCGGCCTGATGTCCCTCTGCCCCTAGCGCCTGGGCGCCAGCGCCAGGCCGCCGACACCCGAGGCGAAGATCACGGCGAGGCCGAGCAGCGCCAGGGGTTCCGGCCAGTCGCCGAAGACGAGGAACCCGATCACGGTGGCGACGATCAGCTGGAAATAGATGAGGGGCGCCGAGACCGTCGCCGGCGTCGTCCGGTTCACGACCACCAGCAGATAGTTGCCGAAGGCAGAGGCGAGCGAACTGACGATCACCAGCACCCAGATCCGCAGGTCGGCGCTTGCCGGAATGTCGGCAAGGCCCGCAGGCAGCAGCAGCACCGCCCCGATCACCAGTTGCGATCCCAGCAGGAAGGGCGGCGGATAGAAGGCGGTCATCCAGCGCGTCGCGGCAAGATACGAGCCGTAGAGCGTGCCCGCCATCACCGCGAAGATCATGCCGGTCCCCATCTCGCCGCCGGGCCGGACGACCAGCAGCACGCCGGCAAATCCCAGCGCCAGCATCACCGTGCGCGCCCAGGACACGCGCTCGCCCAGCAGCAGGGCCGACAGCACATAGGCCACGATCGGGCCGATGAAGAAGGCGCCGAAGACGTTCGCGATGGGCTCGGTCCGAAGCGCGGTCAGGATCGAGGCGATGGCGCCGACGATCAGACCCGCCCGCAGGATCAGCCGCCAGTCCAGCAGGCGCCCCAAGCCGGACGGCCGCAGACCCAGCACCCAAGCCAGCAGCAGGGCCGCGAGCGCGAAACGCGACCAGGCCACGAACAGCGGCTGCACCCCCGCCTCGGTCAGCAGCTTGCCGGCGGTGTCGCCGCAGACGATCGCCGTGGTGGCAAGGGCGACAAGACCAAGAACCGTCAGGGGCGCAGGGGTCTGCATCGGCATTTCCTTCAGTCCGCATCGGCGCGCTATCCGGCAGCGCGCAAGGCCGGATCGGAACCCCCGCATCCCTTGCTGATGCAAGCCTGCCAGGCCCGCCGATGCAGGGCGGGGGCCGGCAGGCCCATGGGCAGAGACCTGAGCTTGCAGGCAGGTTCAGAACATTGCTCCGCCAGATACCCGGAAGAAAGGCAATGATGAAGCCCGCGTGTCGGGACACGGCCATGAAGGCGTGACATGCCGGGCCGCGCCTCGCTCCGGTCCGCCGATCCGGGCCGGATGGCAGCGGCGACCGGCATCCCGGGGACAGCAGGCGTTGATGTAGAGGGGCAGGACAGGCCGGGGCCGCAGACAGGTGGCCCGATGCGCCCGGCCGGCCGGATAGGCCCGCGCCCGGTCGTCGCTGCCGCCTCGCCGCAGGCCGGCGCGGGAACAGACCGGACGGAACAGCCGTCCCGCCGAAGGCATGAGGGCACCGGAGCGAGCCCTTCGGGACCGGCGGCAGCCTTCAGGAGCGGCGCGTGCCGCCGATCCCCGGGTTGAAGCGCGCCAGCGGATCAAGGCCTTCGTAGAAGGCGGCAAGCTGAGGCTTGGCGTGGTAAAGATGCCCCACGTTATGCTCGGCAGGATATTCGGCCCCCTCGGCGTCCAGCATCGCCAGCATGGCCTTCTTGAAGGCGGTCGGATCGGCGCCCTTCTTCAGCACATAGTCCAGATGGAAGACGTGGCACAGAAAGTGGCCATAAGAGAGGGTCGCCGCGACCTTGTCCGCCCATTCCGGCGGCACCGGCTTGATCCAGTCGCGGTCGTTGCGGCGCAGCGCCACGTCCAGCGCCACCAGTCCCCCGGTGCGGCGGCGGTTCATCGCCTCGTAGCGGACAGCGGCGCCTGCCACCGCAAAGCGGTGCAGCATCGCCTTTGACCCTTCGGCGGGCGTGCAGCGGAACCAGCCGTCTGTCCCCACTGTTTCGGTCAGGATGCGCTCGGCCCGGTCGGACGGGGCTTCCACCCTGAGGATCAGGTGATGCTCGAAACGGTTGCGGAAGTCGCGCATCCGGCGGGGCAGGCGGCCCGGCGCAAGCTGGCCCGCGAACTGAAGCAAGCGGTCGCTGAGGTCCGAGGTCAGGGGGATCTTCCGCAGGCGCGCATCCGCCCAGCCCTTCAGCGCGAACATCACCGGCATCCGGGCGGTGCCGAACCACTCGATGAAGAGCCGCGTGTCCCGGCCGAAGCGGGCCGCCATGTCCCAGGCCTCGCGGTGGATATACTCGCCCACGATCGGCAGCGGGTCGAGTTCGGTCAGCAGCCGCCGGCGCAGGGTGGCAAGCGCCGCCGCGTCGTTGGTGCCGACATAAAGGACCTCGGCCGCGGCAGGGCGCGGGAAGCTGTCCAGCCGCACCGCGAAGACGGCCAGCCGCCCGGCGCAGCCCGAGGCCTCGTAGAGTCGCCCCGGATCGGCGTTGAAGCGGCCGGGCGTTTCTGCATCCACGTCGCGGATGCGTTCGGCATAACCGTGATCGGATGCCGCGCCCGCCCGAGGGTCCACGTCCCCGGGCCGGATCTCGCCCGCATCCAGGCGGCGCAGGATTGCCTCGGGATCGTTGCCGAGCCGCAGCCCGAGGTTGTTGATCAGCCGCAGCGTGCCGTCCGCCTCCAGCCGGGCGAACAGCGCCAGTTCCGTGTAGGCCGGTCCGCGCCGCACCAGCGCGCCACCCGAGTTGTTGCAGACCCCGCCCACGACCGAGGCGCCGATGCAGCTTGATCCGATCACCGAATGGGGATCGCGCCCCAGGGGATCGAGCCTGCGTTCAAGGTCGTAAAGCGTCGCCCCCGCGTGGCAGACGACCTGCGCGCCGTCGAGGATCGTGTCGATCCGCGACAGCCGCAGCGTGTTCACGATGACCACGGGCCGGTCATAGGTGCCCTTGGGCGTCGAGCCCTCGGTCAGTCCGGTGTTGGCCGCCTGCGCGATCACGATCCGTCCCGCCTTCACGCAAAGCTGCAGCACCTGCCACAGTTCCAGCAGCGTGCCGGGGCGGACCACCGCCTCGGCCTCGCCGCCGCCAGAGCGGTATCCCATGCGGAAGCGCTCGGTATCCTGCGGCCGGGTCAGGACGTGGCGCGGCCCCACGACCGCGCGCAGCGCGTCGAGGAAGGCCGGGCCGGGTTCGAGGGAAGGGGGGTCTGGCCTGAAGTCTGTCGGGGAACGCTGCGTCATGATCGTGACCTCCGGTCGGATCGGCGATGACAGGGCAGCCCGGACGCAAGGGGGCCGGGATGCAGATGAAAGGCGGTGCCGGCCTCAGCCGCCGATCATGAGGACATGCAGGAATCCGGGGCCGTGCGCCCCCCGGACATAGCTGCCCTCGATGTCGGTTGTGCCGCTGGGGCCGGTGATGAGGATGGCGTTGCGGGGCTGCGGCTGCCCCGCCATGCGCGTCGCATAGTCTTCGAGATGGGGCAGCAGGCTGCGTTCCTCGAGCACGACGATGTGGTGCAAGGGCAGGAAGGACAGCAGGACCGGCGCCTCCGCCCCGGAATGGATGACCAGCGACCCGGTTTCGGCAATGCCCCAGAGGGCAAGCCCCAGGGCTGCCGCCTGATCCGGCGCGACGGCGTCATGGGCATCGACGCCCGTCCAGTCGAGCGCGGCGAGCGCCGGGACCGGCTGCAGCGCCAGCGCCGGCGGCAGGCCATGCCCGTCCAGATAGCGGCGGACCGCCAGCGGGATCGCCGCCCTGTCGGGCAGATGGTCGAAACTCGTGCCGAGGGCCGAGGCCTTCCGCACGAACTCGGCCGCCAGCACCGGTTCGGCAGGCCGGGGGCGGACGCTCTCGGGCGCCTCCAGCAGGACGGCGGCCTCGGCGGCGATGGCCTCGGCGGGGGGCAGGGGCGCCGGGCGGGCGGCGCGGATGGCGGCAAGGATGCGGTCGCGGGCGGTCATCTGCGGCCTTCCTTCCGGGCCTGTTCGGCGCGGTACTGTTCCATGAAGGTCCGCCCCGAAGGGCGCGGCAGGTCGCGGTAGGCGGTCCAGCCGCCGGCCAGCGGCAGGCTGGCGATCCAGCCGCGGCGCCCCAACAGCCGAAGCGCCCGCACGCCGATGCGGCTGCCCAGGCGGTAAAGCGCCGGCCGCCGCGCTGCCATCGCCCAGAGGCCGAGGGCCGCGCGGACCGTCCGGGGCTCCAGCCGCTCGCGCCAGCTTCGGGTGCGCCAGGCCCGCAGCAGCGTGGGCAGCGGGATCTCGACCGGGCAGACCTCGGCGCAGCGGCCGTTCATGGTGCAGGCATGGGGCAGGTCGCGGGATTGCGCCAGCCCGTCCAGCACCGGCGTCAGCACCGCGCCCATGGGTCCGGGATAGGTCCCGCCATAGGCGTGGCCGCCGATCTGGCGATAGACCACACAATGGTTCATGCAGGCGCCGCAGCGGATGCAGCGCAGCATGGAACGGAACTCGTCCCCCAGCATCCGCGTGCGGCCGTTGTCCACCAGGACGATGTGCATCTCCTTGGGACCGTCGGCGTCGCCGGGACGCTTCGGGCCGCAGTGAAAGGTGGTGTATTGCGTCATCTCGCCGCCCGTGGCCGACCGGACCAGAAGCCGCAGCAGCGCGAAGGCGTGGGCGGTGGACGGCACCAGCTTCTCGATCCCCGCCGTCACGATATGGATACGCGGCGGCGTGGTGGTCAGTTCGGCGTTGCCCTCGTTGGTGACGGTGCAGGTGGCGCCGGTGTCCGCGACCAGGAAGTTCGCCCCCGAGATCCCGATGTCGGCGCCCAGGAACTTGGCCCGCAGCTCGCGCCGCGCGCTTTGCACCATGGTGCCGGGATCGTCGGCGGCGGGCGGCGGATGATGGGCTTCCTTGAAGAGCAAAGCCACCTGCTCGCGGGTACGGTGCATCGCGGGCCAGACGATATGCGAGGGCCGCTCTCCGGCAAGCTGAATGATGTGCTCGGCCAGATCCGTCTCGACCCGTTCGATCCCGGCGTCGGCCAGCGCGTGGGGCAGGCCGATCTCCTCGCCCAGCATGGATTTCGCGCGGGTGACGAGCTTCGCGTTCGCCTCAAGGCAGATGCGGGTGACGATGGCGCGGGCCTCGGCGTCGTCGGCGGCCCAATGGACCTTCGCCCCGGCGGCGGTGGCGTTGCGCTCGAACACCTCGAGGTAATGGTCGAGATGGGCGATGACGTGGTCCTTGATCTCCTTGCCGCGGGCGCGGGCGGCCTCGAATTCGGGGAAAGCCGCGACGGCGGCGGCGCGCTTGCGCACGGCGTTGCCGGTGGTGCGGTCGATGGCGATCTTCAGTGCGGCGTTCTCCAGCTCGGCGTTCACGCGTTCCTTGAAGCCTGCCTGCGCTGCGTTCATGGTCAACCCTCCTCGCCAATGGCGGGACCGTCGGCGCGGCCCGCAACAACCTCGATGGTGTGGAAGCAGCGGGTCTTCGCGCCGCGCCGGTGCAGCTTGCCCGCCATGTTCATCAGGCAGCCCAGGTCGCCCGAAAGCAGCAGGTCGGCCCCGGTGCGCTCGATCGCCTCGGCTTTTTCGGTGACGATGGCGTTCGAGATGGAGGAATATTTCACGCAGAAGGTGCCGCCGAAGCCGCAGCAGATGTCGTTGCCCTCAAGCCCCCGCATTTCAAGCCCCTCGACCGAGGCGAGAAGCGCGCGCGGCTGCGCGGCGATGCCCAACTCGCGCAGGCCCGCGCAGCTGTCGTGATAGGTGGCCGTCGCGTCAAGGCGGCGGCCTTCGGGGCGGTAGCGCATGACATCGACCAGGAAGCTGGTGATCTCGTGGGTCTTCCCGGCAAAGTCGCGGGCGCGGGCCGCCCATTCCGGGTCGCCCGCCAGCAGTTCGGGATAGGCGTGCACCATCGTCCCGGCGCAGGACCCCGAGGGCAGCACGATGTAGTCATGACCCTCGAAGGCGGCGATGGTCCGCCGCGCCAGGTCCGCCGCATTCCTGTCGTCGCCGCTGTTCAGCGCCGGCTGGCCGCAGCAGGTCTGGGCCTGCGGCACCTCGACCCGGCAGCCCGCTTCCTCCAGCAGCTGGATGGCCGCAAAGCCGATCCCCGGCCGGATGGCATCGACAAGGCAGGTCACGAACAGGCCGACGCGCGGGCCCCCGGGCCTTGCCGGCATGGGGGCGGTGCCCCTGTCCGCCGGGCCTGTCCGCGCCGGCGGTCGCTGCTTCGTCGTGGTCATGGCGCTCTCCCCAATGGCTGGGGGGTCCGGCAGCGCACCGCCGGACCCTTGGCTGTCAGTGGCCGGCGGCAGCCGGGGCAACCGTGGCCATGTCTGGCACCATCGCGGTGAAGGGCCACATATAGGCCTGAGCCATGACCAGCAGGCCGACAAGGACGGCAAGGGCGATCGAGTGGAAGAAGACGTAGCGCAGGATCGAGCCTTCGTGTCCGTACCACTTGGTCGCGGTCGAGGCGACGACGATCGACTGGGCGTCGATCATCTTGCCCATCACGCCTCCCGACGAGTTGGCCGCGGCCATCAGCACGGGGTTCAGCCCGAGCTGCTGCGCGGTGACCTTCTGAAGCCCGCCGAACAGCACGTTCGAGGCGGTGTCCGAGCCGGTGACGGCGACCCCCAGCCAGCCCAGCAGCGTCCCGAACAGCGGATAGAACCATCCGGTATGGGCGAAGGCGAGGCCCATCGTCGCATCCGTGCCCGAGTAGCGGGTGACATAGCCGAGCGCCAGCATGCAGGCGATGGTCAGCAGCGAGAAGCGGATCATGTAGATCGTGCGCCCGTACATCCGTACCAGGCCCGCGGGCGAATAGCCCAGCAGGAAGCCCGAGACGATGCCGGAAAGCAGGATGCCGGTGCCGGTCATCGACAGGATGCTGAAGTTGAAGATCGCCGCCTCGGGATGGGGCTCGGGCGATACCGGGGGCACCTTCATCACCAGCTCATGCAGGCCGGCGACGGGAACCCGCAGGCTCCAGATCGAGTCGATGAAGGCCTTGGCCTGCGGCATCCCCCAGATGAAGACGAAGACCGACAGGATCGCCCAGGGCATCCAGGCCCGCAGCACCGCGTTGCGCGAGATCGCGCTTTCCGGGCGCTCGGCCGCCTCTTCCACATGCGCCGAGGACCAGTCGCGCGGCGCCTCGGTCATTGGCCTCTTGGGATGCCAGACCCGCAGGAACCCCGCGAGGGCGAGCATCGAGATGATGGCGGCGACGATGTCCACCAGCCAGGGCCCGTGGAAGTTCGAGACCAGATACTGCGGCACCGCGAAGGAGACGCCGGCGACCAGGATCGGGGGCCAGACCTCGGCCATGCGGCGGAAGCCGACCATGGCCCAGATCAGCCAGAAGGGCACGATGAGCGAGAAGAAGGGAAGCTGGCGGCCGATCATCCCCGACAGTTCATAAAGGTCCAGCCCGGTCACGGCCGACAGCGCGATCACGGGCGTGCCGAGCGCGCCGAAGGCGACGGGGGCAGTGTTGGCGATCAGGCACAGGCCCGCGGCGGAGAGCGGCGAGAAGCCGAGGCCCATCAGCATGGCGGCGGTCACCGCCACCGGCGTGCCGAAGCCTGCCGCGCCCTCGAAGAAGGCGCCGAAGCAGAAGGCGATGAACAGCACCTGCATCCGCCGGTCGTCCGAGATGCTGCGGATCGAGCGCCGCAGGACGTCGAACTCGCCCTTCTCGTTGGTGAGCTGGTAAAGGAAGATGACGTTGAGGATGATCCAGCCGATCGGCATCAGGCCGAAGCCCGCGCCGTAGACGGCGGACATCGCCGCGAGGTCCGCCGGCATGCCGAAGCCGATGATGGCGACCAGCAGCGCCGTCACGAGGCCCAGCAGGGCCGCGATATGCGCCTTGACCTCGAAGATGCCGATGGCGCCGAGCAGGACCAGCACCGGCAGGGCGGCGAACAGGCTGGACAGCCAGATGTTTCCGAGTGGGTCGTAGACTTGCGACCAGACCATGAAGCGTTCCTTCGCTTGGGGTTGAGGGTAGGGGGCTGATGGGCGCGGCGGGTCACGACCGTCGCTTCGGCAGGTTCAGGTCGGCGGCCGCGTCCCCGGACGTTCCGGCGGCGGGGTTGACCGTCTCGCCCGGCGGCGAGCGGGGGTGGATGCTGCAGCCCGGCTTCGCCGCGTCCGCGCCGGTCCCGATCGCTCGCGCCGCCGCGGCGATCAGGTCGCCCGCGCTCGGCCCCACCATCGAGGCGCCGATCGCCCGGTCATCGGCTTCGTCGAAGATGACCCTGGCGATCCCTTCCGACCGGCCCGGCGACGTCGAGCGGCCCAAGGCGGCCAGGGGGAGCACGCCCCTGCCGATCCTGCGGCCCCCGGCCCCGGACGGGGTTTCGACCGCGCCGACCCGGGCGGCTTTGGGGTCAGAAGTCCGGTCCTCCATCATGTTTCCCGTGGCTGAAGGATTGTCAGGCGGATGCAGGGGATGGCGCAGGAGGGGACAGGGCCTGCCGTGCGGAGGCGCAGCGGTGGCGGCTTCCCAAAGGCCCCCGCCAGGTGGCGGGGCCGCCGGGGCAGTGACGGTCGTGGTCATTCTGCGCCGTCCTTTTGCCGAGACATGACCTGAGCCTACGCGGAGCCTTTCCGCGCGCAAACGATTTCGTGATAGTCTGTCCTCTTGATCTGCCCTTTGCTCAACCATGAAACGCAGAGGCGGCGATCCCTCCTGCTCAACGGAGCGGGCAGTGCGGTCGGGGGCCGTGCGCGGCCAGCCTCAGGGCTTCTTTGCAAGCGAACCCCCTGAAGCCGCGCTTGCAAGGCACAGGTATCCTGCTGGGTATGATCGGCATCCCCCCGCTCCCTTTGACCGCCCCTCCCGGCGTGCAACAGTGAACTTGTCATGAGAGGTCCATATTATTTTCCTCTCGGTCCGGTCAAATGTTTTGTCCGCTCTCCCGCATCAATGAGCGAGCTTTTGAGTGTGCTGAAGCTGCTCTGGAGCCTTGATACAAAGATCATCATTCCAAAATCATTCCATAACAGATGGTTGTTAAAATTTTTCTGCCGCTTGAACCTGACATTCCTGAGGTTAATATTATTGCCAGGCATTACCCTCGGAACAGCCTGAGAGGGCAGACCGATGATCGCAGTGGATGTTTTCGAACCCATCGACCACGAATCGGTGGTCCAGGTGGTCGTGGGAAAGATCGAGACGATGATCGTGGACGGGGTGCTGAAGGGCGGCGCCCGCCTGCCGTCCGAGCGCGAGATGGCCGAGGCCTTCCACGTCTCGCGCCCGAAGCTGCGCGAGGCCCTGCAGGTTCTCGAAAGCCGCAATCTCGTGACGGTCCGCCACGGCGACGGCACCTATATCGCCGAGCTTACCGGGCGGGCGATGTCGCCCGCGATGCTGGCGCTTTATGCGCGCCACGGCGAGGCGTTCCACGACTACCTGGAATATCGTCGCGAGCAGGAGGCCTTCGCCGCCCGTCTTGCCGCCCGGCGCGCAACGGCGGCCGACAAGGAACGCCTGTCCGCGATCCGGGACGAGCTTCGGGCCGCCTGGGACGCCCAGGACTGCGAGGCCGAGCAGGAGGCCGATTTCCGGCTGCACGGCGCGGTCGTGGACGCCAGCCACAACACCACGCTGATCCACATGATGGCCTCGGTCTTCGACCTGACCCGGCGGGGTATCTTCTACAACCGCGACCTGCTGCGCAGCATCGACGGCACCGGACGCAAGCTGCTGGACCAGCACCTCGGGATCATCTCGGCGATCGAGGCGGGCGATGCAGTCCTAGCCGACAAAGCCGCCCGCGATCACTTGGACTTCGTCGGGCAGTCGATCCGCCTTGGCCGGAAAGCGCAACGCCGCGAGCGCCGCGCCCGGATGCGGCTCAACTCGGCGGAGTGATCGCGGGCGGCCCGGTCCCACCTGGATGTTGCGGGTTCGGGCGAATGGCCCTGACAGCTTTCCTGCAGCAGTGCACCACAGGAACGCGCGGATGAAAAGATGCCGAAGGCGGGGGTGACCCTGCCTGAGGCAACCGTGATCGGGGGGATTCTTTTCCGAACCGAGGGCCTATGGCATGCCGCCATTCATCCCGCACTTGTGTGTGGCGGAAAGCTCAAGTCCGGCCTGTCCACGTAACCTTCTTGGCTTGCGAATGACATGACGGTCTCGATCGGTCGGCGGCCCATGTTGCGGTAGCCGAGATGCGGTCGTCCGATGCTGCAGTGGACAAGCCAGGCATCGAGATCGGCCTGGAGTGCTTCGACCCTATCGTAGAAGTTGTCGCGCATGGCTACGCGGAAGAACTCGTCGAGGATGGCTGTTGAATCGCTCGACGAAGCAGTTGGTGCGGGGTGTCCGGAGCTTGGTACTGCGATGCTCGATGCTGTTGATGTCGAGATGGAATTCGTAAGGATGCCGCTCAGTCCTGCAGAACTCGCGGCGATTGTCGGTGCGCACCGCCCCGACCGGCAGATCCAGATTGCGACAGAATGGCAGCACGTCATCGTGCAGCACCGCCACGGCGGCCTCAGGCTGCTTGGAAACATGAAGGAAGCCGAAGGCGCAAGAGCCATGGTCGTCAACGACTGCGTGCAGATAGATGCGGCCGATCCCCTTGATGTTGCCGAGAAAAAATGTCCCGGCTGACAGTAACTCGCCCGGCGCGCGGAACTTTCGACATGGCGCTCGCGGAACCAAGGATTGAGCTTCTCGATAAAGGCGGCTTGCTCCGGGGTCAGGCCGACTGCCTTCTCGGCATTGGCCTGCTCCAAGGCCAGCCAGCGATCGGAGGTTTTGCCCAGCCAATTCTTGTTGAGGATCTTCTGGATAGTGATTGCCGAGACCCGGATGCCCTCCAGCGCCAGCCGATTATCGGGAAAACAGTCCACCGGACTGTTTTCTGATCCTCCTCATACCTCGAACCGGTTGCAGCCATGAGCCGGATGCGCCAGTGCCAGGGTCCGGATACGCTCCATCGTCTCCGGCGGCGTGGTCTGCGGGTGGTTCTTGTGGAGCGGCGGCAGGTCCTTCAGCCCCTCGACGCCCTGCGTCGGGAACCGCCATTTCCATTCGTAGGAGCTGGTCCGATCAAGACCTGCTGCCGACAGCCCTCGGCGACGTTCCCCACTGCTTCGCCAGTTCCAGCACACTCAGACGGTGCTGCGCCAGCTTCGTGTCAGCATCCTGCTTCCGCGGCAACAGAGCCTTTGTCGGCTGATACATGACCCTTCCCCCTTCCCAAAAAAGTAGGGAAGAAGGTTAAGTGGACAGACCCGAAGCTGACCTTGGGGGCAGGCAAGGGATAGCACGCCGCCGCGTTCGTTGCGGCCCTGCGTGCGGACGCTCGCGAGGCCCAGATCGCCTTTGTGCTGAAGCACGCGGAGGGCTGCACGGCCGTCGACGAGGTTTGCCGCAGTCCGCGCATTGCACAGACGGGAAGCAGCCAGGCGACCTTTTCTACCTAGCGCAAGAAATACGCCGGGTTGATGCTGTCAGGAGATCCGGCTCGGGCAATCTGTACAGGGGGGTTGAGTGGATCATCCGGGCGACCTCGGCATGATGCCGGGGGCGGGCAGAGGCCATGAGCAGACGACCGGGCCGGAACCACCGCCCGGCTTTCAAGGCGCAGGCAGCGCTGGCCGCCATCAGGGGCAGGAAGACGCTGGCCGGACTGGCCGGGCAGTTCGACGTGCATCCGGACCCAGGCCACGCAGTAGCGCAGGCAGCGCCTGGACGGCGCCTCCGGGGTGTCCGGGGCGCGGGGGGGCGGCCGCGGTGGATCCGGCATCGGCGGTGGAGGTGAGCACGCTGCACGCGAAGAGCGGCGAGCTGACGCCGGGGAAGGATTTCTTGTCCGGCGCGCTCGGGCCGGGGCCGGTCTGCTGCCGGGCGCAGGACGATGATCGACCGCGACCATGGGCTGGGCGTCAGCCGCAAGGCGAAGGTGCCCGGGATCAGCCGGGGGCCGCGCCTGCTACCTGCCGCGGCCTGCCTCGGCCGCCGATCCCGCGCTCATGCGCCGGATCGACGCACTTCATCCTGAGCATCCCTTCGCGGGCAGCCGGATGCTGAAGGGCCTGTTGCGGGCGGAGGAACACGAACCGGGCCGGCTTCACGTCTGCCCGCTGAGGAAGGGGATGGCGAGCCCGGCGCTCTGCCGCCCGAACACGTCAAAGCCGGTGCCGGGCCACAAGATCTCTCCTTGTCTGGTGCGCCATCCGGCAGTGACGGGGCCAGGCCAGGCCTGGGCAATGGACAATCACCTCCATTCCGATGGCGAGGGCTTTGTCCACCTGACCGCCGTCCTCGGCTGGTTCAGCCGCAAGGTCCTCGCCCGGCGGCTGGCGATCACGCGGTCACCGGACTTCTGCATCGAGACCCTGAAGGACGCGCTCGGCCGCTCCGGCCGACCGGAGATCTTCAACAGCGACCAGGGCTCGCAGTTCACCGGTGTGGCGTTCATCACGGCGCTGAAGAACGCCAGGGTCGCCATCAGCATGGACGGCAGGGGGTCGGCCCATACGCCGAGGGCGCGGCAACGCCTTCGTCGAGCGGCGCTGGCGGACGGTGAACCGAAGGACCGCGCAGCGAAATACAGAGGAGGTGTCCCGGCGCCCCTGCGGCAGCGTCTCCGGGACCGGGGCCTCGATCGGCCGCTATGTGGGCTTCTGCAACAGCACCAGGCCGCATTCGTCGCCCGGCGGGCAGACGCCTGATCAGGCCTGTCTCAGGCAGACGATGCCAATCCCGGCGGCGGCGCTACCAGGACGGAGATCCACTTGGCAGCACACCCGACACTGGTCAGACGAAGCAAAACAGATCTGACTTGCGCGGTGCTCCGGGCGAAGCGGTCGAGCTATCACTACAAGGGTCGGCGCCGTCCGCAGGCCGCTTTGACAAAGCGGATCAAGGAATGAGGAGGATCAGGAAATGATCCGGTGGATCATTCCCCGACGAATGCCGAGACACAGACACGGGTGCGTTACGGCTACCGCCGGATCAATGTGCTGCTGCGACGCGAGGGTTGGGAGATCAACGCCAAGCGTGTCTACCGGCTCTACAAGGAGTTGGGCCTTCAGCTGAGGAACAAGGTGCCGAAACGGCGGGTGAAGGCGTAGCTCCGGGATGACCGCTGTCCGCCGGTCCGGGCCAACGAAACCTGGGCCATGGACTTTGTTCATGACCAACTTGCGACCGGAACCAGGATCCGGATCCTGACAATCGTCGACACCTTCTCGCGCTTCTCCCCGGCCATCGTGCCGCGGCCCGGATTCCGTGCCCCGGACGTGATCGCCGTCCTGGAACAGGTCGGCCGGGAGATCGGCCTGCCCAGGACCATCCGGGTCGATCAGGGCAGCGAGTTCATCTCCCGCGACCTGGACCTCTGGGCCTATCAGCGCGATGTGACATTCGACTTCAGCCGGCCCGGCAAGCCTACAGACAACGCGTTCATCGAGAGCCTGAACGGCAAGACCAGCTCTCCTATCTCTCCTACCTCTCCGCCATCCGCTTCGGAACGGCCGGGGCGCTGCGGGGTTGACCGTGTGGCTGCCCTTGTGCGACCCGCGGGGGGCGGCCATTGCCGAAACGCCCGTCCAGCCGAAAGACCACGCCCATGTCCCGTCCCGCCGCCCAGCGCCTGTCCTTCTTTCTTCTGATGGGGGTGACGCTTTACGCCTCGCTCTTCGGCGCGGGCTGAGGGCGGGGCGATGGCGAAACGGTTCGGCGGCAAGTTTTCCCCGGGCGC
Organism: Paracoccus sp. MC1862; assembly: GCF_016617715.1. Lineage (NCBI taxonomy): Bacteria > Pseudomonadati > Pseudomonadota > Alphaproteobacteria > Rhodobacterales > Paracoccaceae > Paracoccus > Paracoccus sp. MC1862. The sequence goes on along the minus strand of NZ_CP067225.1, from coordinate 2,229,302 downwards.
GGGGCGCGGCGGTGACGGCGTGCCCGCGAGGCCCGCGCCGGGCGAGGTGCGCCATCCGCATGAAGGGCGGACCAAGTGGATCACTGCCATGGCCTCGCCCTTCCTGCTGACGGCTTTCTTCCAGGGCGATCCGGTAGTGATGGCGACCAGCCTTGCGGGGTTCGGCATCACCGCGGGGGCAATGTGGATGACGCGGGAAGGGCTGCAGGCCGAGGCCGCCTATGACGCCCGCCGCGTGGCCCGCAGGCCCGCGATCCCGCGCAAGCTTTTTGGCGGCATCCTGACGGGGCTGGGTCTGGCGGTCGGTTCGGCCGAGCCGGGGGCGCTGGGGGGCGCGCTGGCAATCGGCTTCACCGGCTCGATCCTGCACTGGCTGACCTTCGGCACCGACCCGATGGCCGACAAGGGGATGGAGGGCGTGGACAGCTTCCAGCAGGACCGCGCCGCCCGCATGGTGGACGAGGCCGAAAAGCATCTGGCCGGCATCACCGACGCCATCAAGCTGGTGGGCGACCGGCGGCTAGAGGCCCGGGTGGGTATGTTCGCCGCGACCGCGCGGAACCTGTTCGACCGGGTGGAACAGGACCCCGGCGCACTGGCTGCGGCGCGGCGCTATCTCGGCGTCTACCTGATCGGCGCCCGCGACGCGACGGTGAAGTTCGCCGATCTCTACCAGCGCACCCGCGACGAGGGCGCCCGCCGGCAATACGAGGCGCTGCTGACCGACCTCGAAGCCAGCTTCCAAGCGCTGCAGCAGCGGTTGCACCAGGGTGGGCGCACCGACATGGACATCGAGATCCAGGTGCTGCGCGACCGCCTTGCCCGCGAGGGCGTCCGTCCGCCGGAAACCGCGGCGCTGGAGGACCGCAGCGATCCGACCCTGGACGACCTGTTCCGCATCCCCGAGAAACAGCCGCGCCGGTAAGGCCATGCCGCGCTTTGCGCTGAAGATCGAATATGACGGCGGACCCTTTGCCGGCTGGCAGGCGCAGGCCGACCGCGCCTCGGTTCAGGGTGAGGTTGAACGCGCCTTGGCGGCGCTGGATCCCGGCTTCCGGGCGGGCGCGCGGATTGCCGCGGCGGGACGGACGGACGCCGGGGTTCACGCGACCGGGCAGGTTGCCCATGCCGACCTGTCGCGCGACTGGGACCCCTTCCGGCTGGCCGAGGCGCTGAACTGGCACCTCAAGCCCGCGCCGGTCGCGGTGCTGGCCGCGGCGCGCGTTGCCGACGATTTTCACGCCCGCTTCTCGGCGCAGGGGCGGCGCTACCTGTTCCGGCTGCTGTCGCGCCGGGCGCCCGTAACGCATGACCGGGGACAGGTCTGGCAGGTCGCCCATCTGCTGGATGCCGGGGCGATGCGGCAGGGCGCGGCGCATCTGCTCGGCAACCACGACTTCACCACCTTCCGTTCGACCATGTGCCAGGCGGCAAGCCCGGTGAAGACGCTGGACCGCATCGAGATCGAGGAGATCGTGCTGCCCCATGGCGCCGAATACCGTTTCCACCTGTCGGCGCGCTCCTTTCTGCACAACCAGGTCCGGTCCATCGTCGGCACGCTGGAACGGGTGGGCGCGGGGGCATGGGAACCCGGCAGGGTGCGCGAGGCGCTGGACGCCCGCGACCGCGCCGCCTGCGGTCCGGTCTGCCCGCCGCAGGGCCTGTATCTGGTGGGGGTGGATTATCCGGCAGAGCCGTTTTCCAATCCTTCGGACCCCTCCTCCCGCTGACAAGGCATTGCGAATGATCGCCGGCTGGCCGAACTGCAGGACGGCGCCTACTTGCGCCCCCGCCGCCGCGGCCTTTCGTCCTTGTAGAGGATGATGAGGACCGTGCGCCAGATGATCCACAGATCCAGTGCCAAGGTCTGGTTCCGCTGATAGATCAGGTCGATCTTCAGCTTGGTCGGCAAGCAGCGGCGGGCATAGGCCCTCTCGGTTTCCTCGGCGCTCTTGCAGCGGCCGAGAATGCGGTCCTCGTGCCGGTGATAGATTAGCGTCGCCAGGCCGGTGACGCCCGGACGGCTTTTCAGCACTTGCCCATAGGCGGCCGGATAGCGATCAACATATTCCCCGATCGTCGGGCGCGGGCCGACAAAGCTTATGTCGCCCCGAAGGATATTGAACAGCTGCGGCAGTTCGTCGATCCGCGTCCGGCGCAGGAAATGCCCGAATGGCGTGATCCGCCAGTTCTTGTGCGCCCCAGTCACGCCGAAATCGTCGTCTTGGCACAGCATGGTGCGGAACTTGATCAGCCGGAACGGCTGCCCCGGCGCCCGCATCCGTTCCGAGACATAGAAGACCGGCCGCCCTTCGAAGGCCAGCAGCAGCCCGGCGACCAGCAGCATCAGCACCGACAGCGGCACCAGCAGCAGAAGCGCCAGCCCGACATCGAACAGCCGCTTGCCCGGCGTCATCCCGATGCCGGGCAGGCGCGGGATGCCGGCCGAGGCGATCGCGCCGGCATTGCCCAGCGGGTCCGGCCCGTGGAACGGGGCAAGCCCGATCTTTTCGCTGTTCCAGTCGGGTTGGATCGTCACTCGCTCGGTCACCCTCGATCGGTCACGGCCGGGACTCTTTCCCGGCGTTAGCATAGTGGGGGTCCGATGCAAGTGCAGCGCCCGCCCTTTTCCTGGGGGGTTGAGAAGCTGATGCAGTTTTGCGACTCTGGTTCGGCGGAATCTGGCCGAGCTACCGAAGGAACGGGCGATGAGAAAGTTTCTGGTCGTGCTGGATGACAGCAAGGAATGCCTGAATGCGATCCGCTATGCCGCGCTGAGGGCTGCGAACACCGGGGGCGCGGTGCAGGTGCTGTCGGTGATCCCCGCCGAGGAAATCCAGCACGGCTTCGGGGTGGCCGATGTCATGCGGGCCGAAGCGCGCGAGCGGATCGAGGCGCAGTTCGAGGTCTTCGCCAAGTGGATGCGCGACCGCCCGGGGGTCGAGCCGGAACTGGTGGTCCGCGAGGGCGATCCCGGGGCCGAACTGATCGCCCAGATCAGCGACGACGCCGCGATCGCCATTGTCGTGCTGGCCGCCGCCGCGGGCGGCAGCGGGCCGGGGCCGCTGGTCACGCGGCTGATGCGTGAGATGGCCTCGCTGCCCTGTCCGCTGACCATCGTGCCCGGCGACATCTCGCGCGAGCGGCTGGAGCAGATCACCTGAGCCGTCGGTCCCCCCGGCCTTGACTTGGCCGGTCCCGGGACCATATCGGACGGGACCGAGGAGCACCCGATGTTCATTCAGACCGAAACCACCCCGAACCCCGCCACGCTGAAGTTCCTGCCCGGCGAAACCGTGCTGGGCAGCGGCACCGCAGACTTCCCCGACGCGGGTCGTGCGGCGGCAAGCCCGCTGGCGCAGCGCATCTTCGCGGTGCCGGGCGTTGCCGGCGTCTTCCTGGGCTCGGATTTCGTGACCGTCACCAAGTCCGACGCGGCGATCTGGGACCAGATCAAGCCCTCGATCCTGGGCGCGATCATGGACCATTACCAGTCGGGCGACGCCGTGCTGGCGCAGTCCCAGGTTGCGGCCTCGGGCGGCCATGCCGCCCATGACGGCCCCGACGCCGAGATCGTGGGCCAGATCAAGGAACTGCTGGACACCCGCGTGCGCCCTGCCGTGGCGCAGGACGGCGGCGACATCACCTTCCACGGCTTCGACCGTGGCGTGGTCTACCTGCACATGCAGGGGGCCTGCGCGGGCTGCCCGTCCTCGACCCTGACGCTGAAGATGGGGATCGAGAACCTCCTGCGCCATTACATCCCCGAGGTCACCGAGGTTCGCCCCGTTGCCTGACGGCCTTCGGGTTCTAGGCTTCGACACGTCGGCCGCGCATTGCGCGGCCGCTGTCATTTGCGGCGACCGCGTACTGGCTCAGGGCGTCGAGCCGATGACCAAGGGCCAGGCCGAACGCCTGTTTCCGCTGCTCGAAGAGCTTCTGGCCGAAGCCGGCCTGTCCTGGTCCGACCTGGATGCCATCGGGGTGGGCGTCGGTCCGGGCAACTTCACCGGCATCCGCATCTCGGTCGCGGCGGCGCGCGGGCTGGCGCTGTCGCTGAACATCCCCGCGGTGGGCGTCTCGGCGACCGAGGCCGTCGCCTGCGATGCGCCACGCCCCTGCCGGGCCGTGGTGCCGCTGCGGGGGGAGGAGGTGGTCTGGCAGGATTTCGGTCTATGCCCCAATGTTCCGGCAAAAGGGGATGCGGCGGATCCGCCTGTCGCGGCCGACGGCCTGCCGGCTGGTGCCGCCTGGGCCGAGGACAGTGCCCGGACAGGGGCTTCAAGCGGCATGGATCATGCAGGCTCCTCCGAAGCGGCTGCCGAGGTCATGCGCGAGGCCTCGGACCATGGACATTCCGAAAAGCCCGCCCTGCCGCCGCACCACTCAGTCATGGCGCGATCATCAGGAACCCCGCACCGTGATTCCCCGATGCGCGATGATGGCCTGCCGGATGGCGCTTCAGGCTTCGCCCCTGCGGAACTAGGTGAGGAGCCGCCGCTGGCGGGATCTGTCGCGCCTGACCAGCCCGGGAGGGCGCCTTCCACGCCCCATCCCAGCAGCGACCCCCATGGCCCGGTGCTTTCCGGAAGGGACCGGCTTCCGCCCGGCCCGCCTGTCTGCCTGCCGCGTCATCCGGTCGCGGTCGCCATCGCGCGGGTGGCGCTCGGGCGTGTGGCAGCGACCGGCGGGACTATGGCCCAGCGTCATGTTCCCAGACCGGCGCCGCTGTATCTTCGCCCTGCCGATGCGGCCCCGCCCCGGGACCCTCCGCCCGTGATCCTGCGATGACTCCCGGCGAGCTTGCCGAGCTTCACGCACGCTGCTTTGTCACGCCGCGACCTTGGACCGAAGCCGAGTTCACCGCGCTGCTCTCATCCGCCGCCTGCGTGCTGCATGAGACGGCGGGCGGCTTCCTTCTGGGCCGGATCGCAGGAGGCGAGGCCGAGCTTCTGACGCTTGCCGTCGATCCCGCCGCCCGCCGGGCCGGACGCGGGCGCGACCTTGTCCGCCGCTTTCAAGCGGCCTGCGCCGCGGCAGGCGCAGAGGCCGCGTTCCTCGAGGTTGCGTCCGACAATGCCGCAGCGCTTGCGCTCTACCGGGCCTGCGGCTGGTCGCCGGCAGGCCTGCGGCGGAACTATTATGCGCCCGGCGTCGATGCGGTGGTCATGCGGCATGCGCTTTCAGGCTGACGGCCTGCTCGTCACCGGCAACCATGCCTGATCCGTCGTCGGCCATTCTGTCCAGGCGTTCGTGTCACAGGAAACCTCGGGCAAATGCCTGCACGAAGCGGGCCGAGGTCGCTGAACCGCCGCTTGTTCGGCGTAACCAGCACAGTGCCGAGATTCCGCGACGCCATGGGGGGCGTGCTTTCCCGTTTACAGCGATGATGCCTGTCGGTCTGGAACCTCCAGCCGTTACGGTCGGCAGGCCGGGCGCTGCGGGAATGCAGTCCAGCGGACTCCCCCGGCCCTGAATGAATCGCATGAGCCGGGAAGTGGACCGGGCAACAGCCGAAAAGAAGAAGAATGCGAGGATTCCTGCGTTCTCCTGCGCGAAGGTCCACAGATGAGCGGCAGTTCTGCTCGATGTCCTGACCGGACCTGTCCGACGGGGGGACAGAGTGTCGATGCAAGCTACTGGAAGAAGTCACGGCGGACCGCCGCCTGACCCTGTCATTGCCATCACGAGCATGACTGCGCTGCACCCGGCTTCTGCCGGGATGCCCTGACCGGGTTCCGGGACTCGCCGCATCAGCAAGATCCCTTGTCGATGATGCAACCCGGCATGTCAGCGAACACCTGACGGACCGGGCCTCCCCTTGCAGTCGGCAGTAATGGTTCCCGAAGGTCGCCCAGCAGATGGTCCGATCAGGTCTGGAAGCCGCCCGGATGGCAGTCCCCCGCTTTGACGGGAATACACGCCGGTGCTGGACGTGCGCCCTGTCATTCGGGTGCGGCAGAGGTCTTCCCCAGTCGGCAGTTGTTGCCCCTGCCGGGACCGGGTTTCAGGGCATGGCGGAGGGAGGCATCCGCAGCGGGAGCCTTCCCGGGATGCTGCGAGTCTCGGACCCCGTGTTGCCACTACCTGAGCCCGTCAATTTCTCCGCTCCGCCTTCCTGCGTTCCTGATCCTCCTTCAGTTGCTGCAGGCGCGACAGTGCCTCGGCGCGACCAAAGGCGAGCGTGGCGGCACGTTGAGCGGCCGCAAGACCGGGCTTCATTCGTGCCAGCGCGATCTCGGCACGTTGCGCCTGGCCGGTGCGGTAAGCCACCACCGCCGTCGTCAGCCGCCACTGGTCCAGCCTGTCCGCACCAGGCGTAGCGATCGCCTCGGCCAGATCGGTGCGAAGGGCATCGATCTGACGCTGCATGGCCTCGGCATGAACGCGATAGGCGGCATAGCGGCGCAGGTCCGCGTCCGCCTTGATGCGCGCCAGACGCGCGAGCGCCTCGAGTTGTCCGCTCTTCCCGCTCATGACGGGTCCGACCGGATCACCGGCGATCGCCTTGCATCAGCACCAGCCTGGCCAGCAGTGCCGCACCCTTTGGTCAGGCTGCCGCAGCAGCCGTGTGCGGGCAGGAACCGGCCATGCGCCGGGTCGCGCGGGCGGCTGGCACGGACCCGGACCTGCTCCATGCCCTGCACCGTAGGGAACAAAGACAGGGCCGGTGCTGACGAAATGCCGTCAGTGATCCGCGAGGCCCGCATGGGCGCGGCGTTGTGCCTGCAGCGCGGCACAGGGCGGTGCCATGCGGCAAGGCCAGTCATGTCGCGGCCCCTTCCAGATCGCCCTCGTATCCCCGGCGCGCCTTGGCGCGCATCGCTTCGGCAAAACGGATGGCCGCGGCGACGGCGCCGAACTGGACATGGGTGATCTCGTCCCCGATCCCGAGCGTCGCGTGCAGCGCGCGCGCGCAGGGGGGATCGGACCAGACGGGGACCTTGTGGTCGCGGGCACGCTGGCGGATGCGGGCGGCGACTTCGTCCACGCCCTTGGCAAGACAGACAGGCGCCCGGCCGCTGCCCCGTTTCCATTCCAGCGCGACCGCATAATGGGTGGGGTTCACGATCACCACATCCGCCCGCTCAACATCCGCCAGCATCGAGCCGAGCGCGAGATCGACTGCCTTCTGCCGCCGCGCCGCCTTGAGATGGGGGTCGCCCTCGCTGTCCTTGTGCTCGTCCTCGACCTCTTTCCGGGTCATCCGGTTGCGGCGGCGAAAATCGAAATGCTTCCACAGAAGGTCGACGCCCGCGAAGACCAGCGCCACCGCCAGCGCCAGGATCAGCACCTGCCGGATCAGGATCGGCAACGCCTGGGTCCAGGCGGTCGCGCCCATGCGGGCGGCCTGCGCGATCGTCTCGCCCAGCGTGGCAAACAGCAGCGCGCCCCCTGCGGCGACGCCGCCCAGCTTGGCAAGCGAAATTGCAAAGGTCACAAGCCCGTTCCTGCCGAACTTCTGGGCCGCATTCCTGAATGGGTCCACGCGCTTGAGATCGGGGGCCAGCCGCAAGGGCGTGAAGACCAGCCCGCGCTGGATCACCAGCCCCGCCAGGACCAGCGCCGCCGGGACCAGCACCGTGCCGAGAACGGCGGCGACAGACAGAAGCCCCAGTGACCGGGCCAGGGCGTCGGCACTTTCGGGCAGGGGTTCCCCACCCAGGGTCCGCTGGGCCAGGCCGAGCCATGCGGGGATGACGGTCGCACCGGCCAGAATGAAGGCGCCAAGAAAGCCCAGATAGGCCAGCGCGGTCGTCGCCTCGGCCGAGCGCGGAATGTCGCCCTTTTCGCGCGCGCGGCGAAGCTTCTGCTCGCTCGGCTCGTGCTGGCGGTCGTCCTTGTCCTCGTCACCGCTCATCGCAGGTCCGGCAGTTCAAGCGACAGCACGTCCCCGGCCCAGATCGACAGCAGGCCCGGCATCAGCAGCGCCAGCGCCGCAAGCGCCAGCAGGATCGCGGCAGGGGCGGCCACGAAGACCACCGGCATCGCGGGCATCACGCGGGCAACCACGCCCGAGAGCAACTGGAACAGCAGGCCGCCGAGGATGAAGGGCGAGGCGAGCAGCAGCGCCAGCGTGAAGCTGTGGACAACCAGCATCGGGAACGCGGGCCAGAGCGCCCCGATCTCGGGCCAGAGTCCCGGCGGCTTCACCGCGAAGCTGTCAGTCAGAACCTGGCAGATCATCACCGGCAGGCCCATGGCCATCAGGACCGCCAGCCCCGCCATGTGCATGAGGTTGCCGACCGGATGCGGCGGCATGTCGTCCGAGATCCCCAGCAGCGCCGACATCGAGGCGCTTTGGGCCAGCGCCGTCGAGGCCACGTCCAGTGCCATCGCCACCACCCGGACCATCAGGCCCAGAACCAGCCCCGACACGATCTCGGCGGCCATGAGCGCCGCGAGTTGCAGGGGCGCAGGCGGCGGCATGGGCCGGGCGGCGCCGGCGTAAAGCGGCGTCAGTGCCATCGCCGCGGCGACCCGGACCCGAATCGGCAGGAACCGTTCTCCGATGCCCGGCATCGCCAGCAGGCAAGCCTGGATGCGGGCATAGACCAGCAGAAGCGGCGTCAGCCAGAGAAGGAGGTCAGGCATCACGGCTCGATCGTGCCGACCAGCCGGATGCGGGCCTGCGGATCGACCTCGTCGATGCCGAGAACCGGCCAGGACAGCCCCGCGCTCTTCGCCATCGCGCGGATCAACCGGCGGCGGTGGTCAGGGACGACCAGCGCAGGCTGCGCCTCGGGCGGCAGGCCGGATGCGGGAAGGCGCAGCTTTTCCGTCAGGCGCTGGATCAGCGGCGGCGTGATCGCCCCGGCGGTGCGGCCGGGTTCTGACTCGGCGCGCAGGAACTCGGATTCCCAGCCCGGATGCAACTGCATGACGTCAAGCTGCCCATCCGGGTCGGCCAGCGCCCCGGTGATCTGGCCGCGCAGGCGGCGGCGGACGAACTCGGCCGCGATCTCGGGGTCGGGCGAGCGGCTTTCGTGGATGCCTTCCACGATCAGCGCGAGGTTGCGGATCGAGATGCGGTCATCGAGCAGCAGGCGCAGCACTGCGAGCAGTTGCTCGGGGGCGACCTTGTCGGGGATCATGCTGTCGAAGACGCGCTGGTAGGCCTGTGCCCGCGTTTCATCCGACAGCGAGCGCAGTTCCTGCATCAGCCGCTGCAGCGAACCGAGCGTCAGCAGCGCCGGCATCTGCGACTTGACGGTTTCCATCAAGTGGGTGGACAGCACCTCCATTGGCGTCACCACGCTGGCACCGGAAATGGCGGCCTCGTCCTGGCGGGCGGGGTCGATCCAGCGGGCGGGGCTGTCATAGACAGGCTCGCGCGTGCGTTCGCCGGGAATATGGGCCAGCAGTTCCTCGGACCCCAGAGCGAGGATCTGGTGGGGGTTCAGCCGCCCGCGCGCCCGCACGACGCCGTGGATGCGGATGACATATTCGCCCGGCGCGCTGCTGAGGGCGTCGGTGATCCGCACCTCGGGCAGGATGATGCCGAAGCTGCGGGCAATGTGGATGCGCAGGTTGTTGATGCGCCCGCTGAGGCCCCGCGTCGGGTCCAGCGCCGCCGCGATCAGGTCGGCGCCGATTTCCACGCAGATCTCGTCGGTATCCAGCACGTCGCCGATGCGCGGCCGGGCCGCCGCCGCAGGGGCCGTGTCCTTCGCCTCCTCTGACGCGGCGGATGGGCGGGTGGCGTTGCGCCAAGCGAACCATGCGGCCACCCCGGCGATGGCCAGGAAGATCAGCGTCGGCATCCCCGGCACGAAGGCCAGCACCGCCATGCCTCCGGCGGCGATCGCGGGCGCGTGCCAGCCTTGCGCGATCTGTTGCGATAGAAGATCCGCCGTCGACTCGGTTGAGCCGCCGCGCGACAACAGCAGCGCCGCCGCCATCGAGGTGATGAGCGCCGGAACCTGCGTCACCAGCCCGTCGCCGATGGTCAGTTGTGAATAGGTGGACAGCGCTTCGCCCGCCGGCATCCCGTGAGAGATCAGCCCGACGCCAAGGCCCACGAAGAAGTTGACGGCGGTGATCAGCAGCCCGGCGATGGCATCGCCCTTGACGAACTTCGACGCGCCGTCGAGCGAGCCGTAGAAGCTGATTTCCCGCTGGTCCTGCGCCCGGCGGCGCTTGGCTTCGTCATGGGTGATCGCGCCCGAGTTCAGGTCGCCGTCGATCGCAAGCTGCTTGCCGGGCAGCGAATCGAGCGCGAAGCGGGCGGAGACCTCGGCCATCCGCCCCGAGCCCTTGGTGATGACCATGAAGTTCACGATCGAGATGACGGCGAAGACCGTGATCCCGACCATCAGCGAGCCGCCTGCGACGAATTGCGCGAATCCGCTGATGACCTCGCCCGCCGCATCCGGGCCGGTGTGGCCTTCGGTCAGGATCAGCCGGGTCGAGGAGACGTTCAAGGACAGCCGGATCAGAAGCGAGATCAGCAGCATCACCGGGAAGGCCTGGAAGTCGGTGGGCTTGTGGACGACACTCGCCATCACGAGGATCAGCATCGAGGTGGCGATTGACAGCGCGATGCCCACGTCCAAGAGCGCGGCCGGGATAGGGATGACCATCGACATCACCACCAGCACCAGCGCGCCAGTGATGATGAGCGGCCTTGCCGAGGCCGACAGGCTCTCGCTTGCCGGCGCGACCGCGGTCATGGCTTGTCCCCGGCCGGGCCTGCGGGGGCGATGACCCAGTCCACCGGCATCACCACGTCGGCCAGAAATCCCGCCCGGCGCAGATGGACGATGACCAGCAGCCGCTGGTCTGGCGGCAGGGCCTGCAGATGGACGGGGAAGTCCGGCGCAAGCTCCTCTCCGGCCAGCAGCCGTCCGGTGGCGTCGTCGATGAAGGCGCTCGCGGCGGGGCTGAGCGCTTGGGCGGCGGCAAGGGCAAGGGCCACCAGCATCACGCCGCCTTCCTCATCTCGCGCAGGGCGGTCTCGACCTCGGTGAAGCTGGGGCGCAGATGCTCTGGCGCGGCCTGGCGGCCGACCTCGACGCAAAGGTTGGTGGCATGCTGGTGCAGGCCCGCGATCAGGACCGACTTGATGACCTCGTAGAAGGCGAGGTCCTGCTTCATCACCGCCGCCAGCCGCTGCGCCAAAGGCGCGACCAGCCCGTAGGCGAGGAACACGCCGAGGAAGGTGCCGACCAGCGCGCCGCCGATCATGCCCCCCAGCACCTCGGGCGGCTGGTCGATCGAGGACATGGTCTTGATGACCCCCAGCACCGCCGCGACGATCCCCAGCGCGGGCAGGGCGTCGGCCATGTTCTGCAGCGCGTGGGGGACATGCATCGCCTCTTCCTTCATCAGGTTGAGCCGCCGCGTCAGCATGTCCTCGACCTGGTAGGGGTCGTCGTAGTTGAGGCTGGCCGAACGCATCGTGTCGGCGATCAGCGAGACGGCATCCTCGTCCTTCAGGATGTTCGGATAGGCCTGGAAGATCGGGGAGTCCTCGGGCGCCTCGATGTGCTGTTCCAGTTCGACCGGGTTGGCGCGGGCGATCTTCAGCAGTTGGAACAGCAGGCACAGCATTTGCGTGTTGTCCGCTTCGTGCCAGCGCGCCCCCTTGAAGGCGCGGATGATGCCGGGGACCGTGTGCTTGAGGACGGCGCTATCGTTCGACAGCAGGTACGACCCCACCGCCGCGCCGCCGATCATCATCATCTCGAAGGGCAGCGAATGGGTGATGACCGCCATCTTGCCGCCGGCGAGGATATAGCCGCCGAAGACCATGGCGAAGGTCAGGACAATGCCGATGATGCCGAACATGGGCTTCAGTCTCCGGTCGGGCGGGGGGCGCCCATGTGGGCGGTCAGGATCGCGGCATGGCCGGGGTCGATCTGGGCGATGATGCGCGCGCCGGCGTCGGGCTGGACGCGCGTCAGGATCTCGGCCGCGAAATCGGGGGGGAGGGCCGCGAGGATCGTCGCCGCCTCGGCGGGCTTCATCGCGTCATAGACGGCGATCAGCCGCTCGATCCCTTCGGTCCGGCCTGCCTCCTGCCCGGCGCGCGCATTGCCCAGCGCGCCCTTGGCCTTCTTCAGCGCGGCCAGGCGCGTGGTGATCTGTGCCTCGGCCGCCGCCAGTTCCCGCTTGCGGCGTTCCAGATCGGCAAGCGCCCGGTCCACCGCGATCCCCCGCAACCGCAGCGTTTCAGCCAGCGCCACCGCCTCGGGCACGTCGGTGCAGCCGTCGAGCAGCGGCGTAGCGGCCGCCTCGGCGGAAAGCGCGCGGGCGAGCCGGTCCCCTTGCGCGATGGCGAGGCCGGCGACAAGGGCGACCGCGCCGCCCATCCAGAACAGGCGATCAGGCATCCTCGGCCTCCTTCATGCGGCGGCGCCGGACAGGTCGGCGCGGCGCCAGCGGCGGCATGAACTGCTGCTGCAGCGCCCAGTAGGCGCGTTCGGACCTGGCCTTCTCGATCTCGCGCGCGAGCCCGTCCGAGGCGGTGGTCGCCCCCACCTGCGCCGCCGCCAGTGCCGCTTCCAGCCGGGCGATCTCAGCCGCCATCACGGCGATGGCGCCGCCGAGGCCGGTTTCGAGGTCGTTGAGCTTGCGCAGCCGCCGCGCGAGCAGGTGGCAGTAGCCCGCCACCGCCAGCGCGGCCATGACCAGCGCGGCCTGAAGGATCATGGGAATCGTCATTGGATGCGGAACTCGGTGATGAGAAGGTCGCGGACCGCGGCCTCGCCCAGGATGAAGCCGGTGCGGGTGGCGAGTTCGCCGCGCACGATTTCCAGGATGCCGCGGCGGCTGAAGGCACTGGCGTCGATCTGCGACAGGAAGCCGTTATAGCTGTCCAAGATGCGCGGCATCAGCAGCCGCGCCTGATCCAGCCCGGTCGGCTCGACCTCGATGATGACCGACAGCGCCAGCGTCTGCGTGCGCTCGCCGGGGATGGTCAGCACGATCCGCGGCACGTCGAGGAAGGTGGCCGCAGGGGCGGCGGATGCGGCTTCGGTCGCAGGCTCGGCAGGTCCCAGCAGCGATAGCGGCGACCAGAGGCCGGTGAGTGTCGTCCCCAGTCCGGCCGCGAGCGCCAGCATCGGCAGCGCCAACGGCAGCAGCCGGCGCAACAGCGGCCTGGCCGGGGTCTCGGGCGATGCGCTGATGTCGGTCATCTGATTCTCCGTCCTGTGGGACCGGATTAACAGCCATGGGCTAACCGATTCTTAATGGCCGCCATGCCATGACGATTGCCGTCGGACCGAGAACGATTCGAAAGGGTATCGCGGGATGCAGAAGCTTGCCGAATACTGGGGCGAACGCAGCAGCAGCCAGAAGCAGCTGATCGCGGCGGCGTTCCTGCTGACCTTCCTTGCCGTCGGGGCCTTCGCCTTGCTGGCCAACCGGACGCCGATGGCGCTGCTTTATTCCGGCCTCGACCCGGCGCGGGCGGGCGAGGTGATGGCGGAACTCGACAAGACCGGGGTGCCGTCCGAGATCCGGGGCGACGCGATCTGGGTTGATGCGGGCGAACGCGACCGGGTGCGCTTGGTGCTGGCGGGGATGGGGCTGCCCTCGGCAGGCGGGGCGGGCTACGAGATTCTGGACGGAATGTCGGGCTTCGGCACGACCTCGCAGATGTTCGACGCCGCCTACTGGCGGGCGAAGGAAGGTGAGCTGGCCCGCACGATCCTGACCGTGCCCGGCGTCAAGGCGGCGCGGGTCCATATCGCGGCCCCCGCCACGCGCGGCTATCGCCGCGACGCGGGCGGAGCGGCCTCGGTGACGGTGACGATGGGCGTAGGCAGCTTGGACGCCAAGCAGGCGCGATCCTTGCAGTTTCTGCTGTCCTCGGCGGTGCCGGGGCTTGACCCCGAGCGGGTGAAGGTCATCGACAGTGCCCGAGGCATCGTCTCGACCGGAGAGGAAACCGTCGCCGCCGACCGTGCCGCCGAGATGAAGCGCAACGTGGAACGCATCCTCGAACCGCATGTCGGCCCCGGAAACGCCATCGTGGAATTGAATCTCGACCTCGTGACCGAGACCGAGCAGCTTTCGGAACAGACCTTCGATCCGAACGGCCGCGCCCTTGTCTCGCAGGAGAACGAGGAGACCACCGACCAGTCCACCAACAGCGAACAGGGGGCGGTCACGGCCTCGTCGAACCTGCCGGAAGGCACGGGCGCGCAGGGCGAGCAGAGCCGCTCTACAAGCTCGGAGACGCGGCAGCGGCAGAACTATGAGGTGAGTCGGGTCACGCGCGAGATCCTGCGCGAGCCCGGCGCCACCCGGCGGCTGACGGTGGCGGTGCTGGTGAACGGCACGCCACAGCGCGTGGCCGACGGGAGCGAAGCCATCCTGCCCCGCAGCGAGGTCGAGCTTGAGGCGCTGCGCGAACTCGTGGCCTCGGCGGTGGGCTTTGACGAGGAACGGGGCGACGTCATCACCGTCAAGTCGCTGCCCTTCTCGGTCATGGGAACAGACGGCACGCTGGCCGAGCCGGGCGGCATCATTTCGCGGCTGGCGCTGAACGATCTCGCACGGCTGGCCCTGATCGGGTTCTTCGCGCTGGCGGTCGCGATGGTGGTGATGCGGCCGATCCTGCGGTCGCGGGCGGTGCAAGCGCAACTGGACAACTCGGGCGCGGCCTCGGGCGAGATCCTGCCCCCTGCATCTGCGGCACTGGCGGCCGAAGCCGTGCCGGCCCTTGTCCCGGTATCCGCCGATCTTGACGTGATGCCGCCTGCGGCCCTTGCCGATCCTGTGGCACGCCTGCGCGAACTGATGCGCGAGCGGCGCGAGGAAAGCGTCCGCATCCTGTCCGGCTGGATCGCCCAGAAGGAAGAGACATGATGGGCGCGGTGCTGCAACTCGAGCGTTTCGACCGCGAGCCGGTCGAGCCTTTGCCCGCCGTCTTTGCGCAAACCGATCTGGACGCTGCCTTTGCACGCGGGCTGGACGAGGGCCGAGGGCTGACCGAGGCCCGGCAGGTGGCTGCGCTGTGTGACGCAGTTGATGGTCTTTCCCGGCGGCTTGACGCCGAGCAGGCGGCGCGCGGCGCGGCCGGCGCAAGCGACGTGAGAAGGATCGCGCCGCTGATCGAGGCACTGCTGGACGCAGTCGTCCCGGCCGTCGCGCGCGCCCGGCTGCAGGGCGCGCTGCTGGAGGAGATGCTGAAGCTTTCCTCGGCCGTTCCGTCCCTGACTGCCCGCATCCGCTGCGGTCCCGATCTTGCGGCTTTCGCGGCCGCCTGCCTTTCCGCGACGGGGGCGGCGGGGATCGAGATCGACCCCACGGCGCCTGAAGGAACCGCCGAGGTTGAACTGCTGGGCGGCCGCATCGCCTGGGACATGGCGCAGATTGCCGCCGAGCTGCGCAAGCTCGTCAACGAAGTGACGGAGGTGGAGTGAGATGGAACCCGAACACAGCCTGATCCCGACCGAGCAGATCCAGATCGAGATCGCCATCCGCATCGGCCGCACCCGGCTGTCGGTGGCCGATCTGGCGCGACTGCAGGCCGACGACGTGCTGCCGCTTGAACAGGACACGGCGGATGGCGTCGAGATCTGCATCGGCGAGAAGGTGGTCGCGCGTGGCGAGTTGGTCGAACATGGCGGCGAGGGCCGCCTGGCCGTCCGCATCCTGGGTCCGGCGGCATGAGGCGAGGGCCTGGTCCGGGCATCGGCCGCGCTCGGCCTGCCGCAGACCGGCCGAGCGCAGGGCGGGAATGTCGCGCGCACCCGGCATGGCGGCGCCTTGGCGGGCAACTCCGGGCGCTGCGTCCTGCCATCGTCCATCTGCCGCTCTCCGCCCGCCGCCACTCTCTGCCACAGTCGAGCGGTCCGGGAACCGGACACCTCTGCCCTTCGCTTGCGGGCTGTGGCTGGCGAGTGCCGGCCCCTCGCCCTGTCCTTCGGCCCGAGGCAATGCTCTTTCGCTTGTGCCGACAGCCATGCGGGCGCGATCCGGATTTGCAGGCAGGCAAGACATGCAATGTCCTTCGCTGCTGTGGAGCGGCGCACGGGAACCTCCCGACACCGGGGGATGCTGCCGCCCCTCGTCGTCCGTGCGCGCCTGTTCCGGTGGCCTCCGGGTCGGGCAGCGTTGCCGGGCGTCCGCGTCGAGGCTCGGACATGGTGGATCGGCTGCAATCCACGCGGCCGGTGCAGCCACGTCGTCGCGGTTTATCCGCGCGCGTTCGGCCCTTTGTCGGAGCTCTCGGGCTTGCAGTCCTTCCCGGCGCGGTGATGGCGCAGGGCCTGTCGGACCTTGCCGCCGGTGCCGCAAGCGGGGTCGGGCAGAACGCGGTGATCCTTGTCCTCGGACTCACGCTGTTGTCGCTCGCACCCGGCATCGCGATCATGGTGACCTGCTTTCCCTTCATCGTCACGGTGCTGTCGATCATGCGGCAGGCGATCGGGCTGCAGCAGTCGCCGCCCAACATGCTGATCGTCAGCCTCGCCATCTTTCTCAGCTGGTATGTCATGGACCCCGTGCTGCGGGATGCCTGGACCGCCGCCGGGGCGCCCCTGCAGCGGGGCGAGATCACGCTCGACACCGCCTTCGAGCGCGGGATCGAGCCGTTCCGCCGCTTCATGTCGGACCGCATCGACCCCGACACCATGGCCGCGCTTGCCGAGGTCGCGCCGCAACCCGAAGGCGCCCCGCCCTTGCCCGAGGCGTTTGACCCGCAGGTGGCGCCGCTGTCGCTGCTGGTGCCGTCCTTCATGCTGACCGAGATTCAGCGCGCCTTTGCGATCGGCTTCCTTGTCTCGCTGCCCTTTCTGATCATCGACCTGGTGGTGTCGGCGATCCTTATGTCGATGGGCATGATGATGGTGCCGCCCACGGTCGTGGCGCTGCCCTTCAAGCTGGCGTTTTTCGTGGCCGTGGACGGCTGGAGCCTGATTGCGGCGGCGCTGGTCCGGGGCTATCAGGGAGGATAAGCGTTTTCCCGAAGGCACGAGCCGACTTGCGCCTTCAAAAAGGGCATCCGGGGCGGAAAAAGGCCGCGCGAGTGCGCCCGGCAGGTCGTTGGCAGCTGCCGGGGCGCAGGATGTCAGGGAATCCGGATCTCAAGGGTGGATCGGGAACGCCGCCTGCCCGCGAAGCAGGGTACTCAGGGGATCGGCGGCGGTTAAAGGATAATGGCTCAGGCGAGCAAGGAGGCCCGTGCATGGCTGGGGAACGCAGTTCGCTATCCGCCAGACGCGCGAAACGGCCCGACAAGCGGCTACGGTAGAAGGTGACTTTCCTGTGGGGGTAGCCGCATCCGCGAGGAAAATCGGAAAAGCCTCGTCATCCGGCTGGATCATATGTGCCCCTGCCGTTCGCTCGACGCCGCCGGGGAAGCGTCGGCCGCTGTTGCAGGGATGCAGCCACAGGACGCCCGCGTTTGTTCTGGTCCGATGGCCTTTTGCAGCGGGCACTGGACATCCCGCCCCGGTCCTGGTGTGCCGCCGACGTCGTCGCCACTGTCGCAGTTGCAGGCGCAGTCCCCGGGCCGGGACCTTGCGGCTCAGGCCGCCAGACCCCGCGATCCCATGTCGAGGAATTTCTGCCGGCGGTCGCGGATCAGGTCGGCGGGCGACTTGCCCTGCAGGTCGCGCAGCAGGCGGGCGATCTCGTCGCCGACGGAACGGATCGTCTCGTCGGGTTCGCGCTGGGCGCCGCCCAAGGGTTCCGGGATGACGGCGTCAATCACGCCCAGCTTCTTGAGGTCCTGCGCGGTCAGCTTCAGCGCCTCGGCCGCCTCGCGCATCTTGTCGGCGTCCTTCCACAGGATCGAGGCGCAGCCCTCGGGCGAGATTACCGAATAGATGGAATGTTCCAGCATCGCCACCCGGTCCGCCGTGGCGAACGCCACCGCGCCGCCCGAGCCGCCCTCGCCGATCACCACGGAAACCAGCGGCACGCCGATCTGCAGGCATTTCTCGGTCGAACGCGCGATGGCCTCGGACTGCCCGCGTTCCTCGGCGCCCTTGCCGGGATAGGCGCCGGGGGTGTCCACCAGCGTGATGACCGGCAGGCGGAAGCGGTCGGCCATGTCCATCAGCCGGATCGCCTTGCGATAGCCCTCGGGCCGGGCCATGCCGAAGTTGCGGTGGATGCGCGAGCGGGTGTCGTTGCCCTTCTCGTGCCCGATCACCACCACCGCCTGATCGCGGAATCGTGCCAGGCCCCCCATCACCGCATGGTCGTCGCCAAAGGTGCGGTCGCCCGCCAGCGGCGTCCATTCGGTCAACAGCGCCTCGATGTAGTCGATGCAATGCGGCCGGTCGGGATGGCGCGCGACCAGCGTCTTCCGCCAGGGATCGAGGCTGCGGTAAAGTTCGCGCAGCAGGTCCTGCGCCTTGCGGTCCAGCGCTGCCGCCTCTTTCTCCAGATCGACGCCTTCGCCCTTGCGCGCGAGCGCCCTCAGCTCCTCGGCCTTGCCTTCCAGGTCGGATAGCGGCTTTTCGAACTCGAGATAGGTCATGCGCGGGCCTTTCGCTGATCGCCGCCTATATGCGGGGCAGGCCCGCAAATTGCAACGAAGCGCGGCCTTCCCGCGCTTGCCAGCAGGGCGTGTCAGGCGCGTCCTTGGAAAGCAGCCCGAGGTGCCCATGCCCGCGATCCTTCCGCGCCTGCATCCGCCCCGTCCCGATTTCCCCAACGCCGCAACCGCCGCCGAGGAGCAGGCGATGACGCGCCATGCCGCCTGGTGGCAGGAGCGGGCGGACGCAGGGCAGGCGGTCGCGGTCGGGCCGGTGCTGGACCCGGCCGGCGTCTGGGGCCTTGCCATCATCCGGGCCGAAAGCGAGGCGGTTGCCCTGAAGCTGGCCGAGGACGATCCGGCGATCGCCGCCGGTTTGGGCTTCCGCTATGCGGGGATGCAGATGGGCGGTCTGATCCTGCCGGGGATCTAGACCTGCCAGCGATCCAGAGCGGCCTCGTCCTCGTCCTTCGCGGCGACCCAGCCGCGTGAGCCGTCCGGGCCGATCTCGCGCTTCCAGAAGGGAGCGCGGGATTTCAGCCAGTCCATCAGGAAATCGGCGGCGTCGAAGGCCGCGCGCCGGTGAGGGGCGGCGGTGGCGACCATCATGATCGGCTCGCCAATGTGGATGCGGCCATGGCGGTGGACGACCAGAACGTCGGTCAGGGCGAAGCGGTCTGCGGCCGCCTGCGCGTGGTCGGACAGGGCGCGCTCGGTCATGCCGGGGTAATGCTCGATTTCCAGCGCCGTCAATCCGTTGTCGGCGCGCACGAGGCCGGTGAAGGTCACGACCGCGCCCGCACCCGCGCCGAAGCCGTCCGTCAGGGCGGCGGCGTCGAAGGGCTCCGCCTGGAGGAGGACGCGCATCAGCCGCCCGTCATCGGCGGGAAGAAGGCGACCTCGCGCGCATTGCCCAAGGGCGCGTCCAGATTGGTCAGCGTCTGGTCCACCGCGACCCGCACGGCGCCGAGGTCGGACAGCGCCGCCGCGTGGCGGTCGCCGCGGGCGATCAGTTCCGCCACCAGCTCGCGCACGGTGGCGGCCGAGGTTTCCACCCGCTCGCGCGGCGCCCCGATGCGCTCGCGCAGCCAAGCGAAGTAAAGGACATCCAGCGTCATCGCACATCCCTCAGCCAGGGCCGGGCCTTCTGGAAATAGTCCCAGCCGGTGATCGCGGTCAGGATCGCGGCGATCCACATCAGGACCAGCCCCAGATGCGTCGCCAAGTCGGACCAGTCGCCGCGCCAGACCCGCCCTACGCCTACCCGTGGGGACAGGCCTCTTTCATAATAGTCGATGCCCGTTCCCAGGAACATGACGGCAATGGCGATCATCTGGGCTGTGGTCTTCCACTTGGCAAGGGGCGTGACCTTCAGCCGGCCGGCGTCCGCCCCCAGGAACTCGCGCAGGCCGGCGACGAAGACCTCGCGGAAGAGGATCACGGTCGCGGGCAGGATCAGCCAGGGGTTCATGCCGGAATAGCCGGTGATGACCACCAGCGCGATCACCACCATGGCCTTGTCCGCGATCGGGTCCATGGCCGCGCCGAAGCGGCTTTCCTGCTGCCAGCTTCGGGCGAGATGGCCGTCGATCCAGTCCGTCAGCGCCGCCAGGACGAACAGCGCCAGCGCCGCGAAATCGGCGAAGGGCCGGCTGAGGAACAGGAACATCAGCGGCACGGCCGGAGCCGCGAGCAGCCGCATCAGCGTCAGCAGGTTGGGCAGGTTCCATCTCATGGCGCGCAGGCTAGTGGCTTGCCGAGGCGGGCGGAAGAGCCTGCGGTCACTTCTTCGTTTTCCCGTCCGCCGAGTCCTCGCCGAACAGCCCCTTGAGGCCGCGGGCCATGAGGTTGCCGACCTTGGGCCTGCGCGCCTGGATGAAGGGCAGGGGGCGGCAGACCTCCATCGCGGCGATGCCGACGCGGGCAGTCAGCGCGCCGTTGACGACACCCTCGCCGAAGCGGCGGCTGAGCTTGGCAAGGATGCCGCCGCCCGCGACCGTGTGGATGAGGTCGTCGCCCGCCGCGACCGCGCCGGTGGCGATCAGGTGGGTGACGACGGTGCGGGCGAGCCGCCAGCCGCCCACGGCGCCTGCGCGGCCGCCATAGATCTCGGCCATGCGCCGGATCATCCGCAGGTTCGCGGCCAGCGCCGTCAGCACATCGGCCAGCGCCAGCGGGATCAGCGCGGTCGCGGCGGCGACAGTGCGCGAGGCGGCCTCGATCTCGCGCCGGGCAAGCTGGTCGAGAGGGGACAGCAGTTCGGCTTCGGCCATCGCCAGCAGCACCTCGGCGTCGAAGCTGTCGTTGCGGCGGCGGGTAACGTTCTGCCGCGCCCGCGCCATTTCGGGGCGGCGGGCATAAAGCGCATCGAGCTTGTCCAGCACCTTCTGCGCCTCTGCCAAGTCGCGGGCGGCAAGTGCCCGGCCTGAATCGCGGTGGATCTCGTCGATGCGGCCCAGCCGCGCCCAGGCGGCGTATTCGCGGATTGCCAAGGCCAGCGTCGCCAGCGTGAAGGCGGCAAACAGGCCCACGCCGATCCAGCCCAGCACCGGCGAGCGGGCCATCAGGTTGTCGAAGAACTCCAGCGCCGCCATGGACAGAAGGAATGTCAGCAGCGCCGCAAGCGTGTTCAGGAAGAAGCCTGTCACGCGGGAAGGCCGGCGGCCGACGATCCGCGTCACCAGTTCCATCGTGCGCGGGCGGGGCAGGGGAACGGTCAGCCCGTCGTCGATGGGCGGCGCATCGGCAGGCGAGGGGTCGGGAGGAGCGTCCTTGAGGCGAGGGGCACGGGCATCGCGGGGCGGCTCGCGCCGGGCGGAGGCGGGGGACTCTCTGGGCGACGCGAGGGCGGGACCGGGGTCCGGGGCCGGTTCGGTCCGCTCAGGGCGGGGCGCGGGTTCGTTGGGGGCGGATGATGCCGCGGGACCGTATTCGATCAGAACCGGGCCACGGCGCGGGGGCTGCGGGGCGTCAGCCATGGTGCTGCCTCCGCAGGGTCGGCATGGGTATCCGGGCCAGAAAGAAGCTCACAGCCGGTCTCCGATCAGAAATTCGGCGGCGCGGTCCAGCCGGATATGGGGCGGGCCGTCGCCGGGGCGGAGCGTGTCCGGGGCGGGGGCGAAGTTCATCACGGCATAGTCGGCGTCAAGCCAGCGATGCGCCCCCTCGGCGGCAGGGCGAAGGAGATCGGCGGGGTTGTCGGGCAGCTCACCGGGGTAGAAGGCGGCCTTGCGGCCGTCCATCAGGGTGCCGCGGACGGCGGGCAGGTCCTGGCCGTCCTGGCGGATGATCTCCTCGGTCGTGGTGCGAAGGGCGGCGATGGCCAGCGAATCGGTACGGGCACCCTGGAAGTCGGCGCGGTCGCGCGCCTCGCGCAGCATCGCGGTCAGGATGTTCGACAGCCGCGCGTGCTGCAGATGGTGCAGGTGGTCGGCCTTGGTCGCGGCGAAGAGGATGCGTTCGACCCGACGCGTGCCCAGCAATTGCGACAGCCAGCCGATGCGACCGGGGCGGAAGGCCGAGAGGATGTCGGCCATGGCGCGGCGGGTGTCCTCGACGGCGCGGGGGCCGGCGTGGATCGCGCCGAGCACATCCACCAGCACCACCTGCCGGTCGATGCGGGCAAAATGGTCGCGGAAGAAGGGCTTCACCACGCGCGACTTGTAGGCGTCGAAGCGGCGGCGGAATTCCTTGTAGAGCGGCGAGGACGCCAGCGTCTCGGGCAGGGGGGCGAAGGTCAGGGCGGGCGAGCCCTCCATTTCCCCCGGCAGCAGGAAGCGGCCCGGCGTGGTGTCGGAAAAGCCTGCGTCGCGGGCGGCGGCGAGATGGGTCGTGTAGGCGGCAGCCAGCCGCTGGGCCAAGGGCTCGGCAAAGCGCGCCTGCGCGTCGATGCCCGCAAGCTCGGCGCGGTAATCCTCGGCGCCGGGACGGCCCTGCATCCGGTCGAGCGTTTCGGCCGACCACTGGGCGAAGCTGCGCTCCATCAGGCGCAGGTCCAGAAGCCACTCGCCCGGATAATCCACGATATCCAGATGGATATTCTGCATCCCCCGAAGGCCCGACAGCAGCCCGCGCGGCTGGACCCGCAGCGACAGGCGCAACTGGCTGACAGCGCGGGTGCCCTCGGGCCAATGCGGATCGGGGCCGGTCAGCGCCGCAAGGTGGCGTTCGTAGTCGAAGCGCGGCACCGTGTCGTCGGGCTGCGGCTGCAGCCAGGCGGCGCGGATGGTGCCGTCAGCCGCGGCACGCAGGCCCGGCATCCGGCCCCGGTCCAGCAGGTTCGCCACCAGCGAGGTGATGAAAACGGTCTTCCCCGCCCGGCTGAGACCCGTGACGCCCAACCGGATGACCGGATCGGCCAGCCCCAGCCCGCGCATCAGGCTGCCAGTGGTGTCGGACAAGGCCATGCGGTCCCCCGTGGAATCAACGGCCTGTCAGATAGGCAGTCGCCGTCTCAACGACCAGAGCGGGCGTTGGGTTCAGGCAGGGGCGAAGGCGGCGCCCCTTCAGGCGGCCTGCGCCGGTTCCATATCCTCGCTGCTTTCCACGATCGCGGCCAGCAGCTCGGCGGTGCGGTCGAGCCTTTCGCGCGGGTCCTCGATCGCCTCGCGCAGAACGAGGCAGTCCTCCTGGCGCTCAAGGCCTTCCGCGTCCGGCGCCACTCCTTCGCGCGGGTAAAGGACGATGCCCGCCGGACCGGCGACGACGCGGGCAATGCCTGCCGCATGGGCGGCCTCGCGCAGGCGGACGATCTGCAGGAGGGTGCGGGCCTCGGGAGGGATATCGCCGAAGCGGTCCTCGAGTTCCGCTTCCAGCAGGTCCACGGCTTCCGAGGAATCCATGCGGGCAAGGCGCATATAGATTTCCAGCCGCGTATCCGGGTCGGCGATCCAGTTTTCCGGCAGCCGCCCCTGCAGGCCCGGTTGCAGGTTGGGAATCCATCGCTGGTCTGCGCCGCCCCGCGCCGACAGGGCGTCGGCCAGAAGCTGCTGGTAAAGCTCGATCCCGATCAGCTTCATGTGGCCCGCCTGTTCCTCGCCCAGCAGGTCGCCCGCCCCGCGCAGGTCGAGGTCGCGGGCGCTGATCTCGAAGCCCGCGCCCAGCCGGTTCAGCGTTTCCAGTGTCCGCAGCCGCTTGAGCCTCAGGTCCGGGATCGTCTTGCCGGCCTCGGTGAAGATCAGCATGTGGGCGCGCTGGTTGCCGCGCCCTACACGGCCGCGCAACTGGTGCAGTTGCGACAGGCCGAAGCGGTCGGCCTTGCAGACGACCATGGTGTTGGCCTGCGGCACGTCCAGCCCCGCCTCGATGATGTTGGTGGCCAGAAGCACGTCGCCTTCGCCGCGGGAAAAGCGGATCATGGCCTCGTCGATCTCGGCCGCGGGCAGCTTGCCATGGGCCTGCAGGATCTCGAAGCCGGGCAGAAGCTCGCGCAACTCGGCGGCCATCAGCTCCATGTCCTCGATCCGGGGGACGACGACGAAGCTTTGCCCGCGCCGGGCGCGTTCGCGCAGCAGGGCCGCGCGCAGGCTGGCCGCGTCGAAGGGCGCGACGGAGGTGCGGATCGGCTGACGCCGCGCGGGCGGCGTGGCGATGACCGACAGCTGCTGCAGGCCCACCAGCGCCGATTGCAGCGTGCGCGGGATGGGCGTCGCGGTCAGGGTCAGGACATGGCCTGCGGACAGGTCGCGCAGCTTCTGCTTGTCGGCGGTGCCGAAGCGCTGCTCCTCGTCGATGATGACGAGGCCGAGGTCCTTGTAGGCCACCCCCTTGCCCGCGACCGCGCCTGTCCCGATCACGATGTCGATGGAGCCGTCCGCCAACCCTTCCTTCACCGCTTTCTTCTCGGCGGCGGTGGACAGGCGATGCAGGGCGCCGACCCTTTTGCCCAAAGGGGCGAAGCGGCGCCCGAACGTCTCGACATGCTGGCGGGCCAGCACGGTCGTCGGGGCGGCGACGGCCACCTGCCGGCCTTCCAGCACCGCGACGGCGGCGGCGCGCAGCGCGACCTCGGTCTTGCCATAGCCCACGTCGCCGATCACCAGCCGGTCCATCGGCTTACCCGAGGCAAGGTCGTCGCGCACCGCGTCGATCGCGCGGGCCTGGTCGGGCGTTTCCGTGAAGGCGAAGCCCGCGGCGAAGCGTTCGTAATCCGCCGGCTCGCCTTCCAGCACCGGGGCCTGCTGCCCCTTGCGCGCCTCGGCCAGTTCGGCAAGTCCTTTCGCGGTTTCCGCCACCGCAGCCTCGACCTCGTCCTTGCGCTTGCGCCAGCTCGACCCGTCCAGCCGGTCGAGCGTCACCGCCTCGGGCTCGGCCCCATAGCGCCAGATGCGGTGCGCCTGAAGGACCGGGACCAGCCGCACGCCGTCCGCCGCATAGGTCAGGCGGATCGCCTCGCCGGGGTCGCCCTCGCCCAGGTCGGGCAGGGGCTCGATGCCCGCGACCACGCCGATGCCGTGGTCCTCATGCACCACCACGTCGCCGATGCGGATGCCGACCTGGTCCAGCAGCGTCTGGCCCGTGGCGACGGCATCCTCGCGCAGGGCGCGGCTGCCCAGCAGGTCGGCGGCGGCGACGGCCAGTACGCCCTGACGCCGGAAGCCGCGCTCTGCGGGCATGGGAAGGGAAAGCAGGCTGCCCGGATCGGCCTGTATGACCTCCTCCCACGAATCGGCGGCGCGGATCGTGCGTTCCAGAAGCCTCGCCGCGCGGCGGGACAGGAAGCGCAGGTCGCGCTCGCTGCCCAACAGGACCAGCCGCTCGCCCGCATCGAAGGCGGCGTGGGCGGCGCGGGTGAAGGCGCGTTCGGGCGCGCGGCTTTCGACGAAGCGCGGGGCTGGGTCGCCCGCGCGGTCCAGGTCCAAGGTCTCGCCGCCCTCAATGGAAGCGGCCCAGGCGTCGTCGGGCAGCACGCGGCGCAGGGCTGCCGCACCGCCGATCTCGGCGGCCAGCTTCAGCACGTTGCGGCGGCGCTTGTCGGCGGCCGGCGAAAGCACCAGCCGCGCGCCGGGCAGGTGGTCGGGCAGGGCGCAGCGTGCGTCGCCCAGGGGCGGCTCGATCGCGGGCGCAATGGCGCAGGAGTCGACTTCGGACAGCGTTCTCTGATCGACGAGATCGTAAAGACTGATCCAGGCGACCTTGCCCTCGGCGACCTCGATCCGCACCGGATTTTCCGATTGCGCGGGGAAGACATCCAGCACCTGACCGCGCAAGGCAGTCTCGCCCGGCTCGTCCACGCGGTCGTCCTCGGCATAGCCCAAGGCCAGGATGGAATCGCGCAAGGAAGGCAGGTCGATGGCGGTGCCCACCGTCACCCTCAGCAGTTCGGCGGGAACCTCGGACGGCGCCGGCCAGGACAGCGCCAAAGCGTCTGCCGTCGTGATCAGGGCGGCGGGCCCGCCCTCGTGGCCGCGCAGCCGCGACAGCCCCGCGTTGCGCAGGCCGATATTGGCGGGCGAGGCGGGCGAGCTGTCCCCCGGCAGCGCGTCGCTTTCTGGCAGCAGGATCACCTGCGCGTCAGGCGCGGCGACGGCCAGCGCGCGGGCGACGGCGAGGGCATCGGTTTCCGTTTCGGCGGCGAAGATGATGTCGCCCTGCGGCAGCTGCTCGGCAAGGGCTGCAGCGCATTCGGCGTTTCCAAGGCGGCCGTCCGCGCGGCCGGTCTTTGGGGATCTGGGCATGATGGCTTTCGGGCGAAGGGTCGGAGGTCGGGCGTCCGGGACCTGGCCCGTCCGCGCCAGCGTCAACCAGCGGCGCGCATCCGGGTTCCCCGCGGGTTTGCACCGCCGCACGTTTTGCGCCACCACACGCGCCATGACCGACGCCCTTCCCATTGATGACGCAATTCCCGCTCTGCGCGAGGCGCTTGCGGACCATGGCCGCGCGGTGCTGGTGGCCCCGCCCGGCGCGGGCAAGACGACGCGGGTGCCGCTGGCGCTGCTCGATCTGTTCCCCGGCCGCATCGTGATGCTGGAACCCCGCCGCCTTGCCGCTCGCGCCGCGGCCGAGCGGATGGCCATGAGCTTGGGCGAGGCCGTGGGCGCGACCATCGGCTACCGCATCCGGGGAGAGTCGGTGCCCGGCGCGCGGATCGAGGTCGTGACCGAGGGCATCCTGACCCGCATGATCCAGTCCGATCCCGACCTGCCCGGCATCGGCTGCGTGATCTTCGACGAGTTCCACGAGCGCAGCCTGAACGCCGACCTCGGGTTGGCGCTGGTCTGGGAAAGCCGCGCGGCTTTGCGGCCCGATCTTTCCGTGCTGGTCATGTCCGCCACGCTGGAGGCGGAACCTGTCGCGGCGCTGCTGGACGCAGCACCTGTGGTGCGGTCACTGGGCCGGGCCTTTCCGGTGGAAACCCGCTGGCTCGGCCGGCCGCTGCCTGCGGGCGCCAGGCTGGTCCCCGAGGCCGCCCGGCTGATCGCCGAGGCCGAGGCCGAGACGCGCGACAGCGGCGGCACGATCCTGTGCTTCCTGCCCGGCGAGGGCGAGATCCGCCGCGTGGCCGCGATGCTGGACGGCCCTGCCGAGATCGTGCCGCTTTTCGGCGCGATGGAGTTGTCGGCCCAACGTGCCGCCCTCGCGCCTCCCGGCGACAGGCGGCGGATCGTGCTGGCGACCTCCATCGCGGAAACCTCGCTGACGATTCCGGGGGTGCGGGTGGTGGTGGATGCGGGGCGCGCGCGGCGGGCGCGCTTCGATCCCGGTTCCGGTATGACGCGGCTGGTGACGGAACGCGTGAGCCGCGCCGAGGCTGAGCAGCGCCGGGGCCGCGCAGGCCGGGTGGCGCCGGGCATCTGCTACCGGATGTGGACGCGGGCCGAGGAGGGCGCGCTGCCCGCCTTCGCCCCGCCCGAGATCGCCACCGCCGATCTGGCCGGGCTTGCCTTGGAATTGGCGGCATGGGGGTCCGGGGAGGGGCTCGCGTTCCTGACCCCTCCCCCCGCCGCCGCGCTCGCCGAGGCGCAGGCGCTGCTGAAGGATCTGGGCGCGCTGCGGGTGGGCCGCATCACCCCGCATGGCCGGGCGCTGGCCGCGCTTCCCTTGCATCCCCGGCTGGGTCACATGCTGCTGACGGCCGGGCGCGAGGCGGCGGAGCTTGCCGCGCTGATGGCCGAGCACGACCCGGTCCGGGGCGCCCCCGCCGACCTTGCCCTGCGGCTTCAGGCCATCCGCGATCCCCGCGCCTATGCCGAGCGCCACCCTTGGCCCGCCGACCGCGGCGCGGTCGAGCGCATCCGCGCGGAAGGCCGCCGCCTGCGTCGCCTTGCGCCCAAGGTCCCGGTGATGAGCCTCGGCAAGATGGCGGCGCTTGCATACCCTGATCGGATCGGCTTGCGCCGCAAGGGGGATGCGCAGCGCTATGTGCTGTCAGGAGGCAAGGGAGCGGTGCTGGCCGAGAACGATCCGCTGGGGGCGAACCAGTTGATCGTGGCAACCGACCTCAACGGCGACGCCCGCGAGGCGCGAGTGCGGATGGCGGCCGCGCTGGACGAGGCGGACCTGCGGGCGCTTTACGGCGACCGGATCGAGGCGGTGGAACTGGTCGAATGGTCCCGCCGCGAGGGCCGGGTGCTGGCCCGCCGGCAGGAGCGGCTGGGGGCGCTGGTCCTCTCCGACCGGGCGCTGGATGACCCCGATCCCGAGGCAGTGGCGCTTGCGGCATGGGAGGGGCTGCGCGACCTCGGCCTGCCCTGGACGCCCTCGGCGCGCCGGCTGCGGGCGCGGATCGCGCTGGTGGCGGATATGCCCGAGATCAGCGACGCGGCGCTGCTGTCCGACCCCGGCTGGCTGCTGCCGTGGCTGGGCAAGGCGCGCACGGCGTCCGACTTGCGGGCGCTGGACCTGACCGAGCCGCTGAAGGCGCTGATCGGCTGGGGCGGCCAGCGGCGGCTGGACGAGGCCGCGCCGGCGGCGTTTACCACGCCGCTGGGCCGCCGCATTCCCATCGACTACGACGCCGAGACGCCGACCATCGAGGCGCGGCTGCAGGAACTGTTTGGAGTCACCCGCCACCCTATGGCGGGCGGCCGCCCCCTGCGCATCCAGATGCTGTCGCCGGGCGGCAAGCCCATCGCGGTGACGACCGACCTGCCGGGCTTCTGGGCTGGGGGCTATGCCGATGTCCGCAAGGATATGCGCGGCCGCTATCCGCGCCATCCCTGGCCCGAGGACCCCATGACGGCCGACCCGACGGTGCGCGCCAAGCCGAGGGGGACGTGAAAGAGGGGGCTTTGCCCCCGCCGCACTGCGCGCGGCTCCCCCAGGATATTTGGGCAAAGAAGAAAGACCATCCGAGTGGCTCATGGCCTGATCTCGACCTCGATGCCGAGGGAGCTATGGGCGAAAAGCTCGCGAATTTCCGGGTTGGTGACGGCGATGCAGCCGGCGGTCCAGTCGCCCTTGACCCTGAAGCCTTCCTCCACCTGATTCGGCTGGCCGTGGATCATGATGTCGCCG
The DNA here is from genome assembly GCF_016617715.1 of Paracoccus sp. MC1862. Classification (NCBI taxonomy): domain Bacteria; kingdom Pseudomonadati; phylum Pseudomonadota; class Alphaproteobacteria; order Rhodobacterales; family Paracoccaceae; genus Paracoccus; species Paracoccus sp. MC1862. The sequence goes on along the minus strand of NZ_CP067225.1, from coordinate 2,200,405 downwards.
CCCGGATCGACGCCTTGCGCTTGGGCGCGGGTGCGGTCCTCGGGGCGGGGGTAGTCCAGCCCCAGCGACAGGGTGAAGCTGCTGCGGTCGTTCAGGCGGTCCACCTTGAAAATACCCTCGGGGGTCTTGCCGTCGCCTTGTTTCACCTTGTCGCCCGTGGGCGCGAAGCCGAGGGCGATGGGCATCACGCGCGGGTTGCCATCGCGCTGGAAGATGGTCATGCGGCGGGCGGATTTCTCGACCAGAATGCGCTGAACCGGGCTGGTGATCGCCGGCGCGGGTTGGGGGATGCGGATGTCCGGCAATCGCGGCGGGCGCGGGATCGGGATGTTCGTGGTCGGCGGCGGCACTGGCAGCGGCAGGGTTGGCGGCAACGGCACCGGCAGGGGGATCCCGCCGGTCCAGGCGAGCCACCCGGCCAGAGCCACCGCCCCCAGCGCGGCCATGCGCAGCGGCCTCATTGCAGGTCGGCGAAGGCCTCGCGCAGGCGGGATGCCGCCTCGGCCACCCGCGCGCGGGGCGTGGCGAGGTTGAAGCGCATGTGACCCGCGCCGCCCAGGCCGAAGCTTTCGCCGTGGTTGGCTGCGATCCGCGCGCCCTGTTCAACGCGGCGGTGGATTTCCGCGGGCTCCATCCCGGTGCCGGTGAAGTCCACCCAAGCGAGATAGGTCGCCTGCAGGGGCATGGACCGGATGCCGGGAATGGCGTTCACGGCCTCGTCGAAGATGCGGCCGTTGCCGGCGATGTAGTCCACCACCGAGTCCACCCAGGCCGTGCCCTCGGGCGAGTAGGCCGCCGTCACCATCTGTAGGCCGAAAAGCCCGGGCGAGATGCCCAGTGCCATCATCCGCGCCTTGTAGCGGTCCCGCAGCGTCTCATCGGCGATGATGGCATTGCCCAGATGCGCGCCTGCGATGTTGAAGGTCTTGGTTGCCGCCGTCAGCGTCACCAGGCGGTCGGCGATCTCGGGAGCGGCCAAGGCCGTGACCGTGTGGCGTGGAGTGCCGGGCAGGACGAGGTCGTGGTGGATCTCGTCCGACACGAGGATCAGGTCGCGGGCGCGGCAGAATTCGGCGATCTCGCGCAGTTCCTCGGGCGACCAGACCCGGCCGCCGGGGTTGTGGGGCGAGCAGAGGATCAGCATCCGCTCGCGGCCGGTCAGAATTGCCTTCCAGCCATCCCAGTCCAGCGCATACTGGCCGTCGCGGACAGCCAGCGGCAGTTCCGTCACCGTGCGCCCGGCAGCTTTGATGACGCGGGCGAAGGCGTGGTAGACGGGCGTCATCAGCACCACCGCATCGCCTGTTTCGGTGAAGGCATCCACCGCCAGCGCCGTGCCGTTGACGAGGCCGTGGACGGAGAGAATATGATCCCGTTCCACCTGCCAGCCGTGGCGGGTCCGCATCCACCAGCGGATCGCGTCGAGATAGGGCTGGTTCACGCCGGGATAGCCGTAGACGCCGTGGGCGACGGTTTCTTCCAGCGCCCGGCGGACGCCGGCAGGCGCGGCGAAGTCCATGTCGGCGACCCACATCGGCAGGGCGTCGGGCGCGTCCAGCCCGAAGACCGTGCCCATGTCGTCCCACTTGTTGCACATCGTCCCCCGCCGCTCGATGGGCGTGTCGAAGTCGGGGGCGAAGTCGGGGTCGGCGAAGCGGTCGGGTCTGTTCATGGGGGTCTCCTGTCACGCGCGCCCGACCATAGCGGCTTGTTGCGCGGCGGGAAGCCTTGTCCTATGTGCGAATGCCATGACGCGCCCCATCCTTCTGTTCCCCGATCCCCGGCTGAAGAAGCCCTGCGACCCCGTGGGCCTGATCACGCCCGAGATCGAGGCCCTGGCCGGTGACATGCTGGCCACCATGTATGCCGCGCCGGGCGTGGGCCTGGCCGCGCCGCAGGTGGGCGTGCTGAGCCGCCTGTTCGTCATGGACTGCACCAAGGACGCGCAGGCGCCCCGCGCGCCGCTGGTGATGGTGGACCCCGAGATCGTTTTCACCTCGGAAGCGCTGAACACCTATGAGGAGGGCTGCCTGTCCTTCCCCGAGCAATATGCCGATGTCACGCGCCCGGCCGAGGTGCGGATGCGCTGGACGGGCCTGGACGGAAAAAGCCACGAGCGGGACTTCGACGGGCTCTGGGCGACCTGCGCGCAGCACGAGTTGGATCATCTGAACGGCAAGCTCTTCATCGACCATATCGGCCCGATGAAGCGGCAGATGATCTCGCGCCGCATGACCAAGATGAAGCGCGAGATGGCGCGGGCCTGAATGGCGGTCCGGTCCTTCGTCCCCTATGCCGACCGGCGGCTGCATACCGCCGCCGCGCCCGTCGAGGCGGTCACGGACGAGATCCGGGCGATCTGGGACGACATGATCGACACGATGGAGGCGATGCCGGGCCTGGGCCTTGCGGCGCCGCAGGTGGGCGTGATGCTGCGGCTGGCGGTCGTGGATGCCTCGGAGGGGCGGGGGCAGGCGGTGCGGATGGCGAATCCGCAGATCCTGCACGCCTCGGTGAAGCTGCGGTCGCACGAGGAGGCCTCGCCCAACCTGCCCGGCGTCTCGGCGGTGATCGAACGGCCGCGGGCGGTGACGGTGCGGTTTCTCAACGAAGGCGGAGAGGTCGAGGAGCGGGACTTCGTGGGCCTGTGGGCGACAAGCGTGCAGCACCAGATCGACCATCTGGACGGGCGGGTCTATGTGGACCGCCTGTCGGCGCTGAAGCGGCGGATGCTGGTGGCGAAATCGGCGAAGCTGGCGCGCAGGTAGAGGCGCCGGACCGGGGCGCTGTCCCACTCGCCGCTGCCTTTTTCGCTGACAACAGTCTGCCGGACTGTTTTCCGGGCGCTCAAAAGCTCAGGATATTTCACGAAGAAGAAAGAGGGGAGCGGGTGATGCGCGTCGTGTTCATGGGGACACCCGATTTCTCGGTTCCTGCGCTGCAGGCGATCGCCGCGCGGCACGAGGTGGTCTGCGTTTACTCTCAGCCGCCGCGGGCGGCGGGGCGGGGGCAGAAGCCCCGGCCCTCGCCGGTGCAGGCAGCGGCCGACGCCTTGGGCATCCCGGTGCGGAGTCCGGTGCGGCTGAAGGGGACCGAGGAGCAGGCGGAGTTCGCGGCGCTGGGCGCGGATGTGGCGGTGGTGGTGGCCTATGGGCTGATCCTGCCGCAGCCGCTGCTGGATGCGCCACGGCTCGGGTGCCTGAACATTCATGCCTCGCTGCTGCCGCGCTGGCGGGGGGCGGCGCCGATACATCGGGCAGTGATGGCGGGGGATGCGGAAACCGGCGTCGCTATCATGCAGATGGAGGCGGGGCTGGATACCGGCCCGGTGCTGGCCGAGGCGAAGACGCCCATCGGACCTGAGGAGACCACGGCCGACCTGCACGACCGGCTCTCGCAGATGGGCGCGGCGCTGATCGTCGATGTGCTGGACCGCCTGCCGCTGCCCGCCGTGCCACAGGCCGAGGATGGCGTGACCTACGCCGCCAAGATCGACAAGGCCGAGGCGCGGATCGACTGGACCCGGCCTGCGGCTCAGGTGGACCGGCTGATCCGGGGCCTGTCGCCCTTTCCCGGCGCCTGGTGCATGGCAGGCGGCGAGCGGCTGAAGCTGCTGCGCGCGCGGCTAGCCGAGGGGCAGGGCCCGCCGGGCAAGGTGCTGGGTGGGTTCACCATCGCCTGCGGCACAGGCGCGGTCGAGATCACCGAACTCCAGCGCGAGGGCAAGCGGCCGATGCCCGCCGCCGAGGCGCTGCGGGGGATGGTGCTGCCGGCGCGGCTGGAATGAAGGTCGGCGCCCGATCGGAGGTCCGCCGATGGAACCTTGCTCGGCAGCCCGGACCTGCGACGAGGGAACAAGGCTTCCGGCCTCGGACTTGATGGCAGGTTTCCGTTCCGGTGGGAACGCTGCCTGGCTATGCGCCCATGGTCCTTTGACAAGTCGGGCATGACTTTCACCCTGTGTCCAGCGCAGGGCCTTGCGCCCATGAGGGACAGCCCGCCCTGTCGCATCGCTTGAGCCGACGAGCCCCTGTCTTGCCGAGAGGAAAGGCCCGAGGCCGCTCGTTCGGGCGATGATGTCTCCTTTTGCCAGCAGGCCGGGCAGGGTTGCAGATGATCGTGAAGGCCCGGCACTTGCCTGGGCGCAGCGCCACGTTCCGCGGCCGCCGGGACGGGCGGAATGCGGAATGCGGCAACAGGCACAAGAGGACAGCGCGCCCTTGTCGCCGCGGCTGCGGTCCGCCTTCGGGTCGGTGGGCTTCCCGTGAAGCCCGAATGCGGATAACGGGCGAGGCATGAGCCTGCGCCCGCATCTGACCGCCACCTTCCTTCTCGGCCTGCCGCTGGTGGGCACCCATGTCAGCCGGATGCTGATCGGGGTGACGGACACCGTGCTGATCGGCCGCTACGGCGTCGATGAGCTGGCGGCGCTGGTGCTGGCGACCTCGTATTTCTTCATCCTGACGATGCTCGGGTCGGGCTATGCCTTGGGCGTCATGGGGGTGATCGCCAGCGCGCGCGCTCGCGGCGACGCGGTCGAGGTGCGGCGGGCCACGCGGATGGCGCTGTGGCTGTCGGTCCTCCATTCCCTGCTGATCGTGCCGCTTCTGTGGTGGTCGGGGCCGATCCTCTCTGCCTTGGGGCAGGAGCCTCGGATCGCTGCGCTGGGGCAGGAATGGCTGCGGGCGATGATCCCCGCGATGCCCGCGGTGCTGGCGGGGATGGTGCTGAACAGCTATCTCGCGGCGCTGGGGCGACCGAACCTGGCGCTTGTCGTCAACCTGATCGGGCTGCCGATCAATGCGCTGTTCAACTGGCTGCTGATCTTCGGGGAATGGGGGCTGCCGGAACTGGGCGTGCGCGGCTCGGGGATCGCCAGCCTTTCGGTCAACTGGATGCAGCTTGCCGCGCTGGCGGCTTGTGCCGCCTGGGTGCCCGAGGGGCGACCCTATCACCTGTTCCAGCGGTTGTGGCGGCCGGACTGGGCGGCGTTCCGGTCCGTCTTCGCGCTGGGCCTGCCGATCGGGCTGACGCTGGTGGCGGAAACGGGGATGTTCACCGGCGCCAACGTCCTGATGGGCTGGTTCGGGGCCGAGCCACTGGCCGCCCATGGCATCGCCCTGCAGATCGCGGGTCTGACCTTCATGGTGCATCTGGGCATTTCCAATGCGGCGACGATCCGGGTGGGATCGGCGCACGGGGCGGGGGACCCGCAGGGGCTGCGCCTGGCGGCGCTGGCGGCGATCCTGCTGTCGGCGGGCTTTGCGCTGGTCCCGATGGCCGCTTTCCTGACGATCCCCGAGGCGCTGACCGGGCTTTACCTCAACCCCGCCGACCCGAGGGCGCCGGTGATCGTGGCGCTGGCGGCCTCGCTGATGCTTTACGCGGGGCTGTTCCAGCTGGCCGACGCCATGCAGGCCATCGCGCTGGGGCTGCTGCGCGGGGTGCAGGACACGCGTGTGCCGATGGTGCTGGCGGTTGTCAGCTACTGGCTGATCGGCCTGCCTGCCGGCTGGCTGCTGGCCTTTCCGCTGGGGATGGGGCCGCCGGGGCTGTGGCTGGGACTGCTGGTCGGGCTGACCGCCGCGGCCGCGCTGCTGATGACGCGGTTCTGGCGCTGGGCGGGGGCACAGGGCGCCGCTCTGGCCCGCGCGCCGCAAGCCCGCTAGACTGGCCCGCGCCCCTGCCTTCGAGAGGTTCCCATGCGTCCCGTCTTCGTCCAGTTCCGCTGCACCCCCGGCAAGACCTACGAGGTCGCCGACGCCATCTACGACCGGGAGGTGGTGAGCGAGCTTTACTCGACCTCGGGCGAATACGACCTGCTGGCCAAGGTCTATGTCCCCGAGGATGAGGACGTGGGCCATTACCTGTCCGAACGGCTGTTCGACATTCCCGGCATCAACCGGACGCTGACGACGATGACCTTCCGCGCCTTCTGAGGCTCAGCCGATCATCCAGGCAAGGGTCGCGGCCAAGACCCCGGCAGCGGGCAGCGTCACGACCCAGGCGGCCAGCGTCCGCAGGACGGCGGCGCGGCGCACCAGTTGAAGGCGGCGCAGTTCCTCGGGTGGCAGCGGCTTGCGGGCGCGGGTCCGGGCGCTGCGGAAGCGGCGCTCCTCCCATTCGCGGTAGAAGCCGACGCCGAAGACGCCGCCCACCGCGACATGGGTGGTGGACACCGGCATTCCCAGCCGCGTCGCGGCCAGCACCGTCAGCGAGGTCGCCAACGATACGCAAAGCGCGCGGGCGGTGTTCAGCCGGGTAATCCGGCTGCCGACCATGTGGACGAGCCGCCGGCCGAACAGCAGCGCGCCCACCGCGATCCCGGCGCCGCCCAGCGCCAGCAGCCGGATCGAGGTCGGCTCGGCCTGCGGCCACAGCTCGGTGGACCGCCCCAGCACTGCAAGCGGCGCCACGATGTTGGCCACGTCGTTCGAGCCGTGGCTGAATCCCATCAGGATCGCCCCCAGCACCAGCGGCGGTCCGAGCATCCGGTCGAGCATCTGCCGGCCGGGATGCCCGGCCGCGATCTCGTCCGCCATGCGGATGCGGGCGAAGACGACGGACGCGGCGCTGACCGCGAAGGTCGCGCCAAGGACGACGGGTGCGCCGACGCCGCTGAGCGAAAGGGCGTTGAGGGTCAGCACGGCGGCGATGCAGCCCACGACCCATGGCAGCAGGCGCGCGGCCGCGCGGGCGCGGTCCGGCGCGCGGTGGATCGCCCGGCGCAGCACGGCCAGCAGCGCCGCCCCCGCCAGCGCCGCGACGATGGGCGCGGCAATCCATGCGGTCGCGATCCCGGCCAGCCCGCGCCATTGCAGCGCCCCCGGTCCGAAGACGACCAGCCCCGCGCCCGAGATGCCCCCGACAATAGCGTGGGTGGTGCTGACCGGCGCCCCCGCCCAGGTCGCCAGCGTGATCCAGATGGCGGCGGCCAGCATCGCGGCCAGCATGACGGTGGCAGGCTCGGTTCCCTGATGCATCAGGTCGGCGGGCAGGATGCCCGTGGTCAGTGTTTCGGTGACACGTCCTCCGGCCAGCATGGCGCCCGCGATCTCGGCCAGCGCCACGAGGATGAGGCCCGCGCTCATCGAGATCGCGCCCGCGCCGACCGGCGGGCCCAGCGCGTTCGCCACGTCATTGGCCCCGATGGACAGCGCCAGGAAGGTCGCCACGAGCATCCCCGCGACCAGCATGCCCGACAGGGCGGCGCCCGCCAGCGTCCCGACGATCGCGACCACCGCCGCAAAGGTCAGCGCAAGGCCCAGCCGGAAAACGGCGCGCGTCGAGTGAAGCCCTGCGCTTTCGGCATTCGCGACCCGGTCCAGATCCTTGTCGAGAATTCGGAACTCGGCCATCCGCGCCCTCAGGCGCGCGTGGAAAAGGGCGCGGCCGGGCGGCGGGGCGCAAGCGTGGACAGCAAGGCGGCAAGCTCGGCCTCGGACACCAGCCCGGCCGCCTTTTCAGGGGCGAACCAGCGCCGGGTGCGCTGCGGCTGTTCGGGCCAGCAATCAGCCAGCGCCTCGACGGGGACAAGAAACACCCTGACCTCGACCGGGATGGCGAAACCCCGGTCATGCGTCTTGTCGTAGTGATAGATGCCCAGATCCTCGGCCGCATGGGCGTGGACGCCCGCTTCCTCCCACGCCTCCTGCAGGGCGGCCTGCGCCAGGGTGCGGCCGGGCATGGGCCATCCCTTGGGGATGATCCAGCGGCCGGTGTCGCGGCTGGTGATCAGCAGCACCTTGCCCGTCGCCGGATCGCGGCAGATCGCGCCGGCCTGTAGCCGGGGCGTGCGGGCGCCGAGAAACCGGGCGAGCCTGCGGCGCAGGTCCTTCATCCGTCCTCCGCCGTGCCTGCAGGGCCGCGCAGCGCCTTGATGGTGCCCCGCTGGGCCTTGGCGGCAAGCCTGCGGCGCTGGCTGCCCAGCGTCGGGCGGGTGGCGATGCGGGGGCGGGGCGCGGCCAGGGCCGAGCGGATCAGGTCGGCCAGCCGTTCGCGCGCGATTTCGCGGTTGCGGGCCTGGCTGCGGGTGTCCTGCACCTGGATAAGGATGGCGCCATCCCCGGTCCAGCGCCGGCCCGCAAGCCGCCGCAGCCGCGTCTTGACGGGAGCGGGCAGGTGAGGCGAGCGCTCGGCCTCGAAGCGAAGCTCGACGGCGGTCGAGACCTTGTTGACGTTCTGTCCCCCGGGTCCCTGTGCGCGCGTGAACTGCTCGAACAGTTCCCAATCGGCGATGGTGATGGTGTCGTTGATCCGCAGCATGGATGAAAGATGCAAATCCGGGACCGGGATGAAAAGGGGCGAAAGGGTGATTCAGGCGAACTTCCGTGACCTTGCGGGGCGAATCGGCAGCCTGCGGGGGCACCGGGCGGGGTTTCTTCTTGCAGGGTGATCGCGGCTTTCTCTATTCCTTGTCGTGACTGTCAGGCTTGCAGGCGCCGGAAATGGAACCCTTGCGGGAGGCTGCGCCAGCGTGGAAGCAGGCCCTCAGCCCCGATCATGCTGCCTGCGAAGCCGACGCGCTTCCGCCCTTGACCGCCCGTGCCAGCACCGCGACCGACACCGGCCCCGCGCCCGCCGCCGCAAGCGCCGAGGCGGCTGCCCCCAGCGTCGCGCCCGAGGCCATCACGTCGTCGATCAGCAGCACCGGCCTGCCTTCCAGCCGCAGCCGGACCCGCGCCGCCACCTCAACCGCGCCCTCGACATTGGCGAAGCGGTCGGCGACCGAGCCGTGGTCCTGCATCGGCGTGTGCCGGGTGCGGCGCAGCGCCGCAGCCTCAAGCCGCAGCCCGTGCGCCCGCGCCACCGCCGCCGCCAGCAGCGCCGACTGGTTGTATTTTCGCGCCATCATCCGGCGCGGATGCAGCGGCACCGGCACCACCAGCATGTCCGGCCGCAGCAGAGGCCCCGCTGCCGCAGCCAGCCACCGCCCCAGCGAGGGCGCCAGGTCGGGCCGGTCGCCATGCTTCAGGGCCAGCACCAGCCTGCGCCCGCTGCCCGCATAGACCACCGCCGCGCGGCCCCTGTCCCATGGCCGGGCCACGGACAGGCATTCGTCGCAGGCAAGTCCCGCCTCCTCGCCGCCGTCGCCGGGCAGGGGGATGCCGCAGCGCTCGCAATGGCAGGCGCCGATGAACTCGGCCTCGCGCCAGCAATCGGGGCAGAGCGCCCCGTCCTCGGCCACGCCCGCCCCGCAGTCGAGGCACTGCGGCGGGAACAGAATCGCCCGCCCCGCTTTCATCACCGAGCCGAACGACCTAAGTTGCAGTCCCATGTCCGCTTCTCCCCCTGACTTCGACGGCCCGCCGCGCCTGACCGACCGCACCGCGCTTTCGCGCAACCGCGCCCGCGCGGCCCGCATCGGGCGCGAGGACTGGCTGCATGCGCTGGTCCGTGACGAGATCGAGGATAGGCTGTCAGAGATTAACAGGACGTTTACGGCACCTGCCGTGGTGACCGGAAATCCCGCTTTCTGGACCGCCGCCATGCCTGCGGCCCGCGTCGTGGGGGACGAGCCGGTGCTGGCGCTTCAGCCCGGTCAGCATGATCTCGTGATCCACGCGCTGGCGCTGCACTGGGCCGACGATCCGGTGGGCCAGTTGATCCAGTCGGCCCGCGCGCTGGTTCCAGATGGCCTTTTTATCGCCGTGCTGCCGGGGGCTGGGACGCTTGCCCCCCTGCGCGCCGCCTTGGCGCAGGCCGAGGTCGAGGTGACCGGCGGCCTTTCCCCCCGCATCGCCCCTTTCGGCGAAATCCGCGACCTCGGCGCACTGGTGACGCGGGCGGGGCTGGCCCTGCCGGTGGCCGACCAGATCACGCAAGCCGTCAGCTACCGCGACTTTCTCCACCTTGCCCGCGACCTGCGCGCGATGGGGGAAACCAACGCGCTCGACCGCCGCCTGCGCCATCCGACCCGCCGCACGATCCTGCGGCGCGCGGCGCAGATCCTTGCCGAAACCGCCCCCGACCCGCAGGATCCCGGCCGCATCCGGCTGGGGCTGGACCTGATCTTCCTGACCGGATGGGCGCCTGCCGACAACCAGCCGAAACCATTGCGCCCCGGCTCGGCCCGAACCAGCCTTGCCGCGGCGCTGAGCCAGAGGACCCCATGAACCAGCACGCCCGCCCCCAGGACCCGAGCCAGCCGCGCCACGCCCCCGCAGACCATCCCGCCTTGCCGCAGCCGAAGATCGGCATCCTCGTCGCCAACCTTGGCACCCCCGACGGCCACGACTACTGGTCGATGCGCCGCTATCTCAGCGAGTTCCTGTCGGACCAGCGGGTGATCGACTATCCGAAATGGAAATGGCAGCCGCTGCTGCAGGGGATCATCCTCAGCAAGCGGCCCTTCACCTCGGGGGCGAACTACCGGTCCATCTGGAACAACGAGGCCAACGAAAGTCCGCTGCTGACGATCACCAAGGCCAAGGTGGCCAAGCTGCGCCAGACCTGCGCCGAACGCTGGGGCGACCGCGTGATCGTCGATTTCTGCATGCGCTACGGCAATCCCTCGACCCGGTCGGTGGTGGACGGGATGGTCAGTGCGGGCTGCGACCGCATCGTCTTCCTGCCGATGTATCCGCAATATGCGGGCTCGACTTGGGCCTCGGCGAACGACCAGTTCTTCCGCGCGCTGATGACGCAGAAATGGCAGCCCTCGGCTCGCATCTGCCCGCCCTATTTCGACCGTCCCGACTATATCGACGCACTCGCGCAGTCGGTCGAGCGCACGCTTCAGGGCCGACGCCCGCAGAAGCTGGTGGCTTCGTATCACGGGATGCCGAAGCGCTACCTGCTGGAAGGCGACCCCTATCATTGCCAGTGCCAGAAGACCTCGCGCCTGCTGCGCGAGCGGCTCGGCTGGCCCGAGGACTCCATCGACACCACCTTCCAGTCGGTCTTCGGGTCCGAGGAATGGCTGCGGCCCTATACTGTCGAGCATGTGGCGGACTTGGCTAAACGCGGCATCGCCGACATCGCGGTGATCTCTCCGGCCTTCAGCGCCGACTGCATCGAGACGCTGGAGGAGATCAACGGCGAGATCCGCGAGGCCTTCGAGCACGCGGGCGGCAAGGGCTTTACCTACATCCCCTGCCTGAACGATGACGACGCCCATATCGCCGTGCTGACCGAGGTGATCGCCGAGAACATGGCCGGCTGGGCCTGACCTTGGGTTGCGGCGCGGGCCTGCCTATATCGGCAAGCAACGCCGCGCCGCACCTTTGGCGCGCAGATTTCCGAAAGGCCACCATGACCACCATCAACCAGATCGCCTGGGACGATACCGTTCTGCCCTTCCAGCTTGACCGCTCCGGCGTGCGTGGCCGCGTGGCCCGTCTGGACGGTGTGCTGGAACATATCCTGTCGCGCCACAATTACCCTGCGCCGGTCGCGGCGCTGGTGGCCGAGGTTGCGCTGCTGGCCGCGCTGATCGGGCCGACCATCAAGCTGCGCTGGAAGCTGTCGATCCAGGTGCGCGGCAACGGCGCCGTCCGCACCATCGCCGCCGACTACTACGCGCCGTCGTCCGATGGCGGTCCCGCGCGCATCCGCGCCTGGGCCAGCTTCGACGCGGAGCGGCTGGACGACCGCCCCGCCTTCGAGCAGATCGGAGAGGGCTATTTCGCCATCCTGATCGACCAGGGGGCGGGCAACCTGCCCTATCAGGGGATCACGCCGCTGTCGGGCGGGTCGCTCTCGTCCTGCGCAGGGACCTATTTCGCCCAGTCCGAGCAGATTCCGTCCAGCTTCACCCTGTCCTACGGGAAAAGCCGGATGGCGGGGGATGCGGAACGCTGGCGCGCGGGCGGGGTCATGCTGCAGACCCTGCCGGCGCAGCCGATGGACGCGGGCAAGGGCGGCTCGGGCGAGCATGGGCTGATCGAGGCCGCCGACATCCTGCAGGGCGTAGAATCCGAGGACTGGAACCGCGCCAACCACCTTTTGTCCACGGTGGAACCGATCGAGTTGATCGGGCCGTCCGTCGCGCCCACGGACCTGTTGGTGCGCCTGTTCCACGAGGAAACGCCGCGCGTCTTCGACCCCCAGCGGGTCGAGTTCGGCTGTTCCTGCTCGGCCGACCGGGTGCGGGGGACGCTGTCGATCTATTCGGCCAAGGACATCCGCCACATGACGACGGACGAGGGCACCGTCACCGCCGACTGCCAGTTCTGCGGCGCGCATTACGAATTCGACCCCGCCTCGCTGGGCTTCGAGGCCACGGTGGACGCCGAGGGCAATGTCCTGCCCGCCGAGGCGTCGGAGGAAGGCCGCTGATGCTGCAGGCGGCCGAGGTGCGTGAAAGACTCAAGCGGGCGCTCGATGTGCCCGCCGGGGCGACCTCGGACTTCGACCAGAACGGCTCTGTCCCGCCGGGGCTTGAGGCGCGGCCTGCGGGCGTGCTGGCCGCCTTCCACGAGGACGGACGCCTGCTGCTGACCAAGCGGGCGAGCGGGCTGCGCCACCATCCCGGCCAGATCGCCCTGCCGGGCGGCAAGGTCGATCCGGGCGACGCGGATGAGATCGCCGCCGCGTTGCGCGAGGCGCGCGAGGAGGTGGGGCTGGACCCCGCGCAGGTGGAGGTGCTGGGGGTGCTGCCGCCACATCGCACCGTCACCGGCTTTGCCATGACGCCCGTTCTGGCAATGATCCGGGGGCCTTTTACCCCGGTGCCCGAGGCAGGCGAGGTCGAGGAGGCCTTTACCGTCCCCTTCGCCCACATCGCCGATCCGACGAACTACCGGCTGGAGCGGCGGCTTTGGCGTGGCGGCTGGCGGTCCTATCACGTCGCGCCCTGCGGTCCCTATTACATCTGGGGCGCAACGGCGCGGGTGCTGCTGGCGCTGGCGAAAAGGCTCTCCGCATGAGGCTGCCCGAGGCGATCACGGCGGACCCCTCGCTGCGGCGCGTGCTGGCGGCGCTGGCCCCGCACCGGGCGCTGGTTGTCGGCGGCGCGGTCCGCAACGCGCTGCTGGACGAGCCGGTGGACGACATCGACATCGCCACCGATGCGCGACCTGAAAGGGTGATGGACTTGGCGAGGGCCGCGGGGCTGAAACCCGTGCCCACGGGGATCGAGCATGGCACGATCACCGTGGTCGCCGACGGGCGCGGCTTCGAGGTCACGACCTTCCGCCGCGACGTGGAAACGGACGGACGGCGCGCGATCGTCGCCTTCTCGGACCGGATCGAGGAGGACGCGGCGCGGCGCGATTTCACCATGAACGCGCTTTACGCCGAGGCTTCGGGCGAGGTGCTGGACCCTGTCGGCGGACTGCCCGACCTTGCTGCCCGGCGCGTCCGCTTCGTGGGCGACCCGGACGAGCGCATCACCGAGGATTATCTTCGCATCCTGCGCTTCTTCCGCTTCCATGCCCGTTACGGTCGCCCCGGTGCGGCGGACCCCGAGGCGCTGGCGGCCTGCGCGCGCCATGCCGGCGGGCTTGCCCGCATTTCGCGCGAGCGGATCGGGGCCGAGATGCGGAAGCTCCTGTCCGCTGCCGATCCGCTGGAGGCCGTGCGGCTGATGGAGCAGGCCGGTGTTCTTGCGCAGGTCCTGCCGGGCGCAGGGTCCGAGGGGCTTGCTGCAATGATCGCCGTCGAAGCGGGGACTGTCTGCCCCCGCACCCCCGAGGGTATTTCAACCAGAAAGAAGGACTGGGAGCTGCGGCTTGCGGCTCTTGCAGCGGCTGACGCGGTGGATGCGCTGCGTCTTTCACGCGCTGAGGCAAGGGTGCAGGAGGAGTTGCGCTCTGATCTGCCGCTGGCCGAGGCGGCCTATCGGCTGGGGGCCGGGCGTGCGGAGCAGTTGGCGGTGCTGCGGGCTTCGCGGAACGAGGAATTGCGCCAGGACTGGCGCGAGCAGATCGCCTTCGCCGCGGGGCAGGTGCTGCCGATTTCCGCCGCCGACCTGTCGGATCGGCTGTCGGGGCCGGCGCTGGGACGCGGGCTGCGCGCGGCCGAGGCCGCATGGATCGAGGGTGGTTTCCTGATGCCTGCGCCCGCGCTGGTGGACATCGCGCTTCTGGCAGGAGAAGGCCCATGATGCTGCACCAGACCTTCGAGCGGCTGATCGACGCATTCCGGCCGGCCGACGGGCCGCCGCCGCGCACACTGCTGGCCTTCTTCCGCTGGGCGCTGTCGGGCGCCTGGGGGGGCTTGGGGGTCGCGGCCTTCGCCTCGGCTCTGTCGGGCGCGGCCGAGGTCGCCTCGGCCACGCTGCTGGGACTGGTCGTGGATGCGGTGGCGCAGTCGGGGGGGCGGACGCTGGTCGATCACGGCTGGCTGATCGCCGCTTTCGCCGGGTTCTTCCTGGTCCTGCGGCCTGCCATCATGGGCCTGTCGGCGGCGTCGTCGAACGTCATCATCGGCCCGAACATCCTGCCGCTGGTGCTGTCGCGCCTGCACCGCTGGACGATGGGCCATGCCGTCACCTTCTTCGACAACGACTTCGCCGGCCGCATCGCGCAGAAGCAGATGCAGACCGCCCGGGCCGTCACCGATGTGGCCAGTGAGATGGTCAACACCGGCACCTTCGCCCTGTCGGCGGTGCTGGGCTCGGCCATCTTCCTGGTGACGATCGACGCCTGGGCCGCGCTTGCGCTGGTCGTCTGGCTCGGGGTCTATCTGGCGCTGATCCGCTTTTTCCTGCCGCGCGTGCGGGCGCAGTCCAAGGGACGCGCCAGCGCGCGGGCCATGATCACCGGGCAGGTCGTCGATACGATCACCAACATCAAGACCGTCAAGCTGTTCGCCAGCGCCGAATACGAGGACCAAGCGGCCCTTGGCGCGATGGAGACCTTTCGCGACCGCGCCATCGACTTCGGCCGGCTGAACACCTGGTTCCGGCTGTCGTTGACCATCGTGTCAGGCATCCTGCCGGTGGTGCTGGTCGGCGGAGCCGTCATGATGTGGCAACAGGGGCAGGCCACGCCCGGCGACGTGGCGGCATCCGGCGCCATCGCCATGCGGCTGGCGCAGATGACCGGCTGGGTCAGCATGGCGCTGATGGGCATCTGGGGATCCATCGGCGAGGTCGAGGACGGGATGCAGACGCTGTCGCCGCCGCACAGCCTGGTCGATGCGCCCGACGCGGTGGACCTGGGCCGGCTGCGCGGGGAGGTCGTCTTCGACGGGATCAGCTTCGCCTATGGCCGCGAGGAAGGGGGCATCGGGGATCTGTCGCTGCGGATCGCGCCGGGCGAGCGGATCGGCATCGTCGGGGCCTCGGGCGCGGGCAAGTCCACGCTGGTTTCGCTGCTGTTGCGGCTTTACGACGTCGAGAAGGGTGCGGTCCTGGTGGACGGCCAGGACGTGCGCCGCGTCACCCAGCAGTCCCTGCGCCAGAACATCGGCATGGTCACTCAGGATACGGCGCTGTTCAACCGCTCGGCGCGCGACAACATCCTTTATGGCCGACCGGGCGCCTCGGAGGAGGAGATGGTCGCCGCCGCCAGGGCCGCCGAGGCGCATGACTTCATCCTGGGCCTGCAGGATTCTGCAGGCCGCAAGGGCTATGACGCGCATCTGGGCGAGCGGGGGGTGAAGCTCTCGGGCGGGCAGCGGCAGCGGATCGCGCTGGCCCGCGCCTTCGTCAAGGACGCACCGATCCTGGTGCTGGACGAGGCCACCAGCGCACTTGACAGCGAGGTCGAGGCGCAGGTGCAGGAATCGCTGCACCGGATCATGCAGGGCAAGACCGTGCTGGCCATCGCGCACCGCCTGTCCACCATCGCCGAGATGGACCGGATCGTGGTCATGGACGATGGCCGCATCGTCGAGCAGGGGCGACACGCCGAACTGCTGGCGAGGGGCGGCCTTTATGCCCGCTACTGGAACCGCCAGTCGGGCGGCTTCCTGGGGACCGAGCCCGAGGAGGCGCAGGCCGCCGAATGACCCACTGGACGGTCGAGCGGCTGGGGCGGCGCGGCGACGGCGTGGCGCTGCGCGGGGACGAACGCGCGCTCGCGCCCCTGACGCTGCCGGGCGAGCAGATCGAGGGCGAGGCCAAGGCGGGGCGCATTGCCCGGCCGCGGATCGTGACGCCCTCGGCGGATCGCGTGAAAGCGCCGTGCCCGCATTACAAGGTCTGCGGCGGCTGTTCGCTGATGCACGCGAGCGACGGCTTCGTGGCCGGATGGAAGGCGCAGGTGGTGCGGAATGCGCTGGCCGCGCAGGGGATCACGGCCGAGATCGCGGAGGTGCACACCTCTCCGCCGCGGTCGCGCCGCCGGGCGGTGCTGTCGGGGCGGCGGACGAAGGCGGGGGCGCTGATCGGGTTCCACCAGCGCGCCTCGGACGTGATCGTGGATGTGGCCGAGTGCCTCGTGGTCCGGCCCGCGATCCTGGCCGCGCTGCCCGACCTGCGGCGGCTGGTGAGCCTTGGCGGCTCGCGCACCCGTGAGCTGTCGCTGGTGGTGACCGAGTCTGCGGCGGGGCTGGACGTCGCGGTGGCGGGCGGCAAACCGATGACACCGGGGCTGTTGTCGGATCTCGCGGCGCTGATGAACGCGGCGGCTTGGGCGCGGCTCGACTGGGATGGCGAGGCGATCGTGGCGCGGCCTCCGGCGATCTCCTTCGGGCGGGCACAGGTGGTGCCGCCGCCGGGCGGGTTCCTGCAGGCGACGGCGGAAGGCGAAGCCGCGCTGCTGACCGCTGCGCGCCGGATCGTCGGCCCGGCGCCGCGGATCGCCGACCTGTTCGCCGGCGCGGGAACCTTCACCCTGCCGCTGGCCGAAACCGCCGAGGTCCATGCGGTCGAGGGACTCGCCGCGCCCCTGGCCGCGCTGGACGCGGGCTGGAGGGCCGCGCCGGGGCTGCGCCGCGTGACGACCGAGGTTCGCGACCTCGCCCGCAGGCCGCTGCTGCCGGATGAACTTGCGCGATTCGACGCCGCCGTGATCGATCCGCCGCGTGCAGGGGCGGCGGCGCAGGCCGCCGCGCTGGCCCAGTCGCAGGTGCCGGCCGTGGCCTGGATCAGCTGCGATCCCGTGAGTTTCGCCCGCGACGCCCGGACCATGGTCGAGGGCGGCTACAGCCTGGGCCGGATCGAGGTCGTGGACCAGTTCCGCTGGTCGCCCCATGTCGAACTGATTGCGACTTTTACGCAATAGCGCGAAGAAAAATGCCGAGGATCGTCATTGCTGGCAGTTGGCGGAAAACCGCCGGTTGTGGTAACTCTGGATCAAGAAAACGCAAATAAGCGATTCTGGGGCAGTGATGATCTCGACTATCCGCAATTTTGTTGCGCTGACCGCGCTTGTCTTGCTGACAGCCTGCGGTGGCGGCGCCAAGCAACCTGTCAGCAAGTTCCGCAGCTACAGCGGCCCGCCCGTGACCCAGATCGTGGTCGAAAAGGGCGACCGGCAGATGTTCCTGCTCAGCGGCAGCACGGTGCTGAAGGCTTATGACATCGGGCTGGGCTTCCAGCCCATCGGCCACAAGATGTACGAAGGCGACGGCCGCACACCCGAGGGCATCTACTACATCAACCGTCAGAACCCCAACAGCGCCTATCACCTGTCGCTGGGGATTTCCTATCCTGACCCGACCGACAAGGCGCGGGCGATGATGCTGGGTCAGCAGCCCGGAGGGGATATCATGATCCATGGCCGCGGACCTAATGGCAACAAGGCCACGGCGCGTGACTGGACCGCAGGCTGCATCGCGGTGAACGATCGGGAGATCGAGGAAATCTTCTCGATGGTCCGCCCCGGCGTTCCGGTCGTGATCTATCCTTGACGATCGCGTGGCCGGGGCAGGTCGCGCCAAGGCCCTTGCCAGACTGCCGGGTCGGCTGCTACCAAAGTCGCGGACGACGGGAGACGCTGGCGCAGGCCAGGGCCGAAGGAGCAACCGCCCCGGTAAACTCTCAGGCAGAAAGACCGCGTCCGCATAAAACTCTGAAGAGTGGCTGTCCGCAGGGATGGCCCGCCGAAGGATAACGATCTCAGGCGCCCCGGCGGGGCAGGGACAGAGGGGGCATCGACACGCGGCCGCACGCCGCCAAGGGGAGATGCCATGACCGAACTGCGCCGCACGCCGCTTTACGACCTGCATACCGAACTCGGTGCCCGGATGGTGCCTTACGCCGGATGGGAGATGCCGGTCCAGTATCCCATGGGGGTGATGGGCGAGCACCTGCACACCCGCAAGGCCGCCGGGCTGTTCGACGTCAGCCACATGGGGCAGGTGATCCTGCGCGGCGAGGGCGCGGCGAAGGCGCTGGAACGCTTGGTGCCTGCCGACATCATCGGCCTTGCGCCGGGGCGGCAGCGTTACGGACTGTTCACCAGTGAGGACGGCGGCATCCTTGACGACCTGATGATCGCGGGCAAGGGCGACCACCTGCTGCTGGTCGTCAACGCATCCCGTGCGGAAGCTGACATCGCCCACATGACCGAGGCCGGGCTGGCGCCCGAGGTCGTGACCGACCGCGCCCTTCTGGCGCTGCAGGGACCGGGGGCCGAGCGGGCGCTGGCCGCGCTGGTGCCGGGCGCGGCCGATTTGCGCTTCATGGATTCGGTCGATCTGCCCTGGGAGGGCGAGGTGCTGTGGGTCAGCCGCTCGGGCTATACCGGCGAGGACGGGTTCGAGATCAGCATCCGCGCCGAACGCGCCCTGGACTTCGCCCGCGCCCTGCTGGCGCAGGAAGGCGTGGCCCCTATCGGCCTCGGCGCCCGCGATTCGCTGCGGCTTGAGGCGGGGTTGCCGCTTTACGGCAACGACATGGATGCCACGGTGTCGCCCGCGCAGGCGGGCCTCGGCTGGTCGATCCCCAAGGTCCGCCGCGCGGGCGGAGCGCGCGCGGGCGGCTTTCCGGGCGCCGACAAGATCCTGCCCGAACTGGGAAAGGCCGCGCATATCCGCCGCGGGTTGCGCCCCGAAGGCCGCGCGCCCATGCGCGAGGGCACCCCGATCTACGCCGGTCCCGAAGGCGGCGAACCTGTAGGGCGCATCACCTCGGGTGGCTTCGGCCCCTCGGCCGGGGTGCCCATTGCGATGGCGACGCTGGCCGCCGGGATTGCCGAGGGCACCACCGTTTACGCCGAACTGCGCGGCAAGCGCCTGCCGGCAACGGTCGCGCCCATGCCATTCGTTCAACCCACCTACAAACGCTGAGGCGCTCATGCTGAAATACACCCCCGAACACGAATGGCTGCGCGCCGAGGGCGATGAGCTTGTCATCGGCATCACCGCCCATGCCAGCGAGCAACTGGGCGACGTGGTCTTCATCGAGCTGCCCGAGGTCGGCCGCGAGGTCGAGGCCGGCGAGGAGATCGTGGTGATCGAATCGGTCAAGGCGGCGTCCGACATCGTGTCCCCGGTCGCGGGCACCATCACCGCCGTCAACGAGGCGCTGGCCGATGCGCCGGGCGACGTGAACTCGGACGCGATGGCGGCCTGGTTTTTCCGCGTCAAGCCGGCGGACGGCACGTCGCTGGACGGCTTCATGGACGAGGCCGCCTATCAGGAACTGATCGGCTGAAATGTATAAACGCGCTCGGATATTAGGTCGGCGCGGTGGCTGGACGGCTGAAGTAGAAGGACGCGAACTCGCCGTCCTGCATAACTCAATCTGGCAGCGCTCACGTCCCTATTATCGTGACTCCTACGATCCTAAGTGTCTCGGCGGGAAAGAATATATGCGCCTCACAGCCGCATTGCGGACCCACGATGCTGTAGTGATTCAACATGACGTCAGCGCGTCGGATCTAACGCGTGACGGCTATGTGGGAGTGTTTCGCTTTCAGGATCTCGCCATAACAGACGCTGGTGAGATTTCTTTGTTGGTCACCGAGCGTCTAGGATGAAACAGAACGCATGACCCGCTGGAACCCGACCTCCTACAACCCCGATGATTTCGCCAACCGCCGTCATATCGGCCCTTCGCCCGCCGAGATGGAGGAGATGCTGAAGGTGGTGGGCGTGGACAGTCTTGACCAACTGATCGAGCAGACCGTGCCGGAAGCGATCCGGCAGGACGGATCGCTGGACTGGCCGGCGCTGTCCGAGCGCGAGCTGCTGGCGATGATGCGCGAGGTCGCGAGCCAGAACAAAGTGATGACCAGTCTGATCGGGCAGGGCTATTACGGGACCGTCACGCCTCCTGCGATCCAGCGCAACATCCTGGAAAACCCGGCCTGGTACACCGCCTACACGCCCTATCAGCCCGAGATCTCGCAGGGGCGGCTCGAGGCGTTGCTGAACTACCAGACGATGGTGGCCGACCTGACGGGGCTGCCGGTGGCGAACGCCTCGCTGCTGGACGAGGCGACGGCCGCCGCCGAGGCGATGGCCATGGCGCAGCGGCTTGCCAAGTCGAAGGCCAAGGCTTTCTTCGTCAGCGAGAACCTGCATCCTCAGACGATCAGCGTGATCGAGACGCGGGCCGAGCCGCTGGGGATCGAGATCATCCGCGGCAAGCCCGATGACTGCGATCCGGCGCAGGTTTTCGGCGCGATCTTCCAGTATCCCGGCACCTTCGGCCATGTCCGCGACCTCACCCCGCACTGCAAGGCGCTGCACAAGGCGGGCGCGGTTGCGGTGGCTGCAACCGACCTGCTGGCGCTGTGCCTGCTTAAGGAACCCGCCGCAATGGGCGCGGATATCTGCGTGGGCTCGGCCCAGCGTTTCGGCGTGCCGATGGGCTATGGCGGCCCGCACGCGGGCTTCATGTCCTGCCGCGACGAGATGAAGCGGGCGATGCCGGGCCGCATCGTCGGCGTTTCCATCGACGCGGCGGGGCGGCAGGCTTACCGTCTGGCCCTGCAGACGCGCGAACAGCATATCCGGCGCGAGAAGGCCACGTCCAACGTCTGCACAGCGCAGGCGCTGCTGGCTGTGATGGCGTCCTTCTATGCGGTGTTTCACGGGCCGGTGGGCCTCAAGGCGATCGCGCAACGGGTGCACCTGAACGCGGTCACGCTGGCGAATGCCCTAAGGTCGGCCGGGGCCGAGGTCGAGACGGACGCCTTCTTCGACACCTTCACCGTGCGGGTGGGTGTCGGCCAGATGGGCATCCTCGCCGCCGCCGAGCAGCGCGGGATCAACCTGCGCCGCGTCGGCCGCGACCGCGTCGGCATCAGCGTGGACGAGACGACGGATGCGGGCGTGATCGCGCGGGTGCTGGATGCCTTCGGGATCACCGAAATGGCCGAGCCCGCAACGGGACCGGCCATCCCCGACGACCTGCTGCGGGAAAGCGACTACCTGACCCATCCGGTCTTCCACATGAACCGGGCAGAATCCGAGATGATGCGCTACATGCGCCGCCTGTCGGACCGCGACCTGGCGCTTGACCGGGCGATGATCCCGCTGGGGTCCTGCACGATGAAGCTGAACGCGGCGGCCGAGATGATGCCGCTGACTTGGCCCGAGTTCGGGATGCTGCACCCCTTCGCCCCCGAGGCGCAGGCCGCCGGCTATCACCGGATGTTCGCCGACCTGACCAACAAGCTGTGCGAGATCACCGGCTATGACGCCTTCTCGCTGCAGCCGAACTCGGGCGCGCAAGGGGAATATGCGGGGCTGCTGACCATCGCCGCCTATCACAAGGCGAACGGAGAGGACCGCGACATCTGCCTGATCCCGGTGTCGGCGCATGGCACCAACCCGGCCAGCGCGCAGATGTGCGGGATGAAGGTTGTGGTGGTGAAATCGGCGCCCAATGGCGACATCGACCTTGAGGATTTCGCCGACAAGGCTGCGAAGGCCGGCAACAAGCTGGCAGCGGTGATGATCACCTATCCGTCCACGCATGGCGTCTTCGAGGACACCGTGCGTGACGTCTGCCGCATCACCCATGAACATGGCGGGCAGGTCTATATCGACGGCGCCAACCTGAACGCGCTGGTGGGGCTGGTGAAGCCCGGCGAGATCGGCGGCGACGTGAGCCACCTGAACCTGCACAAGACCTTCGCCATCCCGCATGGCGGCGGTGGCCCCGGCATGGGGCCCATCGGCGTCAAGGAGCATCTGGCGCCCTACCTGCCGGCCGATCCGCGCGAGGGGGCGGGGGCGGTCTCGGCCGCGCCCTGGGGGTCGGCCTCGATCTTGCTGATCTCGTGGGCCTATATCCGCATGATGGGGGGCGCGGGGCTGACGCAGGCGACCCGCGTGGCGATCCTGAACGCGAACTACATCGCCTCGCGGCTGGCGGGGGCCTACCCGATCCTGTTCATGGGCAACCGTGGCCGCGTCGCGCATGAATGCATCGTGGACACCCGCGTCTTCGCCGAGCATGGCGTGACCGTGGACGACATCGCCAAGCGTCTGATCGACAACGGCTTCCATGCGCCGACCATGAGTTGGCCCGTGGCAGGCACGCTGATGGTGGAACCGACCGAGTCCGAGACCAAGGCCGAGATCGACCGCTTCATCACCGCCATGCTGGCGATCCGGGACGAGATCACCGAGGTCGCCGAGAGCCGTATCAGCGCTGAAGCCAGCCCCCTGCGCCACGCCCCCCACACGGTCGAGGACCTGGTCGCCGAATGGGACCGCGCCTATTCGCGCGAGCAGGGCTGCTTCCCGCCCGGCGCCTTCCGGGTGGACAAATACTGGCCTCCGGTCGGGCGGGTGGACAACGCCTATGGTGACCGCAACCTGATCTGCACCTGCCCGCCCTTGGAAGCCTATGCCGAAGCAGCGGAATAGGCCGGTCCGATCCTCTGATCGCAGAAGCCGCGCCTGCATGGCGCGGCTTTCTTCTGCCGGGATGGCCGGTGCCATCACCCCGCAGGAACCGCATCCCTGTCGGGACGTTTGCCCAGAGTCATGAACCGAAAGGAAAATACCTCATGAAGGGCATCATCGCCTGGTTTCTCGGCATCCCTGTCGTGGTCATCATCCTGCTTTATGTCGTCGGCATCTTCTGATCGCCCATGGCGCTGAAGCTGACATGCCTGAGCTGCGGTCAGGTCAACCGCACCCCGCGCGAGCGGCTGTCTGCCGCTCCCAAATGCGGCGTCTGCGGGGCGGGCCTGCTGCCGGCCAAGCCAGTTTCGCTCGACTTCGCCATGCTTGAAAAGGCCGCCCGCACCGACGACCTGCCGCTGCTGGTGGATTGCTGGGCGCCGTGGTGCGGCCCCTGCAGGATGATGGCGCCCGAGTTCGAGAAGGCGGCAGTCCTGCTGCAGGGCACCGCGCGGCTGGCCAAGATCGACACCCAGTCCCATCCCGACGCCACGGCGCGCTGGAACATCCGCAGCATCCCGGCCTTCATCCTGTTCCAGAACGGGCGAGAGCGGGCGCGGCTGGCCGGCGCAAGGCCGGCGGCGCAACTGACGGAATGGGTCCGGGAACAGATTGCGGCGGGGTGAACGCGGGCGCTTGACAACCCCCGGACGACCCGTCAAATAGCCCGCCTGTGGGGCCGTAGCTCAGTTGGTAGAGCGCGTCGTTCGCAATGACGAGGCCAGGGGTTCGATTCCCCTCGGCTCCACCAATCTTCTATGAAGTTTTGTAAATAAACCAAGCCACTAGGCTGTGCCTAGATGCGTGACATCCCACAATTTATCCCACACCACGCGCCGGATGGTAGCGGATTTTGCTGCATCTTGCCGGACGATAACCCGCCCAGGTTTAAGCGCCCCTGCCCCTTCCGTGACCGGCGGTATCGATCCGTTTTCACCGAAAGCTGCTCGGGAAGGTGGGTAGGCCTTGCACAAGGGACCGCAGGACTGCTTGTCCGCGGCCAGGGTGAAAAAAGGTCAGATTCGCTTGCCGGAAACCCGTGCCGACCTCATGCGCGGATTATCTTTCCCGCCTTTGATTTTCTCACGGCCAAGCGGCCACTCCGGCACCAGAACGCCCCGCCCTGGCTGAGGTGAGGCATCCCACTCGCCAGAGTGCCGCCAACATGCAGCGTGGCAAGTCAGGTTTTGTCAGGTTTGTGGGATGCTGCGCGGGTCTGGTTCAGGGCGAACAGGCGGGCAAGGATTTCGTCGTCGGTCAGCTTGCCCTCACGCCAGTCATTGCCCCAGCCGTAGGCTTCGGCCACGGCGGCATCCAGATCCTTGTGCGCGTGGTCCAGCCACGCCGGGCGGACGTTGTAGAGGTTGGTCAGGGTGCGCTTCTTCAGTTCCCGTTCCGCCTTGTCATCCACGGGCAGGATGCGGTCGGGATAGCCGGGGACCACCTCGGGGACGCGCCGTACCAGGTCGGGCGGGTTGAGCCAGTTTCCCCGCAACTCGTTCAAGCGCGTGGCTGCGGCGGCGATGGCCTGCGCGCGCGGATCGGAGGCATAGTTGGCCGCGGGAATGTCGGGGGCCAGCCCCTCTGGGAAGGGGAAGGTTTCGAAGGTGGTTGAGGAAGTATAGCGAGGGCGGTCCTCAAGCGAGGTGCCCATCCGCAGCGACCAGAGTTCGTGAAAGCGGGAATGCAGTATGCCAAAAGTGGTGTCGTCATCGCGGGCTACGGCAATAATCGCGGAATCGGGTATAGTGCGGACGTCAAGCCAAACGAACAGCCGGTGCTTGGCAACACGAGGTGTTATGATAATACGCGCAAGCCCTGCCGATGCCGCCCAGAAGTCTTGTCGCGGTCGCTCATGCACCCACCAACGGGCTGCATAACCCCTGTCCTGCCTAGCTACTCGCTCCGCTTTGACGTGGGCTTCGGCAAATGAAAACGGCGCTTCGTAGAGCGCTGCATCGGCTTCGGTCATCGTCCAGCCGAAGTCTATAATCCACTTCCCAGATGAGCGCCGAGTTACGTCCATGCCGTTTATCCAGGGTCTGAGCACTTCCGCATTCGGCTTCCCATTGGGATTAAGAGGCCGGCTCAACCACTTGCGCGCTAGTTCGCCAGGCACGTCGAACGCGCCCCCTTTGGTGTCGCCCATGAACGCCACACCCGCGTTCTCGCTAAGCTGAGTGGCCGCCGTCAGGTCCACCGCCGCTATCCCTTTGCGGTGAGGCGTAAGGTCAGAGTGGATTGCCTCCACCTCCTCGCCGTTGTGATGGATTGGGCCTTCCCCGCCTCCATCGAAGCAGATCATCGATACGCGAACCGCCGCACCGTCCAGAACCCAAGGCTCATCCTCCCATGCATTGAAGATGCGTCCTCCAACGATTGCTTTCTCTAGCGTCGCCCGGTTTGCGCCGCCCCGGATCGAGTTGGTAGCCACCAATCCGGCGCGAGACAGACGCCCTTCCCGGATCAACGCACCAGCCTTGGCGACCCAGTAAAGTACGAGGTCGGCCTCGGGGCGCACCTTTCCCGCGTAAGCCGCAAAAAGCCGCTCCACCTCGTTATCACCTAGGTTTGCCCGCAGGCGCTTGCCCCCTAGGAATGGTGGGTTGCCCACGACGACATCGGCCGTGGGCCAGTCGGCAGCGCCGTCAGGTCCCAGCACCGCGTCGCGGTTCTCAATGGTCGCAAGCGGGCGCAAGATCGGGTTGCGCGCGGCTTCGAAGCCATTGCGGCGCATCCACTGGATTTCCCCAATCCAGACGGATACCCGCGCCAGCTCGGCCGCATAAGGATTCAGCTCGATCCCGAACACGCACTCCGGTCCGACGCGGGGAAAGCCGCGCGGCAGACCCAGCGCCTCGGCGTCCAGGTTGACCCGGTGTTCCAGGTCCTTGAGCGACAGCAGCGCCAGATACAGGAAGTTGCCCGATCCGCAGGCGGGGTCCAGCACCCGAAAATTCGCCAGCCGTTCAAGGAAGGCTTCCTTGATGCCTTCGGCCTCCTTGTGGGCGCGGGTGCGGGCGGCGGGGCTGCGCGCCGCGGCCGCCTTGTCCAGCGCGGCGCGGATTTGTGCCTGCGCGGTTTGCCATTCCGCCAGCAGGGGGCGGATGATGACCGGCTCGACAATCTGCATGATCTTGTCGCGGTCTGTGTAATGCGCGCCAAGCTGGCTGCGCTTGTCCGGGTCAAGGCCGCGCTCGAACAGTGTGCCCATGATCGAGGGGTCGATTTCCGACCAGTCCAACCGGGACGCAGCCAGCAGTTCGTTCACGTCCTCGGCTTCCAGCGGCAGGGCCTCGGCATGGTCGAACAAGCCGCCGTTGAACCATTCCACCTGTTCAAAGCCGATCATGCCGCCAGACTGCATCGCAGCAAACAGGGTCGCGGCATGGGTCTGGAACATCTGCGACTGGCGCTGGGCGTGTTCGATCATCCGCTGGAACATGCGGTCGGGCAGTAGGTTCACGTCCTCGGCAAACAGGCAGAAGATCACCCGGTTGACGAAATGTGCAACCTCATGGGCCTCGTGCCCCCGGCGGCGCAGGTTCATAGCAAGGGCGGCAAAGCGGCCAGCGGCTTCCTCGGTCAGTCCTTGCCGGGTTTTGGCGGGCCGCAGGCGGTCCGGGTCGGTGAAGGCGGCTTTCAGCAGGTCGCGCTTGGCCGCGTCGGCCAGTTCGTCCAGGGCGATGTCATGGACCTCCTGGACCGTGTTCGTCCAGTTGGTGTGCACCTGGATGCGGTCCATGTCCGACACGATCAGCAGCGGCGGGTTCTCCAGCGCCACGGCATATTGCTGAAGCTGGGCAAAGGCGGCTTTCAGGTCTTTCCGCTTGCCCTTGTATTCCCAGGCAAAGCAGCCGCGTCGCCACACGTCCGCCCAGCCTTCCCCGCCGCTTGTCTTGGTTGCTCCCTTCTCGAAGGTGAACCAGTCGCCCTTGGGGTCGGCCGTCACCGGATCGTCAATGTCCAGCAGGCGGCAGAGGTCCAGGAAATGCGCCTGCGATGCGCTGCGCTCCTTCAGTTCGACATTGCGCCACTTGGCGATGAAGGCGTGCGGCGTCATGGCGTCCCCTTGGTTGGCCGGGGTATATGACCGGGCACAAACGGGCGCTGCAAGGAGGGGTTGCATGGTGACAGAATGGGACGCGCTTGCCGCCTATAACGAGCGGGTGAAGCTGTTTGCCGGGTTCATGAACGCGCTGGGCATCGGCATGATCGGCTTTGCCGTCCTGCGCCCGCTGGCGGACAGCCTCACCAATGCGTCATGGGCAACGGCCTGGTGGACGGGAACCGGACTCGCAATGCACGGCGTTCCACACTACATTCTAGGCAGGCTGCGTAGAGAGGTGAAGGAATGACACTCTTTGAGTTCATCGTCCCCGTCATCGCGCTTGCGGTCGCAGGCATCGGCGTCCTTGTGCTGCGCCGGGAAGAAAAATCGCTCGACAAGCCCAGCACGCGGCATCACCCGGCCGAATGACGGCAACCACGTCAGGGACTTGCAAGAGGGGGCTTCGGCCCCCTTATCGTGCAATGCGCCCTGTCAGGTTTAAGCCCCCGGCCCTGTCCCTCTGACCGGCGACCCAGCTGCGTTTTCACCGAAAGCTGCTCGGCAAAGTGGGTAGGGCTTGCACAAATGGCCCAGCCTGGGGGTTCTGAAAGTCTGGCGCCCTCCTAGCCCTGACCGGCTGCGTCCTGCACCATGAACGCTAACACAGGTTTTCCACTTACGCGCGCGCAAGGCGGGCTGCGGCGATGCCGAACCGGGGATACCCCCCTTTCAGGGCTGCTTTCAGTGTAGAGGGAAGGGGCGCGCGGGCGAACCGATTTGGCCCCCTCTCTTTTTATGGGGGGCGCTCTCGCCTGCCTCCATCCGGCGGGGGCGGCTGAAAGTCAGCCGCTCTTGCAGCCCTGACCGGCGGCATCCTGCGCCTGCGCTAAACCGCGATAAAAAAGGTGCGCGATTCTGCCGGGCGCAGCCCCTTGAAGGCGCCCGGAAATCAAGCCCCAGGGCATCACCCCATGCGCTTGATTTCCTTTTGTTTGTTTATCAGGCGGCCCGCCCTGCGCCTCTAAATCGCCCTATTTTACCGTGCAACTTATACCGGCTCTGATGATGTGACCGCCCCCCGACGGCATCTGATGTGCCAAGGTGGGTCTGCAACGATCCACAAAGGGGAGCGGTCATGTCGGAGATTATCACGGTCGGGCTCGATCTGGCGAAGAATGTATTCCAGGTGCATGGAACTGACGGCGCAGGACGAGCCGTTCTGCGCAAGAAGATACGGCGAGGGCAGGTGCTGGAGTTTTTCAGCCAGCTGCCCTCTTGCGTCGTGGCGATGGAAGCCTGTGGCGGCGCTCACTTCTGGGGCCGGGAAATTGGCAAGCTGGGGCATGAGGTGCGGCTGATCCCGCCGGCCTATGTGAAGCCGTTTGTGAAGCGCCAGAAGAATGACATGGCGGACGCCGAGGCCATCTGCGAGGCGGCTATGCGACCCACCATGCGCTTTGTTCCGGTCAAGAGCGAAGAGACGCAGGGCGCGGCAATGGTCTTCCGGGTCCGGGAGTTGCTGATCCGGCAGCGCACGCAGGCGATCAACGCATTGCGCGGCCATCTGACCGAGTTCGGTCAGATCGTGCCACAGGGAGCGGCCAACGCTGCGCGGCTGATCGCGATCGTGGAGGATCCGGATGGCGCTCTCCCTGCTGATGCCGTCCCCACGCTGAAGGCTTTGATCGCGGCACTCACGCATCTGGAGGCAGAGATCAGGAAGCTCGATGCCGAGATCGCCCGGCGCGCCAAGGAGAATGACGTCGCCCGGCGACTGATGACGGTGCCGGGCATCGGGCCGCTGATTGCCACGGCCATCGCTGTTCTGGCGCCGCCACCCGAGACGTTCCGCAAGGCACGCGACTTTGCCGCCTGGCTTGGTCTTGTGCCTCGGCAGCATTCGACCGGCGGCAAGCAACGTCTCGGAGCAACGACCAGAATGGGCGAACGATCCCTGCGACGCCTGCTGATCATTGGCGCCAACAGCGTGGTGATCAAACGTAACGTTCACAAGGAAGCGCAGCCCGGAACATGGCTGGGCAGCCTGCTGTTGCGCAAGCCACCGATGCTGGTGCGGGTGGCTTTGGCGAACAAGATGGCGCGGATCGTCTGGGCCTTGATGGCTCGGGGTGGCATCTACCAATCTCCGGTCGCAGCGGCGTAAGCCGCCGCAGATCGCGAGGACGTCGGAGCGGAAGAGGGCAAGGAGCAGTTTGGCGCAACAGTTGTGAGACGGGATCGGGAAAACCAGTGTGCAACAGAGTGCCTATGAGCACGCGGCTTTGATCTGGACCCGACCTTCGAACACCATACGGGCCCTGCGGCATGGATCGCGCCGCATCATGAGGCCGGACACATGTCAGCACCCGACAACGCGCCAAGATCAGCTTCAAAATCCCTCTTGCGCTTGGGGCGGTTACACATGTTGCACAAATGGTCTGATGGCCGTTGTTCCCCCTTTCCCCGGACAGACTCATTCCACAGCTTCAGTGACGGGTATGCCGAGCGCGGTGTAGCCGTTCAGGACGGCAATCCGGACCTGAAGTTCGGCGACCTGACGATCGAAGTCCCGCGCCATGAGGCGTTGCCCCAGAAGTTTCACGCAATGCATCTTCGTCTCGACGCGGCTCCGGCGGTGGTATCCACTCCATCTTCGCCAAAGCGTGCGGCCCAGGTATTTCGCAGATCGCAGAGCCTCGTTGCGCGCCGCGGCCCCGGCCGTGACAGCCTTCCATGGCTTTGCGTTCCTGCGGGGCGGGATCACGGCGTGAGCGCCGCGGTCGGCGATCGCATCGTGGCACTTGCGGGTGTCGTAGGCACCGTCAGCCGTAACGCTGCCGATCTCCTCGTCCGCCGGGATCTGGTTGAGCAGATCTGGCAGGACCGGGGCGTCACCGATGTGGCTCCCGGTGATCTCGATGGCCCGGACTTCTAGCGTTTCCTCGTCGATCCCAATGTGAATCTTGCGCCAGATACGCCGCTTCGGGCCGCCATGCTTGCGGGCGTGCCACTCGCCTTCGCCTTCGACCTTGATCCCGGTGCTGTCGACCAGCAGGTGCAGAGGTCCCTTGGAGCCCCGATACGGGATGTTGACGGCCAGGGTCTTCTGGCGCCGCGACAGCGTGCTGAAGTCAGGCACCGTCCAGTCGAGGCCGATCAGGCGAAGCAGGCTCTCGACGAACCCTGCCGTCTGCCGCAATGCCATGCCGAACAGCACCTTCATGGAAAGGCAAGTCTGGATGGCGGCATCGCTGTAGGTCTGCTGTCGGCCACGTCGACCTGTCGCAGCCGCCTCCCAGCTCATCTCGGGGTCGAACCAGATCGTCAGCGAGCCACGGCGCTTGAGCGCTTCATTGTAGGCCGGCCAGTTCCTGGTCTTGTAGGTCAGGCGTGTGGGTTTGCTCATGTCGACCAGCTACCATGCTGACTCACGACATGAGTCACTGAAGGGATTTGTGCAACATGTGTAACCGCCCCAAGCGCAAGAGGGATTTTGAAGCTGATCTTGGCGCGTTGTCGGGTGCTGACATGTGTCCGGCCTCATGATGCGGCGCGATCCATGCCGCAGGGCCCGTATGGTGTTCGAAGGTCGGGTCCAGATCAAAGCCGCGTGCTCATAGGCACTCTGTTGCACACTGGTTTTCCCGATCCCGTCTCACAACTGTTGCGCCAAACTGCTCCTTGCCCTCTTCCGCTCCGACGTCCTCGCGATCTGCGGCGGCTTAGAGCGCCTAACAAAACCTTCTGATCTGGTTGAGGCAGATGAGGGCGCAGCCGAGGATTACGAAGGCCTCGTGAATGTCGGCGCGTCGCTCATAGCGGATAGTCAGACGGCGGAAGCGGTTGAGCCAGGCAAGCGTTCGTTCGACGACCCAGCGGTGGCAGCCCAACCTCTCGCTGCTGTCCACTGTCCGCCGAGCAATGCGGGGCATGATCGCGCGGGCGCGGCATTCGGACCGGCAACGATGGTTATCGTAAGCCTTGTCGGCGTGGAGCTTGTCGGGGCGCTTGCGCGGGCGGCCGCGACCGTGGCGCACGCCCGGCACGGCATCGAGGGTGGGCGCCAGCATCAGGCTGTCATGCCGGTTGGCTGGACTCAGGCGCACCCCGAGCGGGGTGCCTCTCCGGTCGACCACAAGATGGCGCTTCGTGCCTGGTTTGCCGCGATCCGTCGGGTTCGGGCCGATCTCGGTGCCCCCCTTTTGGCCGCCACGGCGGCGCTGTCGAGGGAGGCCCGGCTCCAGTCCAGATGTCCGGCATCCGATAGGCGCTCCAGCAGCATGCGGTGGAGCCCAGCCCAGATGCCGGCCGCTTGCCAGTCCCGCAGCCGGCGCCAGCAGGTCATGCCGGAGCAGCCGAACTCGCGCGGCAACATCTCCCAAGGGATGCCGGAGCGGAGCACGAAGAGGATGCCGGCCAAGGCCAGCCGGTCATCGCAGCGGGGACGGCCGCCCTGGGGCTTGGGCCGCGGCCTCGGCAGCAACGGCTCCAGCGCCGCCCACAGATCATCGGATACAAGGGGCTTGCTCATGTCCCCTAACGCACGAGAGGCGGTTTTGTTAGGCGCTCTTACGCCGCTGCGACCGGAGATTGGTAGATGCCACCCCGAGCCATCAAGGCCCAGACGATCCGCGCCATCTTGTTCGCCAAAGCCACCCGCACCAGCATCGGTGGCTTGCGCAACAGCAGGCTGCCCAGCCATGTTCCGGGCTGCGCTTCCTTGTGAACGTTACGTTTGATCACCACGCTGTTGGCGCCAATGATCAGCAGGCGTCGCAGGGATCGTTCGCCCATTCTGGTCGTTGCTCCGAGACGTTGCTTGCCGCCGGTCGAATGCTGCCGAGGCACAAGACCAAGCCAGGCGGCAAAGTCGCGTGCCTTGCGGAACGTCTCGGGTGGCGGCGCCAGAACAGCGATGGCCGTGGCAATCAGCGGCCCGATGCCCGGCACCGTCATCAGTCGCCGGGCGACGTCATTCTCCTTGGCGCGCCGGGCGATCTCGGCATCGAGCTTCCTGATCTCTGCCTCCAGATGCGTGAGTGCCGCGATCAAAGCCTTCAGCGTGGGGACGGCATCAGCAGGGAGAGCGCCATCCGGATCCTCCACGATCGCGATCAGCCGCGCAGCGTTGGCCGCTCCCTGTGGCACGATCTGACCGAACTCGGTCAGATGGCCGCGCAATGCGTTGATCGCCTGCGTGCGCTGCCGGATCAGCAACTCCCGGACCCGGAAGACCATTGCCGCGCCCTGCGTCTCTTCGCTCTTGACCGGAACAAAGCGCATGGTGGGTCGCATAGCCGCCTCGCAGATGGCCTCGGCGTCCGCCATGTCATTCTTCTGGCGCTTCACAAACGGCTTCACATAGGCCGGCGGGATCAGCCGCACCTCATGCCCCAGCTTGCCAATTTCCCGGCCCCAGAAGTGAGCGCCGCCACAGGCTTCCATCGCCACGACGCAAGAGGGCAGCTGGCTGAAAAACTCCAGCACCTGCCCTCGCCGTATCTTCTTGCGCAGAACGGCTCGTCCTGCGCCGTCAGTTCCATGCACCTGGAATACATTCTTCGCCAGATCGAGCCCGACCGTGATAATCTCCGACATGACCGCTCCCCTTTGTGGATCGTTGCAGACCCACCTTGGCACATCAGATGCCGTCGGGGGGCGGTCACATCATCAGAGCCACTTATACCCCGTGAAGGGGTCACGGCAGCTTAAGGTTTTCTAAGGAGGAAAGCGGGCCTCCGGCAGGCAGCGTAGCTGCCCTCATTTGCCCGAGGCATTTTTGGGTTCGGCCAGGAGCACGAAAGTTGACAGCGCTTTCAGGCGGGGTGTTGAGTGCGATGAGGATACGGGTATCCGCGGGGAGCGATATGAGAGACGTTCAGAAATACTCAGCCGAGTTGATTGGCACTTTCTGGCTGACCTTCGGCGGCTGCGGGTCGGCTGTGCTTGCAGCGGCATTTCCAGAGGTCGGTATCGGCCTTCTCGGTGTGTCACTGGCTTTCGGGCTTACGGTGCTGACAATGGCCTATGCCATTGGTCACGTGTCAGGCTGCCACCTCAATCCTGCTGTAACGGTGGGACTCGCGGTCGGGGGGCGCTTTCCTGCCTCCCAGATTCTGCCTTATATCGTGGCGCAGGTAATTGGTGCCATCCTGGGCGCGTTCGTGCTCTACCTCATCGCCAATGGTGCCCCCGACTTCGATGCCGTCACTTCCGGGTTTGCCGCTAACGGTTATGGCGAACACAGCCCTGGAGGTTACTCTTTAGGCGCAAGCCTGGTGGCAGAGGTGGTGCTGACCATGATGTTTCTGTTCATCATCATGGGTGCAACCCATGGCCGGGCACCGATGGGCTTTGCTCCCATCGCCATAGGCCTCGGCCTCACCCTCGTTCACCTTATCAGCATCCCCGTGACAAACACCTCGGTGAACCCGGCGCGCAGCACTGGGCCTGCTCTCTTCGTAGGCGGCTGGGCGTTGGGTCAGCTCTGGCTGTTCTGGGTCGCGCCTCTTATTGGCGGGGTACTCGGCGGCGCACTCTACCGTTGGGTCAGTGCGGAGCCGGACGAACCTGTGGTCGGTGGGGTTCGCAGCAAGGGTTA
The DNA here is from genome assembly GCF_016617715.1 of Paracoccus sp. MC1862. Lineage (NCBI taxonomy): Bacteria > Pseudomonadati > Pseudomonadota > Alphaproteobacteria > Rhodobacterales > Paracoccaceae > Paracoccus > Paracoccus sp. MC1862. The sequence goes on along the minus strand of NZ_CP067225.1, from coordinate 2,167,055 downwards.
ATACTTGTCGCTCGAATGAAGCGCGTCGGGCATGCAATATCTGCCCGACGCGGGATGGGCACGCACTACGTCCGTAGTCCCCACCCCTAACAGTCTATCCCGCGCGCGTCGGCGTCTGGAAATGAAGCCCGGGCCTTCGCCTTTCGGCGGGAACGGGCGGCGCGCTTGCGGCAGCCTTCGACACAGTAGCAGGCATCGGCCCGGCGAAACTCGGGCACGGGGCCGCCGCACCAGCGGCACGCCCATCCATTCGCGGCCAGGTTCCGCAGGATGCGCTTGGCGCGGGCCATGCGCTGCGTGCGTCCCGACAGCATGAAGGTTTCCACCAGCACACCCCAGCCGTGCGGGCGTTCCTCGATGGTGATGCCGTGCGGGTCAGGGGCGGGCATGGGCGGGGGCCTTTGATAAATCGCGGGTCACAGCCGGGTCAGGTGCCTGATTGTCGGTCGATGCGGAAACTGACTTGTCCCGCGCCTTGGCCCAGCGGCGGCGCTGGGTGTCGCGGATGCGCTCGATGCCTTCGGGCGTCCGCGCGCCGGTGGACAGCCCCCCGTGAAACTTGCAGCGGCGCTTGCCCGGCTCGGACTTGTTGCGGCAGGGCGTGCCCTTGCGGGTCTTGGCCCCGCAGGGGACACGGCGGCGTGCGGCGCGCTGGGCCTCGCGTTCCCGATACGCGGCGAGCTGACGTGCGGCCCAGGCGTCCACATCCGTGAAAGGCGATAACACCCCACCCCCGCGCGCGTGCGTATCGGTCCCGAAAACCGGCCTCGGGATATACCAGCCCAGCGCCTCGGCCATGCGCTCTACCGCCCAGCCGCGCGGGTCCAGATGCGGGGCGGCTTCCCAATACTGCACCGCCGTCCGGCCAACCTCCGCCTTCGCGGCAAGCTGGCGCTGGGTCAGTCCGGCAGCCTTGCGACGGGCGGCCAGTTCCGCCCCCTTGGGTCCGTTGTGTCGCTTCATGCGCAGGGCCTTCCGCTCAGGCAGGCAAGCGCTGTGTCGCGGTCCTGCCATTGCCAGCACTTGCCGCAGAACAGCCGCCCTTTCGGGCCGTGGCGATCCATGTCGGACAGGGCGTCCCATTGCTCGCGGCTCACCCAGACGCCGCACCACGTCGCCACCATGCCACCGTGAACGGGAACAGCCGGGGCGCTGGGCGCAGGGGGCGCGCAGACGGGCGCGGTTTCGCGCTCCCGCCCGACTGACGAAACTGACACAACTGACAAAACCGGCTGGTGTTGTGCTGCTTGGCCCGCACCTTCAACCTTCGCGGGGGTTTCGTCAGTTTCGTCAGTTTTGGCCTTTGGCTTTCGGGCCAGACGCGCCGCCTCAAGCCAGCGGCTCATGCCTGCGCCTCGTGAACCGAAGGGTTGACGATGAACAGCCGCAAGGGGCGGCCCCCGTTCGGCCCGGCAGGTTCGGTGACGGCGCGGATCAGGTCGGCTTCCTCAAGCATGGCAAGGGCCGGGTTGATTTCCCCCATGCCTGCGAGTCCCGCGCGCTGCATCCGGCGCACCTCGCGCGCGGTGAAGCGTTCCCAGCCCATGTCCCGCACCAGCGCCACCAGCCGCCGCGCAGCCCGTTCCGCTTGCGGCACGCTGGCCGTCCCGTAGGCCCGCCGTGCCATCGGCAGGGCGTAGCTGTCCAGGAAGTGGCAGGCGCGGCCAAACTCGGCCGGGCCAATCCCGCGCTGGGCCGGGTCCGGCTCCCCATCGAAGGCATGGCCGATTGCGGCCAGCACCAGCGCCAGACGCGCAGCCATACCCGGCAGCTTGCCAATGAAGGACAAAAGCAACCCTTCGGCCCCGGCTTCCCATCCGGCGCAGGTTTGCCGCCAATCGTTCATCATGGCTTGCGCGGCATCATCGAAGGGCACGAACCACGGGCGCGGCTCTCCATCCTCCCCCAAGGGCATCTGCAGGGCGGTCAACCGGGACATGGCTGCATCGGCCAACGCGTCGGACGCGAACCGCTCAGGCTGGCGCACCGGCACGCGGGCGGGCCAGATCGGCAGGAAGCGGGCCAGCAACCCGTCGTCGCTGGCCTTGGTCAGCAGGTCCGCCAGGCGGTCGGGCTGGATGCCGCCCAGCGCCCCGATGGTCAGCCGCCCTATGGTCAGGGGTGCGCGGCCCATGCGCTCCACCGTGAAGCCGCGCCCGCCAAAGGCTTCCAGCCAGAACGCCCGGTCTGACCCGCCATTGCGGCTTTCCATCATCAAGAGCCATCCGGCCAGCTCGTCGCGCATTTGCAGGAACCCCTTGGGCTGAGCCTGCGCGATGACGCCCAGCCGCTCCACCGTGCCATCGTTCACGACAAGGCGGGGAATATGCGGGGCAGTTCCGGCGTCGGCTTCCTTCGGCAAGGGTGGCGGCGGGTTGCCCTTGTCCAGTGCGGCGGCGGCTTTCTTTTCCCACACGGCCTGCGCCAGCTTCGCCAGCCGGGCGCGCTTCTCCCAGGCGTCCAAATCCGCTTGAGCCGCTTCGCGCAACGGACGTTCGGCCCGGCGCAGCGGGGCCAGCACCGCATCAATCGCCGGACTTTTCCCGGCGGACGGATTGCCGATGCACATGGTCCAGATGATTGGCGGCTCGGCCCAGCCCTGCCAGGGCGACACCCAGCGGGCGTTCCCCATCGTCGCGCCGGTGACGGACAGCAGCGCCGCCAGCACGTAGTCCGGGGGCGCGCCTGCCCCCTCTGCGGTGGCTACCACCCATTCGGTGGCGCGGGGCGTCAGCACCTCGGCTAGCGGCAGGGACGGCGGGGACGGCAGGTCAGGGCGCAGGAAGCGGCGGTCAGCTTCCGGCCATTGCGCCTTGAAGGGGATGGGTTCGGGCGCGAAGTATCCGGGCGCGTTCATACGGCGGCCCCTTTCAGCATGAGAATGTCGTTCCAGTCCCGGCCATCCGGGGCAGGTAGCAGGCTCACGGTCCAGCCAAGGGCGGATGCGCGCTCGGCCAGCTTGTGCGCGGCTTCACGGCCTGCCGTGTCACCGTCCGGGGCGATGGTCAGCTTGTGCGGAATACCGTCCGGCAGACGCAGCCCGGCCATGCCGGGGGCGGACAGGGCGGCCCAGACGGTTGCAGGGCCGCGCAACAAGCCGCTGGACAGGCTCAAGGCCGTCTCGATGCCCTCGGCCACCACCAGCGGCCCCTCGGCCTCAGCGAGTCGCACCGCCCCGCCCAGCGCCGCGCCAAGCATCGCCTTGGGCGGGTCCACCTCGGCCTTGCCGGTGCCGTCCGGGCGCAGGTAGGTCCGATGCACGGCCAGTCGCGGCAAGCCGTCCACCCGCGCGACCATTGCGGGCAGGCGCTTGGCGGATGCGTGCCAGCACGCGGGATGAAAGCGCAGGCTGTCCGGCAGGGGGCAGGTGATGCCCCGCCCCCGCAGGTAGGTTTCCGCTGGGGTGCCGTGAACGGGCAGCGCCTCGTTCCAGCACGCCAGCGCCTGCCGTTCCCGCTTCACGGCCTCGGCCTCATCCTCGGCCCGGCGGCGGGCAATCTCGGACGCGCTGGGCGGCTGGGGCCGGGCGTGCCGGTCGAGAAGCCCCCGGTCCCGCAAGGCGGTCAGCACGTCAAAGAAGCTGCACCCGGTCTTGCAGTTCAGCAGCAAGCGCCCGTCCGGTGCATCGGCCAGCGTCAGGCTGGGCCGACGGTCCCCATGCGCAGGACAGCAGGCCAGCCCATAGGTGCGATACCACTTGCCGCGAAGGGCGAGGGTCAGGGCGCGCGCGTCAGTCATGCGCGGCCCTCCGTCCCGGCGAAGGCGCGCACCGTGGCGATGCGGTCCTGTCCCTGCTTCACCAGCCGGTCCACGTCCGCCTGCACGCCCAGCCGCTCGGCCAGGTGCAACAGGGAACCCCCGGCGACGGCCATGCCCTCGTGCAATGCGTCCAGCGTCTGGCCAACGTCGCGGAAGGACGTGCGGTCGGTGCGCTTGATAAGGTCGCGCGAGGCAAGGGCGATGCCAACGGCGGCGGCAATCAGTTCGGCGTTCGTCGGTTCGCGCTCACTCATGGCCGCACCCCCAGATAAAGGCGGCCAGCAGCGCAGCGCGGTCGGCGTCCAGCCCGTAACGCTGCATCAGCAGGGCAATGCGAAGCGCGGTCATGCGGCACCGCCTTCACGGCCTGCCGTGACATGGCAACGCAGCACATAGCGGGCGTGATGCCCCGCGAAGGGGCCGCCGTGCTTTTCTGTGATGGTGTCGATTGCCACGCCCAAGGCGCGCAGGTTGTGGATGTAAGCCGCCCAGCGCGGGGCGGGGTTGTTGATTGGCGTGCAACCGTTTGGGCCTGCCGCCATCAGCGCCTCAAGCGCCCACCGGTCGCGGCCTTTGGCGATAATCAAGCAAGGGGCATCGCCCTCGCAGCGGATGGTGAAAGCCCTTGCGGGCCATTGCCTTTGGAAAGTCATGGTGCGTGCGTCCTTCGCCTTGTCGGCAAAGGGGGCTGACGCTATAGGTCAGGGCATCCAGAACCGCCGAAACGAATAGCGCCGTCGCCCCCTTGTCCGGGCGGCGGTTTCTCGTTTCAGGCGGCGCGGGCGCTGGGCCGATTCGCCAGCCACTCGGCAACAACGGCTTCCGGCCAGGCGACGGCACGCGCGCCCAGCTTCACGGGGGCTGGGAAGTCACCAGCAGCCACCTTGGCATAGATGGTCGAGCGGCCAAGGCCGGTTGCCTGCACCACATCCGGCAGGCGCATCATTCTGATATTCACGGGTAAGCCCTTCCTCGTTCCTGTGACGGGCCACCCGGCTAGATACGCAAAGCGTAATTCAGCTTGCCGGATGGCCCCGATTCTTGGCAGGAAGGGGTTGGAAGTGACCGGCAAAGTCTTTCCAACCCCGGCCCGCAGCACTTTCGCCAGTGCTGCGGGCCTTCCTGTTTAAGCGCATTGCCCCGTCTGCGGGGGTGCTCTTGCCGGACTGCACGAAGTCTTGCGCGTTCCCGGTGTGTGCTATTGTTGTTGATGTTCGACCGCGGTCAAGCGCCCGCGAGGCCTCAGGCCTTCAGCGAGCGGCGCAGCAGGTCGATTTCCTCAGTTGTGCGGAAGGCAATCTGTCAGTCTTGCGGCCCCACCTTGTTGTTTGAGCGGTAGGAATAAGGCCTGCGGAACTGTTCGGTTTTGGAGTGCAACGCATCACTGTTCGGCTCCAAGTTGGTGATGGTGGAGTGTGCGGGGTTAGCTCTACGGCGACATGGCAATTGCTCGACCGAGACCTTGCGACCCATTGCTCCTTACGCAATCCGCACCACCTTTCCGGCTGATTCCCCTGCCACATAACCGGCCCATGCGTTCATGAGTCGGCGGCGCTTGTCGAACAGGTCGGAACGGGAATAGGCGCGCTCCACCTCGGACCCGACCAGATGCGCCAGGCAGGCTTCCGCGACCTCGCGGGGAAACGTGGTCTTGTCCTGCGCCCAGGTGCGGAAGGATGTGCGGAAGCCGTGAACGTCCACCGGATAGCCCAGCCCCTTCACCGTCTTTGACAGGGCCACATCCGAAAGCGGGCGGCCTCTCTTCGCGCCCGGGAACAACCTGCCGGAACCGCCGAAAAGGTCGCGGGCCTCTTTTAGAACCTCGATAGCCCGAGGCGACAGCGGCACCCGATGCGGGCGCTTCATCTTCATGCGAGCGGCGGGAATGGTCCAGGTTGCCGCGTCCAAGTCGATTTCGTCCCACGTCGCGTCCCTCACTTCTAGGGAACGCATGGCGGTGAGTATCGCAAACTCGATTGCCCAGCGCGTCTGCGGCAATGCCCCGCACCCCCGAAGGACGGTCAGAAAACCGGCAACCTCGGCATATGGCAGCGCCACCCGATGGGCCTTCACCTTCGGCACCTTAGGCAATGCGGTTGTAATGGCGTCCGCCGGATTGTCCTGCCGCCACCCCTTCGCCACGGCCCATTTCAGCACCGTGCCGATGCGCTGGCGCACCCGGCGGGCGGTTTCGTGCTTCGCGGTCCAGATGGGCGTAAGAACCCCAAGCACATCGGCGGCGGTCACGTCCGAAACCCGCAGATGCCCGATGCGCGGGAAGGCATACAGTTCAAGCGACGTGATGAAGTCCTGCCCGTGCTTCACGTTCCGCCATGTCGGCAAGTGCAGCCGGTGAACCTCGCGCGCGGATTCCTCGAAGGTCAGGACGGCGGCCGCCTCGCGCTTGTCCCGCAGGGGGTCGCCACCGGCCGCGGCCTCCCTGCGATTGCGCGCGGCCAGTTCACGCGCCTCGGCCAGCGATACGGACGAAAGCGACCCCAGCCCTAGGTCGCACCGCTTGCCGCGGATGGTGATGCGCTGCACCCAACGCTTCGCCCCCGTCGCGGCGACGACAAGGAACAGCCCGTTCCCGTCTCCATACTTGCCCGGCGTGGTCAGGTTCCTGATGCCTGTTGCCGTCAGCTTCGCCATAATCACGTCCCACGGTTTGTCCCACGCACAATGTGGGATATGGCTGGACGTTGCAAGACACTATCGGATTACAGATGAAGGAATATGCTAGTGTTTGCAGGCATATCTGGATGGCATCGGACGGCTGAAAGCAAAGGTTCGGTGGACCTCGGCTCCACCAGAACACTAGGAAATCAGCCTGCCTTGATGCGTCGTTCCATGCGGCGGGCCTTTTCGCGCAGCCACAGATGCGCGGTCAGCCACAGCGCCGCGATGGTCCACAGGTCCACGCCCAGCCGCGCCGCGCCCTTGGGCAGGCTCAGCGCCATGGCGTCGCCCAGGACCGACAGCAGCACGCAGGCGACAAAGGCCACCAGCCCGCCCTTGCCGATCGTCCCCAGCGCCCGACCCGGGGCCGTCCCCGCCGCCCAGGCGAACAGGTCCGACAGCGGCACCGCGACCAGCCAGCTTGCCGCCATGATCGCCACATAGCGCACCCAATCCAGCGACCATTTGTCCACGCTGCCCACCGCGTGCCACATGATGTCGGCCAATCGCTTGCCCTCGGGACCAAGGCGCCACAGCGTGACCATCGCCAGCGAATAAAGCGTGATCGCCACCGAGATGGCGGTGAGCCAGCGGCCATGGCGGCGCAGGACCGGCATGAAGCGGTGGCGGAAGGCCCCCATCGCCACGCCCGTGTGGAACAGAAGCTGCCAGCCGAAGGGGTTGAACAGCAGCCCGCCCTCGACCCGGTGGTTGGGCAGGGCGGCGTTCAGCGGCACGGCCATCAGCCAGATCGCCGCCGAGCCGACGAAGAACGCGACCGGCCAGCGCAGCATCAGCGGCACCAGCATCGGTGCCAAGGCCAGGACGATGACGTAAAGGGCCAGCACGTCCAGCAGGTTCGGCTGCAGCCACATCAGCGCCAGCGTTGCGATATAGCCAACGGGCACCTCGATGATCCAGCGGGCGTATTCGTTCCAGATCGCGGTGTGGCGGAAACCCAGTTCCAGCAGCCCGCGTGACAGCAGCGCCAGCAGGATGCCGCCGAGGACCAGCGCCAGCCAGACCTGTCCGGCGCGACGGGCAAAGCGCCATTGCGCGGCCAGCCGGCCTTCGGCGCGCTCGACCTTCATCCAGACAAGGCCCACGAGGAAACCCGACAGAAGCACGAACAGCTCGGCCGCGTCGTAGACGGCGAAGTTGGTCAGGGTGAACTGCCGCAGTACGCCCACCGGCATGTGGTTCAGCATGATGCAGACCAGCGCGTAGCCGCGCAGCATGTCCAGCGAAACGATCCGGCTCATTTTGGCAGCGCGGCCCAGCGGTCCAGAAGGCGCGGGTCCGACAGCAGGGCGGCACGCTCGGGGCGGTCGAGGAAGGCCAGTGCCTCGGCCTGCGAGGCGGCGGCGGCGATCTTGGCCTCGGCGGCGATGGCGGGCAGACGCTCGGCCGCTGGCGCGTCGGGCACGGGCGGCAGCAGTGCGATGTGACGGGCGCGGGCGCGCGGGTCGCGGCCCAGCAGCGGCGTGTCCCCGACCGCCGGGCGCAGGCGGCGGACATGGGCGGTGCTGGCGGCGATGACGGGCGGCGGCACCCGTTCCTCGGGCGTGACCAGCAGCCCGGCCATCCGCGCCCAGCGGCCGAAGACCGGCGAGGCGGTCCAGCGCGAGATGGCCGGCGACAGGATCAGCCCGGCGAGGATCGGTGACAGCCAGATCGCCAGCCCCGGCGACAGCGACACCGCCACCACCAGCGTCACCACGCCCGAGACGACATGGATGCCGTGCCGCCGCAGCACCAGCCCCCAGGGCGGCATTGAGCCCTTGCGGACCTGGCTTTCCCAGCCGGAGCTCTTTCCCCGCAGAATTTCAAGGATCTGGCGCGTCTGAATCAGCATCTGCACGGGCGCGATCAGCGCCGACATCACGGTTTCGAACAGCGCGCTGAGCAGGACGCGTGAGCGGCCGCCCGCCGCGGCCGCCAGCGGCCGCTGCCAGGCCCGTGCCACGGCGACGAACTTGGGCAGCAGCAGCAGGCTCATCGCGGCGACGAACAGCCAGACCATGCGGCGGGCGTCGAAGGTCGGCCATTCGGGGAAAAGCTGGTAGCTTTGTGGAAAATACTCGGGCCGCGACAGGATCACGTTGGCGGTCAGCGCCAGGCCCACGAGGATCATCGCCAGCCACACCGGGCTCATCAGGAAGCCGAGGACGCCGACGGCGAAATGGACGCGGCTGATGGCGGTGAAGCCGCGGGCGCCGACCAGCCGCAGGTGCTGCAGGTTGCCCTGCGCCCAGCGGCGCTCGCGCACGGCCATGTCCAGCAGGGTGGGGGGGCAGCCCTCGTAGCTGGCGCGCAGGTCCCAGTCCAGACGGACCTTCCAGCCCGCGCGCCGCAGCAGCGCGGCCTCGACGAAGTCATGCGACAGGACGGTGCCGCCCCAGGGGGGCGCGCCCGGAAGCTCGGGCAAGCCGCAGCAGGCGGCGAAGGCCGGAACGCGGATCATCGCGTTGTGGCCCCAGAAATTGCCGTTGTCGCCCGACCATGCGGCGACACCCCGCGCGATGGGCGGGCCATAGACGCGGCCCGCGAACTGGATCACGCGGGAAAACAGCGTCTGCCCCCCGACCAGCACCGGGATCGTCTGGATCAGGGCCAGCGCAGGATCTGCCGTCATCCGCGCGCTCATGGCGCGGACGACCTCGCCGCTGACGACGCTGTCGGCGTCCAGCACCACCATCTGGTCATAGCGCCCGCCCCAGCGGCGGACGAACTCGGCGATGTTGCCGGCCTTCCGGCCGGTGTTGTCGGTCCGCCTGCGATACCAGACGGGCAGGGGGCAGGTGTCGCGCAGCGCGGCGATGCCCAGCGTCTCGGCGGCGAAGACATCCGGGTCTCGGCTGTCGGACAGCACGAATATCTCGGCCCGGTCAGCCATGCCGGCCTGCGCCAACTCGTCGGCCAGCGCGCCCAGCATCCCGAGGCTGTCGGCCGTGTCCTCGTGGTAGATCGGCATCAGGATGGCGACCCGCGCCCCGCCGGGGTCCGCGGGCGTGACGGGAGGGCGCGCGATCAGCCCCGCCAGCAGCGAGCAGAAGCTGAAGCCGACCCAGCCGAAGGTCAGGGTGAAGAAGGCCAAGAGCGCCCATTGCAGCGGCAGGATGTTGGCTCCGAAGGCGACCATCATCTGCCAGCATCCCGCGACGGCGATCGCGGCCGCCCCGCCGAAGGCCAGCAGCCGCGCAGCCAGCACCCGGCCCGAGGCCGGCGGGCGCGGCGGCCCCGATGGCGGGGGCGCGCGGAAATCCTGCAAGGGCATCGCCAGCGGCGCTTCCGGCGGGACCGGCGGCATCCGCCCGATCCAGCCGCCCGCCTGCGCCCCGGGCATGGCCGGTGCGGCACCCGGCGCGGTCCCGGGCGGGCGCGCGAGGCCGGTCAGAAGCGGGGGATCGGTGCGGTCCAACCGCTCATCCCCTTGTCCAGCGGTGAAGCCAGGTTTCGCTCAGACGACCTTCGGGGCCTTCCAGCCGGGCGGTGATCTCGGCCAGGTCAACGCGGTCGGGCCGGAACTCGAAGGCGAGCCGCAGCAGCCCCTCGTCGGGCAGGCGGACGACATAGGGATGCTCGACGCTGCCGGCCGAGGTGCTGACCACGGCGGTCGGATCGGGCTGATCGCGGAACAGGTCGAGGTCGAAGTCGATGAAGAAGCTGCGCGCCCCCTGCGCGTTGACCGAGCGGCCCGAGCGCGTATGGCGCACCCGCGCCACCGGGAAGCTGTCGCCCGGCGTCGCGCCGAAACGCTGGCCATAGGCGAAATCATGGCGCACCCCGGCCAGCAGCGGCTGGGCGGGCTTCCAGAAACTCACGATGTTGTCGTGGAACTCGCTGTCCAGCGGGATTTCCACCAGCACCACCGCCCCTTCGCCCCAGCCCTCCGCAGGCTCGATCCAAGCCGAGGGGCGCAGTTCGTAATGCGCCTCGGCGTCCTGATAGTCGTCGAAGTCGCGGCTGCGCTGCATCAGGCCGAAGCCGCGGGGATCACGGTCCGCAAAGGCCGAAATCTGCAGCGTCGCCGGGTTGTTCAGGCCGCGCCAGAGGCGCTGGCCCGAGCCCGTCACCATCTCGAGCCCGTCGCTGTCGTGGACGGCGGGACGATAGTCGTCGAATGTGCCCCGGTCGCCGGGGCCGAACCAGAACATCGAGGTCAGCGGTGCCACGCCCACATCCACCAGGTCGCGCCGGGGGACCAGCGCCGCGCGGGTCGCCACCATCGTGTTGTCGCCGACCGTCAGCACGAATTCAAAGGCGCCAGAAACCGAGGGGCTGTCCAGCAGCGCGTGCACCGTGACCGACTGGTTCACCGGGTCGGGGGTATGCACCCAGAACTCGCGGAAGAAGGGGAACTCCTCGCCTTCGGGGCTGCCGGTGCCAAGGGCGAGGCCGCGCGCCGACAGGCCATAGCGGTTGCCGCGGCCGAGGACGCGGAAATAGCTCGCCCCCTGGAAGACGGCCAGTTCGTCCAGGAATCCGGGATGGTTCAGCACCGTCCGCAGGCGGAAGCCGGACCAGCCCATGTTGCCGGGCGGCATCTGCGCCGCATCCGGTGGAAAGGTGTTCTCGTCGAAATCGAAGACCGATGGGTCGAAGCCCAGCGGCCGGACGACGCCCCCTTCGACCAGATTGATCCGCACTGCCTTGGTGAACAGCATGCCCGGCGGCAGCAGGTCCAGCCCGAAGCCCGGAATATCGGCCCAGGGATCGGCCTCGCGCCGGAAGCGGATGCCGCGATAGGCGTCATAGCCGAGGTCGCTGAAGGGCGGATCCAGCGTGGAAGGCGGTTCCACATGGGCCGCGCGGGCAAGGTCGGTGGCGATCCGCGCCACCTCCTCGAAGCCGAAGGCCACAGGGACGGGCTCGGAAGCGGCGGGGACCGCCTGCGCCAGCCCGAGGCGCGGCACCATGACGCCGCTTGCCAGCGCGGCGGTCATCGTGCCCATGAAATGACGACGTTCCACGAGTATCCTGATCCGAGGGGTGCGGCGGTTTCCGAAGCATTAGAGAATGCCCCGTCACCCTGCAAGATCACAAGGTTAGTCGCGCCGGGCCGGGCGGGATGCCGCCACGTTCTCTATGCGCGAGTGGCGCAAGTCTCACTCGCCTAGTAGTCGCGTTCGAAGAAGACCCCCAGTGTGCTTTCCCCGTCACTTGCGACCGATCCGCGCGCGGTGATCGCCTCATTCACGTCGAGATTCAGGTTGATGCGGGACCTTCCGTCGGCATCGACTGAAACATCGCTGTAAAGATTTCGTGACAGGTAGCGCCCCGCCCGGACCGAGATGTTGCCCTCGTCATCCGTGGCCAGGTCCAGGTCGTCCAGACCCGCGGCGTTGCGCAGGTTGCCGACCAGACCCTCGCCCCCCCGGCCCGCCAGCACCGCCACGGCATTGGCAAGCTGCGCCGCCTGCAGGGGCGAGATCGTCTCGATCCCGCGGCCGAACAGCAATTGCGACAGAACCTCCTCCTCGGGCAGTTCGGGGTCCGACTGGAAGGTGATCTCGGGGTCGCGCAGGTCGCCGTCGATGATGATGCGGGTGGTGATCCCGTCCTGCTGGGTTTCGGCCACCAGCCGCAGCACCGGCACGAGGCTGCCCTGCATCTCGATCAGCCCCTCGGTCATGTCGAAGCGGCGTCCCAGCAGATCCACCCGGCCCCGGATCAGTTCAAGCTGGCCGATGGGGATGACGTTGCGGGCGGTGCCGGTCAGGCGGATCTGGCCGCCCAGTTCCGCATCGACGCCGCGGCCGCGCACGAAGACTTGGTTGGGCGCGTTGATCGTCACGTCCAGCCGCGCGGGATTCGCGGGGGGCGTGGCGGGGGGCGCGACCATGCCGGCGATGCGGCTGTCGGCGCTGGGAAAGGGCAGCAGCCCTGCCTTGGCGCGGGTGGCGCGCACCGGCGGGCGGTCGTTCAGGTGGATGATGTCGGGGATCGCCCGGCCGCCCAGCCCGGTGTTGGGGATGCGGAACTCGACCGTGCCCAGGGTGATGGTGCCCGCGACCAGCGGCCCGTCCGCCGCGTTGCCGGAAATCGAGACGGTGCCGCTTGCCACGGTTTCGTAAAGATTGGGGTCGCGCAGCACCACCTGGTTCAGGGTCGCCTGCAGGTCCAGCGTGGTGCCGCCCCGCAGGTCGACCGGCCCCGTGACCGTCAGCGTTCCGCCTTCGGCGATGGCCCCGGTCGCGTCGATGGTGATGAGGCCGCCGTTCAGGTCGGCCGTGGCGGTCAGGTTCTCGACCGACAGGCCGATGTTCGGGTCCGACAGCCGGGCGCCGGGCAGGCTGATCCGGCCGGTCACGTTCTCCAGCGCGGGCGCTCCCTGCAGGCGCAGGTCGAAATCGACCTGCCCCGCGATGGACCGGGTCCGCAGCATGGGGTTGGCCAGCGCCGCGTCGCTGATGCCCGCCACGCGGATGTCGGCGGTCGAGAAATCCGCCGCCGCGCTGCCGGCGATGGTGGCGCGGGTGCCGCCCGGCGCGGTGGCCGCCAGGTCCAGCACATAGCCGGTCCCGGTCTGCCCCACGCTGCCCGAAACCGTCGCCGGGCCCGTCAGCCCCGGCACCAGCAGCGCCAGGTTCGACAGCGCCGCATCAACGTCCAGCGCGGCGGGCGAGCCTTCCGCGCTGATGCTGACCTGTCCGTTCCGGGCGTTCAGCCGCTCGATTCCGACCGGGCCGCGCGCCGGCAGAAGCGCCGCTACGTCGAACTGCGTCGTCCCCGCAAGCAGCCGGTCCGCCTGTTCGTTCCCGACCCGGAGGCCGGTCGCGCTGCCCTCGGCCGTGACCCGGCGGCCGCCCTGCGCATCGGTCAGCCGGGCGGTGGCGTTCAGCGCCCCGCCCATGCCGCCGCCAAGAAAGCCGAGGCTGTCGGCCCGCAACTGCGCCGTCACGTCGGTCTGCCCGCCGCCCAGGGTGCCCTGCGCCGTGGCGTTCAGCCGGGCGTTGTCCACCACCGCCTGCTCGATCGTCAGCACACCGTCGCGCTCGGCGCCCCGCAGGATCAGTCGCGTCTCGCCCGCAAGCGCGGCATCCGCCTGCGCCTGCCCCAGCGACAGGTTGTTCGCCACCCCGTCCACCACCAGCCGCCGCACGCCGGTGCCATCCTCGGCAAAGCGGCCCTGAGCCTCGAACGAACCGCGCCAGCCCATGCCCAGCGCCGACAGGTCGCGCAGGTCCACCTCGCCGCTGACATCCGTGCTGCCATTGCCGATGGTGCCAGAGATGTCCGCGCGGGCGCTGGGGTTGTCCACCAGCGCCTGCTCGATGGTGAAGACCTGGCCCGCCTGCGTGCCGCGCACCGTCAGCCGGGTTTCCCCGGCCAGCACCCCGTCGACATTGCGCTGGCCAAGCGACAGATCCTGCCCGGTGCCGTCCACCGCCAGCCGCCGCACCCCGCTGCCGTCGTCCTGCAGGCTGCCGTTTACGCGCAGCGCGCCCTGCCATCCCCGCCCGAAAGCGGCGAGCGAGCGGATCTCGGCGCTGCCGCTCAGGTCGGTGACATTCTGGCCCAGCGTCCCTGCGACCTGCGCCTGCATCTGCCGGTTCTCCAGCCGCAGGTCGTTGATGGTGATGGCCCCTTCGCGCTGTTCGGCGGACAGACGGAACTCGGTCGTGCCGGTCAGGGCGCCGTCCACGTCCTGCTGGCCCAGCCGCAGGTCCTCGCCGGTGCCCGTGATCTCGATTGCCCGGGCACCGTCGCGGGTGCTGACGCGGCCCGTGGCCTGCACCGCGCCCGACATCTCGGGGCGCAGCGCGGTCAGCGAGGGAACCTCGACTTCCAGCGCGGCGTCCAGCACCTCGCCGAAGCTGCCGGCGCCTTCCACCACGATCTGCGGGTTCGCCAGCCGGAAGCTGTCGATGACGAAGCTGCCGTCGCGTTCCTGCGCGACCGCGGTCAGTTCGGTCTGTCCCTGCAAGGCGGCGTCCAGTTCGCTGATGCCAAGCACCAGGTCGGTCGCCATCCCCGAGACGCTGACGCGCCGGGCGCCGGGCGCGCCGGTCACGGTTGCCTCGGCCTCCAGCCCGCCCGCCATCGCAGGATCGGCGTCGGTCAGGCTGGCCAGCCGCAGCGTCGCCCGCAGGTCGGTCGCGGTCGAGCTTATGAGGCCCATAGCCTGGCCCGTCAGCCGTTGGGAATCGACGCTGAAATCGCGGATCTCGATGCCGGTCTCGTCCCGGCGGGCGCTGGCGGTGATGCTGATATCGCCTGCAAGCAGTCGATCAAGCTGTTCCTGATCGACTGTCACATCCATGCCGTTCAGCGTGATTTCCGCGTCAAAACCGCGGGTCAGCAAGGTGTAAAGCCCGCTGACCTCGGCCGAGACCTGCCCTGACAGCGGGCGCCCGGCCAGCGCCGACAGATGCGAGGCGTCCTCGTAGGCCGCGTCCAGCGTGCCCGAGACGGTGATCCCCGACTGCAGACCGTCGATCAGGATTTCGCCGCCCAGCCCATAGTCGCGGCCCGACAGGCTGAAGCCCGCAAGCTCCAGCGCGTTGCCGGGGGTGAAGTCGAAGCCGGTCTCGCCCGAGATGCTGCTGCCCAGCGCGGCCTGCACGCCCGCGTCCGACAGCGCAAGGCCCTCGGCCCCGAAGCCGATCCGGCCAAGCACCGCCTCAAGCCCGCCGTTTTCCATGACGACCGAGCCGCCGCCGTTCAGCGTCAGCGCGCCGATGCGGTTGGCGCCGCGCGTCACGTCGCGGATGCGGCCGTTCAGGGTCCAGGCGTCGCTTTGCGCGGCGTCATAGCTGATCTGCAGGTTGCCCGACTGCACGTCGATGGGTTCGCCCCGCAGGGGCAGGCGGGCGGGCAGGGTGGTGGCGCCCGCATCCTCGCCCAGCGTCATCAGCAGCACCACCGACTGCGGCGCGCCCTGGTCGTTCGTCGTGACCGAGCCGGTGAGGTTCAGCGATTCGGTGTCGATCAGCAGCGCCGGGATCGACAGGCGGCCGTTCTCGCCCCGCCAGCCTTCGGCCAGAAGCTGCGACTGCGCGCCGAAGAAGGCGCGGTTCTCGGGCGGCAGCAGGCTTGCCACGTCGCCGCTGAGTTCCAGCCGGAAGGCGGTGCCGGGGGTGCCGTCCTGTCCCGGCTCGGCGTGGGCCGAGGCGCGGCCGGTCACCCGGTCCTGCCCGTCCGTCGCCAGCCGAAGGCCCGCGGAAAAGTCGCGCAAGGGGCCTTCGCCCCGGATCTCGGCCTGCACGGCCGGGCGGTCGTGAAGTTCGACGAGATTGGCGAACAGCCCGCCCGCGTCCTCGTCAAGCCTCAGGTCAAGCCGCAGGACCGTGGTTTCGTTGGAATAGGATGCGTCCACGGCAAAGACGCCGCGCTTGCCGTCCACCCGGTTGATCGTAAGCTGCGCCGCGCCCTCGCCGCCCGCGAGGTTCATCGAGCCATCCACGGAGACCACCGCCGCCTCGCCGATGATCGGCTCGCCCAGCGCCACCCGGGCGGCGCTGAGGCGGGCGATGTTGATGCCGACGGGCAGGGTGGGCAGGGCGAATTCCCTCGCCTCGGCCGTGGGGCCGGACTCGCCGCCACCGGGCAGGCGAGGGATGATGATTTCCCCGGCCGAAAGCTCCTGGATGTCGATGCGGCGGGCGAACAGCGCGGAACGGTTCCACTGGATCGCGCCGTTGCGGATGGTGATCCAGACGCCCTCATCATCAGCGATGGTCAGTTCCTCGAAGGTCGCGCGCGAGGAGAGCGCGCCCTGAAAGCCCCGGATCTCGACCTGCCGGCCGGCATCCGAAAGGTTGCGTTCCAGGAAGCGGGTGATGAAGCCACGGTCATCCTCGACCTCGGCGGAAATCGCGGCGGCGTCAGTGGCGATGTCGCCGGTCTCGGCCGGGGCGGGCGCAGGAGGGTCCTGTGCGGCCACCGGCGACAAGGGCAGCAGCAGTGCGAATGCCACGGCGGCAAGAAGCTTTTTCATCAGAACG
The DNA here is from genome assembly GCF_016617715.1 of Paracoccus sp. MC1862. Taxonomy (NCBI): domain Bacteria; kingdom Pseudomonadati; phylum Pseudomonadota; class Alphaproteobacteria; order Rhodobacterales; family Paracoccaceae; genus Paracoccus; species Paracoccus sp. MC1862. The sequence goes on along the minus strand of NZ_CP067225.1, from coordinate 2,150,667 downwards.
CCTGCCCGAGTCCAAGGTAAAGTTGCACGCCGTCGCCAGTGTCGCCGCCTACCGGGCCTGCCACGTCCAGCCTGAGCGGCCCGATAGGCGTGTCATAGCGCACCCCCAGCCCCGCGCCCCCGTGCCAGTCGGTTTCGCCGTCGAAGGTGCTGTCGGCCCAGACCCGGCCCGCGTCGGCAAAGGCGACGACGCCGATGCGCGGGCGGACCTGCACCCGCGCCTCGGCGGTCAGGTTCGCCACGCTCATGCCGCCGGTCTTGACCGTTGTCCCCTCCGGTCCCTCGATCACCCGCACGCCCAGCGATTCATACGGCTGGCCACGGACCGAGCCGCCGCCGCCCGAATAGAACAGGTAGTCGCGCGGGGTTTCCTCGATCTCCGGCCCCCAGATCGACCCCGCCCGTGCCCGGCCCGCCAGCGTGAAGCGGTCGTCCGTGCCGAAGCTGCGATAGGCGCGGCCCTCGCCGACAAAGCGCAGGCCCGATCCGGCCTCGTCGTTCAACCCGGTGAAGGGGGTCGCGGTGCCGGTCAGCCAGGTGCCGCGGCGGGCGTTCGTCGGCTCGTCCCGGCGATCCCAGGTGACCGAGGTCGGCAGCGCCAAGACCTCGAAATCCGTGGTGCCAGTGTCGTCGGTCACGCGCGAGCGGCGGTATTCCAGCGTCGTCTGGCCGGTCAGCCGCTCGCTTGGAAGCCAGGTCAGGCCGAAGCCGAAAACGCCGAGGTCGAGGTCGTAATCCTCCTCGCGCAGCCGTTCGGCCCGCGTCTCGACGGATGCGGTGATGTCGGGGGCGATGGTGGCGGGCCGGTCGATCCGCACCCCCAGCTTGTAGTCGCGCCCCGAGGTGCCCGATCCGAGGTCCTTCGCCTCGGCATCCACCCGCAGCCGTTCCGCACCCCCCAGCAGGTTGCGGTGCATCCAGTAGCCCGAGACCAGCGCGCCGTCGTGGCTGCTGATCTCGAATCCCGTGCCGATGCGGCGGGGGCGCTGTTCCAGCACGGTCAGGTTCACGTCCATGCTGTTGTCGGGGTTCAGCGCCTCGGCTTCTTCCAGGTTGATCGAGGAAAAGACGCCGGTGCGTCGCAGGCGGCGGCGGACCTCCTCCAGCGTCTCGGGGTCGAAGCGGTCGCCTTCCGGGAAGCCCGCGATCTTGTAAAGCCGCCGGGTGCTGAGCCGTTCGTTGCCGGTGGCGCGCAACTGGCCAAAGCGGACCAGCGGGCCGGGCGTCAGGGCGATGCGGCTGTCCACGCGGTGGATTTCATGGTCGGCGATGATCTGGGTCGCGGCGACATCGGCCTTGGCATGGCCCTGGTCGCGCCAGCCCGTGACCCCGGCGCGGGCGGCCGTGCGCATGTCCGAGGTGCGGGCAATCTCTCCGACCCGGTAGTCCTCGGGCAGTTCGGTCCCTTGTGCCACGGGCGCGATGTCGGCGCGTGCATAGCGGAAGGCCTGCCCCGGATCGACGGTCACGACGACCTGCCGGACAATCTGCGGCGCGTCCAGCGGCGCGATGCCTGCGGCCTCGACCCCGTCCAGCCGGATGTCGATCATCGCGTCGTAATAACCCTCGTCGTAGAGCAGCCCCAGCAGACGGGAATAATCCGCCCGCGCCGCCGCCAGCACGTCCTGCGCGGTATAGCGTCCCTCGACCAGCGCCCCGGTGATGCGCGAGGTGTTCCGCAACTGCCGTTCCAGATCCTCGTCGCCGGTGGTGACGCGGAATTGCAGGTCCACCGGCGCGTTGGCCACCGGATCGCCGCGCGAGAACAGCCCTGAGAATGGCGAGGACGCGGCCGATCCGCTGCCGGTCTGCGCTGCCGCCGTGCCGGCCAGCACGCATCCTGCCGCAGTGGCCGCGACAGTCATCATCCACCAGTTCGTCATCTGCCTGTCCGCCGCCCGACGTTATTATTTTGAGTCGAGTGTTGCAGGGACCGGGCCTGATTTCCACCCTTCCAGACGATCGCAGCGGTTTTTTCCCAAATGATTTGTCCAGCAATATCAGGCTGCCCTGCAGGCCCTCACAGCCTTGTCAAGCGACTTTTTCATGCCATCTTGGAACTTGGTCCCGACCGTGGCCGTTTTATCACGACGCAGATGAACTGCCCTGAACATCAAGAAAGGCGTGTCCCATGCGCTTTCGCCATATTGCCCTTGCCGCCGCCATTGCCACCATCCCGGTTTCCGCCGCGCAATCCGCCATCCTGCCGTCGCCGGCCCTGAGTGCGCCCGTGAGGGGCTGGACCGCCGTTGCCGGCCTGTCTGGCCCCGAGGTGGTCGAGCTTGCCCGCAGCCTGCCAGTCGAGGCCGAGGCCAGCGGCAACTTGCCCTGGTGCGATGCAGCCCCGGTCATCAGCGGCGCACTGAAGGCCGAGTTCGAGGAGAACCTGATCGCCCGCCGGGCCGACGGCACCCAGCTTTGGGGTTCGGACCTGATGGGGACGTGGACGGTTCTGCTGGAACGCGCCGACAATACCAACTGCGTGATCGCTTCGGGGATCGGCTATCAGGACGGCGTCGATCCGGGGGCCTTCTATGCCAAGGTGGGCCTGATCTGATATCGGGAACACCGCGTCAGCGTCGAAGCCGCGTTGCCTTTCGGGGCGGTCTGTGACAAGGGCCGGCCTTGTTCCATTCCCCATGAGGCCTTCGATGAATCAGGTAGCCCCTCAAGACTATCTTGTGCGCGACATCAGCCTTGCCGAGTTCGGCCGCAAGGAACTGGACATCGCCCAGACCGAGATGCCGGGCCTGATGGCGCTGCGCGCCGAATTCGGCGCGGCGAAGCCCCTAGCGGGCGCACGCATTGCGGGCTCGCTGCACATGACGGTGCAGACGGCCGTCCTGATCGAGACGCTGGTGGCGCTGGGGGCCGAGGTGCGCTGGGCGTCCTGCAACATCTATTCGACCCAGGACCATGCCGCCGCCGCCATTGCGGCCACAGGTGTCCCGGTCTTCGCCGTCAAGGGCGAGACGCTGGAGGAATACTGGACCTACACCGACCGCATCTTCCAGTTCCGCGACGGCGCGAACATGATCCTCGACGATGGCGGCGACGCCACGATGTATATCCTGCTCGGCGCACGCGTCGAGGCCGGAGAGATTGACCTGATCGCCGCCCCCCAGTCCGAAGAGGAAGAGGCGCTGTTCGCCCAGATCCGCAAGCGGATCGACCAGACCCCCGGCTGGTTCGCCCGCCAACGCGAGGCGATCCGCGGGGTTTCCGAGGAAACCACCACCGGCGTCCACCGCCTTTACGACCTGCACAAGCAGGGCCGCCTGCCGTTCCCGGCGATCAACGTGAACGACAGCGTCACCAAGTCCAAGTTCGACAACAAGTATGGCTGCAAGGAATCGCTGGTGGACGGTATCCGCCGCGCGACCGACGTGATGATGGCGGGCAAGGTCGCCGTCGTCTGCGGCTATGGCGACGTGGGCAAGGGCTCGGCCGCATCCCTCAGCGGCGCGGGCGCGCGGGTGAAGGTCACGGAAGTGGACCCGATCTGCGCCCTGCAGGCGGCGATGGACGGCTATGAGGTCGTTGTGCTGGAAGATGTTGTATCTACCGCCGACATCTTCGTGACAGCCACCGGCAACAAGGACGTGATCCGCATCGAGCACATGCGCGAGATGAAGGACATGGCCATCGTCGGCAACATCGGCCACTTCGACAACGAGATCCAGGTCGCCGCCCTGCGCAACCACCGCTGGACCAACATCAAGGACCAAGTAGACATGATCGAGATGCCCTCGGGCAATCGGATCATCCTGCTGTCGCAGGGGCGCCTGCTGAACCTCGGCAACGCCACCGGGCATCCGTCCTTCGTCATGTCGGCCAGCTTCACCAACCAGGTGCTGGCGCAGATCGAACTGTGGACCAAGGGCGACGAGTATCAGCCCGGCGTCTACATCCTGCCCAAGGCGCTGGATGAAAAGGTCGCGCGGCTGCACCTGGGCCGGATCGGCGTCAGGCTGACGGAACTGTCGCGCGATCAGGCCGATTATATCGGCGTGCCGGCTGACGGCCCCTTCAAGTCCGAGCATTACCGCTACTGATGCGCCTTCTCTGGTGGATCATCGGGATCCTGGCTGTCGTCCTGGCCTTCGCCGGGACGGTGCTGCCGATCGTGCCCACCGTGCCCTTCCTGATCGTGGCGGCCTTCGCCTTCAACCGCTCGTCGCCGCGGTTCCACCACATGCTGATGACGCATCGGGTCTTCGGCCCGCAGATCCGGGACTGGCAGGAACACCGGGCCATCGACCCCCGCGTCAAGGTGATCGTCTGCGTCAGCATGGCGATCGGGCTGTGCATAAGCTGGTTCATCCTGCCCCATCCCTTCTGGGCCGTGCAGGTAGCGGTTCTGGCGGCGGTCGCGGTCTTCATCGTGACCCGCGCCAACCCGCCGACGCATCCCTGAGCCTCAGCCGCCCCGGATCAGCCGCTTGATGCCCGCCACGTGATCCTGCGTCGCGCCCAGCGCGTCGGCGGCCAGTTCCTCCGCCGTCTCCATCAGCGCGTTCCCCGGCACGATCCGGTCCAGCAGGCCCCAGCCCAGCGCCGTTTCCGCCTCGATCCGCTGCCCTGCCATCAGGATCATCGCCGCCCGCGACGGCCCCGCCAGCGCCGCCAACCGGGCGGGGTCCGAGGGCTGCGGCAGAAAGCCCAGCTTCATCACCGGGTAGAAGATGCGCGCCTCGGGCACCGCGATCCGCAGATCGCAGGCCAGCACCATCCCCAGCGCGCCCCCGGCCGCCGTTCCGTTCAGCGCGGCAATTGTCAGCGCAGGGGCCTCGGCGATAGCGGCCGACAGTTCCTCCCACAGCGGCGAGGTTGCAAGCCCCGCCCGCGCGGCTTCAAGGTCGGCTCCGGCCGAGAAGACGCGGCCTTGCCCCGTCAACACGATGGCGCGGGCGCCCTGGGCCGAGGCGTCACGCAGGGCGGCGATCAGCGCCTGGATCATGCCCTCGGTCAGGGCATTGGCCTTGTCGGGCCGGTTCAACAGGATCGTGAAGAACCCGTCCCGCGTGCAATTCGTTTCGATCAAACCCACTGCCTCCTTTGATGCGGCGCCCGGATATGCGAGATTCGCCCTGCCGCGACCAACCACGCCGCCGACGTTTCTTGAAGGAATCGCTTTATGTTCTTGCGAACGACCACCTCTGTACTGGCCGTGCTGGCCTGGGCGGCCCCCGCGATGGCCGATGTCACCCCTGCGGAAGTCTGGCAGAACTGGGTCGAATACTACAAGGCCAACGGCTACACCGTCACCGAGGGCGCGCGGGACGAGGCGGGCGAGACCCTTACCCTGCGCGACGTGGTGATCGGCTACGAGGTGCCCGAGGACGAGACGCGGGTCGAGTTCCGCACCCCCGAGATCACCCTGACCGGCACCGGCGACGGCCGGGTGCGGACCACGCTGGCGGAAACCACGCCCGCGACCGCAAGCTTCCGCAATTCGGACGGAGAACAGGTGACGCTGAACGGATCCCTGACCGCGCGGGACACCGAGATCGTCTCGGGCGGCACCGCCGCCGACATGACCCATGACACCCGCTCGGGCGAACTGACGCTGGCGCTGGATACGGTGCAGACCGGGGAAGAGACGCGCCAGGTGCCGGTCACGCTGAAGCTGCTGAACGCCACCAGCCGCCAGCAGATCGTGGATGCCGACCTCATGCGCTTCGACGCGACCATGGCCGCCGAGCGGGTCGAGTTCGCCGCCGCCTATGCCGACCCCGAGGATGCGGAGTCGCCGGGCCGGGTCAACGTGACAAGCTCTCTGACGGGGCTGCAGGGTTCCAGCACGGGCACCATTCCCAAGGGGGCGGATGCCTCCGAGGACATGGCGGCCGCCTTGCGGGCGGGCATGGACGTGAGCGCGACGATCTCGGCCGGACCGGGCAGCCTGGACCTGGACTTCGCCGGGAAGGACGAGGAAGGGCAGGAGGACACCGTCCGCGCCAACTCGGCCCTGCAGGGGTTCGAGGTGACGCTGGCGCTGGGACCGGACGGGCTGAAATACCAGGGCGCGCTCGATTCGACCCGGACCGAGCTGACCGTCAGCGACCTGCCCGCGCCGATCAGCTATGCCATCGAGGAAGGCACCTTCGACGTGCAGTTCCCCGTGCTGAAAGCCGACGAGCCCGCGCCCTTCAAATTCGCATATTCCGTCGCCGGGCTGACGCTGGCCGACAGCGTCTGGGACCTGTTCGACAGCGCCCGCACCCTGCCGCGCGACCCGGCCAGCATCGACATCGACCTGACCGGGTTGGTGCGCGTGGCCATGGACCTGTTCGACCCGGCGCTGATGGCCGCGGACGGGCCGACCCCGCCCGGCACCGACGAGATGCAGGCCGACGGCAGCGCCGCGCTGCCCGATCCTGCCGAGGAGGAGGCGCCCAGCCCCTTCGAGCCGGTGCAGGTCACCATTAACCAGTTCGCCATCGACGCGCTGGGCGCCAGCATCGACGCCTCGGGCGAGTTGGCGGTGCCGGAAGGCGGCGACCCGGACCAGCCGGTGGGCGCGGTGAATGCGCGCCTTGAAGGCATCGACGGCCTGATCGACCGGCTGGTGCAACTGGGCGTCATCGCGCAGGAGGAAGTCGCGGGCTACCGCCTGATGCTGGCGCTGTTCGCCCGCCCCGCGCCCGAAGGCGGCGACGCCATGGTGGCGGATTTCGAGTTCCGCGAAGGCGGCCAGATCTTTGCCAATGGCCAGCAGGTGAAGTAACACCGGGCATCGACGCCATATCGCGGGGGCCGGCGCCGTCCGGCCCCTTCGCGCATCCAAGGGAAGGCATGTCCATGACCCGATCCGACCCCCATGACCTCGCCCGGCTGACCGGGGCGCTGCTGTCAGCCGCCCGCGCGGCCGGCGCGACCGAGGCCGACGCCCTGGCCGTCTCGGGCGAGTCGCTGTCGGTCGAGGTCCGGGGCGGGGCGCTGGAACAGGCCGGGCGCGCCGAGGGCGTCGAGATCGGGCTGCGGGTGATCGTCGGCGGCCGGCAGGCCTGCGTCTCGGCCAGCGAACGGTCCGACCGCACCATCCGCGAGATGGCCGAGCGCGCCGTGGCGATGGCCCGCGAGGCCCCGGTGGATGACAACGTGGGGCTTGCCGACCCCGCCCAGCTTGCGCGCGACCGCGACGCGGCGGCGCTGGAACTGGACGACGGCGCGCCTGCGCCGGAACCGCCCGCGCTGCTGGACATGGCGCTCAGGGCCGAGGCGGCGGCGCGGGCGGTCGAGGGCATCAGCATGGTGGAATCGGCCGGCGCCTCGGCCATGCACCGGCGGATGTGGCTGGCGGGCACCAACGGCTTTTCAGGCGGCTACGACCGCAGCAGCCACGGCCTTTCCGCCGTCGCCATCACCGGCGAGGGTCTGGGGATGGAACGCGACTGGGCGGGCGAGGCCCGCGTCTGGGCCGAGGACCTGCCCTCCCCCGAGGAGATCGGCCGCCTTGCGGGCGCGCGCACCGTGGCGCGCAAGGGCGCGAGGAAGCCCCCGACCGGCGCCTTCCCGATCCTTTACGACGAGCGTGTGGCGGGGTCGCTGCTCTCGCACCTGCTGTCGGCGGTGAACGGCAGCGTGGTGGCGCGGGGGTCGAGCTGGCTGCGGGGCGACATGGGCCAGCCGGTGCTGCCGCCGGGCTTCGACCTGTCCGAGAACCCGCGCCAGCCGCGTCATCCGGCCTCGCGCCCCTTCGATGCCGAGGGGCTGGCGACCGCCCCGCGCATGATCGTGGCGGATGGGGTGCTGCAGGGCTGGACGCTGGATCTGGCGACCGCCCGCAAGCTGGGGATGGCCTCGACCGGGAACGCCATGCGCGGCACCTCCTCGCCGCCCTCGCCGGGGATCACCAATGTCGCGCTGACGGCGGGAAAGGCCAGCCCCGAGGACCTGATCCGCGGCATGGGGCAGGGGCTGGTCGTGACCTCGATGCTGGGGGCCTCGATCAACGCGACGACGGGGGATTACTCGCGCGGCGCGGCGGGCTTCTGGGTGGAGAACGGGCAGATTGCCTATCCCGTGAACGAATGCACCATCGCCGGGAACCTGCGCGAGATGCTGATGCGGATCACCGCCGCCGATGACCTGCCCGACTGGCGCAGCCTGCGGGTCCCAAGCCTTCTGGTCGAAGGGATGACCGTTGCCGGAAGCTGACCTCGACCTGATCACCCGGGCAGCCGAGGACGCCGGGCAGATCGCCTTGGCCCATTGGCGCGGCGAGTATCGCCATTGGGAAAAGGACGCAGGTGCCGGTCCCGTGACCGAGGCCGACCTGGCCGTGAACGCCGCGCTTGAGCAGGTGCTACGCGCCGCCCGTCCCGATTATGGCTGGCTCAGCGAGGAAAGCCCCGAGGACCCGCGCCGCGCGGATGCCGCCCGCGTCTTTGTCGTCGATCCCATCGACGGCACCCGCGCCTTTATCGCCGGCGAGGACGGCTTTGCCGTAGCGGTGGCCGTGGTCGAGGATGGACAGCCCATCGCCGGCGTCGTCCACCAGCCTGCCCGCGGCGTGACCTATGCGGCCGCGGCGAATGGTCCCGCCACCCGCAACGGCCAGCCGATCCGCCCGCGCGCCGCGCGGCTGGAGGGCGCGGAGGTGCTGACCACCAAGGCGGCGCTGGACCCGATGTTCTGGCGCGGCGGGCGGGTGCCCCCGTTCAGGCGCAGCTTCCGGCCGTCGCTGGCATGGCGGCTGTGCCTTGTGGCCGAGGGGCGGTTCGACGCGACGCTGTCGATGCGCCCGGTCTGGGAATGGGACATCGCGGCGGCAAGCCTGATCGCCGAGCGGGCGGGCTGCGGCGTGACCGACCGGCGCGGGCATCCCCTGCGCTTCAACCGGATGCCGCCACTGGGGGACGGGCTGATCGTCGCAGCCCCTGCGTTGCACCGCGAACTGATCGCGGCGCTGGACGTTGAGCCGCCGGAACTCGCGGGGCTTGGAACCGGAAAGGCCGCAGGATGATCCGACTGCCCCCCGAGACGCTCGACCGCCTGGCCGATGCGATCAGCTTTCAGCCCGACAACGAACCGGGTCGCGTCTTTCGCGAGGCATTGGGCCGTTTCGCTACCGGCGTTACGGTGGTGACGACCACGGGGCCGCAGGGACCGGTGGGGATGACGGTCAACAGCTTCACCAGCGTCTCGCTGGACCCGCCGCTTGTGCTGTGGTGCCCGGCGCGGTCTTCCTCGCGCCACGCGATCTTTGCGGATACCTCGGCCTGGTCGATCCATGTGCTGGGGGCCGAGCAACTGGACATCTGCCTGCGCTTCACCCGTGGCGGTCCGCAGTTCGAGGGGCTGGAGCTTGGCAAAACCGCGCTGGGCACGCCCCTGATCCCCGGCGTGGCGGCCCGTTTCGACTGCCACGCCCATGCGGTCCATGACGGCGGCGACCACAGCCTGCTGCTGGGCCGGGTGGCCGAGGTCACGGTCGGCGGGCCGGACGACCATCCGCTGGTCTTCGCGGCGGGCCGCTTCGGCGCGTTCCAGCCCGGCGAGTAGGCCTCAGCCCAGCGGCTCAAGGTCCGGCAGGGGCTCCAGCGGCGGCAGCGGGTCCAGCGTGAAGATCGGGTCCGTGCGCGGCACGCTGGTGCGGACTGTCGCCCCCGGCCCGCCCAGCGTCGCGATCTGCGCCGCAAGCTGGGCGATGGCCGCGTTCTGGGCGGCGGCGATGGCGCCGGGCGCGGCGGGGGGATTTCTTCCGCTGGCGGGTTGCGCCCCGGGGATCGGAACGGCGATGTCGAAGTTGCGGGCATGGTTGGTCCCGCCCGCGCTGTCCTGCGAGACGTAATAGCGCCCGCTCAGCCGGTAGACCCCCTCGCGCTGCGCCAACGCCTTTTCCACCCGCACCAAAAGCCTCCGCCGCGGTGGCTCGGCCAGCGGCCAGGGCTCGGCGATCACCGTCGCCCCCGACATGTCCGAGATCGCGCGGGCGAGCGTCAGGGTGAAGGCGCGTTCCGGCACATCGGCCCACAGGTTGCGCGGATTCGACCGCACCGCGCCGTCGGCGGTCTGCCAGGCGATCTCGCCGTTCCCGGCATATTCCGGCAGCGACACGTCGGCCAGCTCGGCGGTCCCGAGATTGTTGGCCACCCGCATGGCCGGGGTCGGCGGGTCGATCAGGAAGCGCGCCGTCTTTTCGGGGTTCGAGCAGCCGGCCAGCGCCGCAAGGGCCAGAAGCGAGATTGCAAGGCGCATGGTCTTATCGTCCCAGGATAAAGGCGCGCGGGTTGCGCTCGATGGAGGAAGCGAGGCTGCCGAAGGATTCGGCCGCCCGGCGCAGGCTGCGCAAGGTGTTGACGGTTTCGGTGTTGAAGGCGCCCCGGTCGCCATAGGCGGCGATCACCGCCTCGGCCCGCGCGGCAAGCTGCTGGAAGCGCAGCGACAGGCCGGGCAGGGTGCTGGCCGCCTGCGCGATCTGGTCGGCCGCCCGCCGCGCCGATTGCAGCGCCGCGTTCAGGTTGCCGGCGGCGCCGCCTTCGCGCAATTCGTTCATCAGCGCCGAGGCCGCCTGCAGCGTGTCCGACAGGTTGCGCGGCAGTTGTTCGGCATCCTCGCTGCCCAGCATTGCGCGCAGGTCCTCGATCAGGCCAGTGGCCGAGGCGCTGATGCCGGCGAAGTCGAACTCCTCGACGGCGATGGCGGCTTCCTCCATCTCGGCCACCATTTCCGGCACGTCGGCGGCAGCCTCGGTGACGGCGGCGGCGGCGGCGCTGGCCTCGTCCATGAAGCTGGCCACGCGTTCCGCGATCCGGCCCTCGCGCATGTCGGCGGCAATCGCCCCGATGTCGCCCGCGGCGGAACCCAACTGGTCCACGGCATCGCCCAGCCGTCCGGGCAGGCTGCGCGCGGCATCGGTCCCCAGCACGCCGCGGATGTCATCAACCGCCGACTGGATCGAGGCGCCCAGGCTGGCGAAATCGACCTCGCGGATCGAATCCGTGGCGGTTTCCACGTTCTCGGCGATCTGCGGCAGGCGGTCGGCCACGCCGTTCAACTTGCCTGCGATCTCGTTGGCCGTGGCGGTGGCGCCGGCCACGTTTTCCACCACGCCCGAGGCGCGCAGTTCCTGCGTGGCGCTGCGGATCTCGGTCATCGTGACATTCGCCTCGTCGATGGTGCGGCGCAGCGATTCCGGGATCGCGCGGGTGTCCTGCGAGCTTGTGATGGCGGTGACGCTGTTCATCATGTCGGTGGCGGATTTCAGCAGTTCCTCAAGCCTGAGGTTGCCGATGCGGGCCATGAAGCCCTGCGCCGTGGTCGAGATGTCCGACAGGTCCGGGGGCGCCGAGGGGATGATGGGATAAGGCTCGGCATTCGTAACGATCCGCGCGGCGGGCACGTCGGGCAGGTCCACCAGTTCCACCATCAGCGAGGTGCCGAGGAATCCCGCGCCGGTCACGCGGGCGCGCAGGCCCTGTTCGACGCCGCCGGCCAGGAAGGCCAGCGCGTCCTCGGGTCCCGCATCGTCCGGCAGGCCCATGCGCTGCGGAGAGACCGCCAGCGTGATGTCTTGCAGCACCTGTCCCAGCTGGCCATCGGGTCCCTCGGTCACGCGCACCGAAAGGCCCGTGACCCGTCCGACGGTCAGGCCCTGGAACTGGACGTCCGCGCCTTCGGTCAGCCCCCGCACCGCGTCCGTCATCAGCATGGTCAGCCGCAGTTCGTCCTGCGGCGAGGCGGCGAACAGGCTGTTGCCGGCCGTCTGCCGGTCGGGCTGCAACTGGAACACATGGCCCGCCTGCACCGGTTGCCCGCCCGAGGACAGGGTCGCGAACTCGGCCCCGCCCTGCAGCAGCGAGGACAGCGAGCTGACGTTCAGCGATATGCCCTGCGCCCCGAGCGACACCGAAAAGCCCGAGGTGTCCCAGAACACCGTTGTCGTGGTCAGTTGCTGGTCATGTGGCGCCTCGATGAAGACGTCGGCCACCACGGATTCCTCGTCTTCCGACAGGCGCAGGTTCTGCATCTGCCCGACCGCGAGGCCGCGATAGAAGATCGGGGAGCCCTCGCTCATCCCCGAGGCGTCGCTGGCGGCAAGCTGCACCCAGGTGCCCCGTTCGTTGCTGCGGGTCAGGGGCGCGCGTTCCAGCCCCTCGTGAACGCCGAGTTCGGCCGTGCCCGGCTCATTGTCCCACCAGCCCTCGATGAAGGCGCCGGTCAGCACGGTGTCGAGGCGCGAGATGCCCTGCGCGGAAACCTGGGGGCGGACGATCCAGAACTCGGCCTCGTCGTCGATGAACTGGGCAATGTCCTTGTCCACGCGGATGTCCACGATCACCCGTTGCAGGTCGGGAGTGAAGCGCACGGCCTCGACCCGGCCCACGGGAATCTCGCGGAAGCGCAGCTCGGTTTCGCCCGGCGTGATGCCGGTGGCGTCGTTGAAGGCGACCGAGATCTCGGTCCCACGCCCGGTGTAGGCGTTCCAGGCCAGCGCCATCGTGACCAGAAGCGCGATGATCGGCACGGCCCAGATGACTGAAACGCTTGCGCGGGCCGCGCGGGCGGCGGTGCGGCGCACGGGGCTGGCCGGGCGCAGCGGCGCGCTGGCCGCATCCGTGCGGGTTGTGTCGTCCTGCGGAGGCATGTCGGTCATTCGGCGGTCTTGTCCTTGCGACTGCGAAGCGGCAACCCGCGCCAGATCAACCGCGGGTCGAAGCTGAGCGCCGAAAGCATGGTAAAGGCCACCGACAGCGCAAAGCTGGCGGCGGCCGGGCCGGGGTGGATCGAGGCCACAAACCCCAGTTGCACCAGCGCCGACAGGATCGCCACCACAAAGACGTCGATCATCGACCAGCGGCCGATGAATTCCACCGCCTCCAGCGCGCGCAGGCGGGTGTGGGCGGCCTCGACGGTGGCGGGCTTGCCCGCGACGCGGGCAAGCCAGGCGATCACGATGAACTTGCCGATCGGCACCACGATCGAGGCCACGAAGACGATCGCGGCGACACCGTAGCTGCCGTAATGCATCAGCGAGACCACGCCACCGAGGATGGTGGATTCGGTGTTTCCCCCAAGCCCCAGGAAGGTCTGCGTGCTCATGATCGGCCACAGGTTCGCGGGGATGTAGAAGATCAGCCCGGCCAGCCACCAGGCCCAGACGGCCTGCAGGCTGCCGCGGTCGGGCAGGACCAGCCGCGCGCCGCAGCGCCCGCAGACAGACGTTGCTTCCGGCCAGACCCGGCCGCAACCGCGGCAGCCGACAAGCCCGGCGCGGTGCGCGGTTAGGATCGGGGCGTGGTGGGACGGCCCGTCATGGCGGCTCATCCGGCGGTATCCGGGGCAGGCTGCGGGCCTTCGGCCATGCGGCGGTCGCGGGCGGCGGCCTCGGCGTCGGGCACGACCTCGCGTCCGTCGGTGAAGGCGCCGCGGTCTTCAAGCGTGTCCCAGATCGTCGCCGCGCAGGTGAAGACGTCGCTGGCTGCGCCGACCACGATCAGCGCGCAGAAGGCCCAGAAGGCAGGGCCGAAGCTGATCGTCGCCAGTCCTCCCACCTTGACCAGCGCGACCGAGGTGCCGATCACGAAGATCTCGGCCATCGACCACGGCCGCAGCAGTTCCGACAGGCGGAAGGCCGCGCCCGCATGGCGTGCGGGCCGGCCCTGGCCGCGCAGCGGCAGCAGCACATAGACCAGCAGCACCGCCCGCAATGTCGGCAGGCCCACGATGAAGGCCAGCACCGCCACCGTCAGCGGCATCAGCCAGCCGTCCGAGAAGGCCATCGCCACCCCGAAGAGCGAGGTCGCATTTCCCAGTCCCATGCGCGAGATTTGCAGGAACGGAAAGAACACTGCCGCGACCATCAGCACCAGCGAGGTGAAGGACAGCGCCACGATCTGGGTGAAGGCGCCCTCGCGCGGGCGGGCCAAGACGTGGCCGCAGCGGATGCAGGCGGCCTTCTCGCCGTCATGCAGCTCGGTCTCGACATGCAGCGCGTCGCAGCGCGGACAGGCGATCAGCCCCGCGCCAGTCCGCATGTCATATTGCCCCGCCTCGATCATGGGGCCAAGATAAGCCCGTCGCGCCGTCGCGCAAGCGCGCCGCTGCGTCTGCCTGTGCTTGCCCCGGCCTGCGGCGCTGCTAGCATCGCTCGCCACAAGGGAGGGGTGTCAGGATGCACGATGTCGTCATCGCAGGCGCAGGCAGCGCCGGCTGTGTTCTGGCCGCAAGGCTGTCCGAGGACCCGCGCCTGCGCGTCCTGCTGATCGAGGCGGGCGACAGTGATCGCTATCCCTGGATCCACATCCCGATCGGTTATCTTTACTGCATCGGCAACCCGCGCACCGACTGGATGTATCACACCGCCCCCGATCCGGGACTGCACGGGCGGCAGTTGCTTTATCCCCGGGGCCGGGTGCTTGGCGGCTGCAGTTCGATCAACGGGATGCTGTATCTGCGGGGGCAGGCGGCGGATTATGACGGCTGGCGGCAGATGGGCTGCACCGGCTGGGGCTGGGACGATGTCCAGCCCCTGTTCCTCAAGTCCGAGGATTATTTCGCCGGTGCATCGGAACATCACGGCGCGGGCGGGCCGTGGCGGATCGAGCGGCAGCGGTTGCGCTGGGACATCCTCGACGACTGGGCCAAGGCTGCGAACGAGGTCGGCATCCCGGCGACGGAGGACTTCAATACGGGCAACAACGAGGGCGTGGGCTATTTCAAGGTCAGCCAGAAGGCAGGCTTCCGCGTTTCGACCGCCCGCGCCTTCCTGCGTCCGGCAATGCGGCGGCCGAACCTGACGGTCCTGACCGGCCGGCACGTCCGCCGCGTCGTCTTCGAGGGCCACCGTGCCGTCGGGCTGGAGCTTTATGCTGACGGCCGCGCGGAAATCCTGCGCGGCGGCCAGATCGTGTTGAGCGCGGGTGCCATCAACACGCCCCAGATCCTGCAGCTTTCCGGCATCGGTCCCGGCGCGCTGCTGCAGGAGATGGGCATCCCCGTGCTGCGCGAGGCCCCCGTGGGCGAGAACCTGCAGGACCACCTGCAGCTGCGCTGCAGCTGGAAGGTGTCCGAGGCGCGGACGCTGAACCAGCTTGCCCGCCGCTGGTGGGGCAAGGGGATGATCGGGGCCGAATACGCCTTTCGTCGCACCGGCCCGATGAGCATGGCGCCCAGCCAGCTTGGCGCCTTTGCCCGGTCCTCGCCCGACGTGGCGACGCCGGATCTGGAATGGCACGTCCAGCCGCTGAGCCTGGAAGCCTTTGGCCAGCCGCTGCACGACTTCGCGGCGATCACGGCCAGCGTCTGCCACCTGCGGCCCGAAAGCCGGGGCCATGTGCGGATCGCCTCGCCCGACCCCATGCGTGCGCCGGTGATCGCGCCGCATTACCTGTCCACGCCCGGCGACCGGCTGACCGCGGCCCGCGCGATCCGGCTGACCCGCCGCATCATGACGCAGGCTCCGCTGACGAAATACCGACCCGAGGAGTTCAAGCCGGGGCTCTCCTATGAGAGCGACGAGGAGTTGGCCCATGCCGCCGGGCTGGTGGGCTCGACCATCTTCCATCCCGTGGGCACCGCCCGGATGGGCGCGGACGAAGGCGCGGTCGTGGACCCGCGCCTGCGGGTGCGGGGCGTCGAGGGGCTGCGTGTCGTGGACGCCTCGGTCATGCCTGCCATCACATCCGGCAACACCAATGCGCCGACGATCATGATCGCGGAAAAGGCGGCGGTGATGATGACCGAGGAAATGCGCGGCATTTGATCCGTTAACGCCCCCGCAGGATTTGGTCTGCTAGACCCGCCCTCGTGCAGTTGAGGGTAGCCGATGCCGTCAGACAGGAACGCCCCGCCGATCATCATCAGGCGGGTTCAGGGTGGGGCCGAGGCCGGCCACCACGGCGGCGCGTGGAAGGTCGCCTATGCGGATTTCGTGACCGCGATGATGGCCTTCTTCCTGCTGATGTGGCTGCTGAACGCCACCACCGAAAAGCAGCGCCAGGGGCTGGCCGAATATTTCGACCCGACGATCGTGAACTCGACCTCGGGCGGCGCCACGGGAATCGACGGGGGAAAGTCGGTCGAGCCTCCGGCGGACCATTCGGCCGAAAGCGTCTCTGGCGACCAGCAGTTGCAGGAGATCCAGCGCGCCCTGCAGGATGCGCTGACCGGCAGCGGGGCGGAATCGATGCAACGGGTGAACCTGCTGCGTCATGTGGTGACCCGGATGACGGATGAAGGGCTGGTGATCGAACTTGGCGATGTCGCCCGCGCGCCCCTGTTCGAGGGCGACAGTCCGCAGCCCATGCCGGTGCTGCGCGACCTGACCGCGATCCTCGCCACCGTTCTGGGACGGGTCAGGAACCAGGTCGCGATCGCGGGCCATGTGCGGGGCTTCCCCGAGATGCTGATCGAGAATCCGGTCTGGCCGCTGTCCGACCAGCGCGCCCATGCCGTGCGGGAACTGCTGGTGCAGGGGCGGCTGGACCAGTCCCGCATCCAGCGCGTCACCGCATATGGCGACAAGCGGCCGAGGAACGCGAACGCGATGGACCTGGCCAATAACCGGATCGAGGTGATTTTACTCAGATGAGGTCTGCAAGGGTGGTGGCGTTAGCGGGAAATTAAGCCATCGCGGAAATCATGCAGCGAATGACGACTCAAACAGGGTGATCCGAATGTCGATTTCCTCGTCCCTCAATGCCGGGGTTGCCGGACTGGCTGCAAATGC
Organism: Paracoccus sp. MC1862; assembly: GCF_016617715.1. Lineage (NCBI taxonomy): Bacteria > Pseudomonadati > Pseudomonadota > Alphaproteobacteria > Rhodobacterales > Paracoccaceae > Paracoccus > Paracoccus sp. MC1862. Next base: position 2,133,990 of record NZ_CP067225.1, on the reverse strand, counting down.
GACGCGGCTTGCCGGGATCTCGGACAACATCGCGAACTCCGGGACGTTCGGATACAAGCGCGTGGACACCGACTTTGAAAGCATGGTGATCAACCAGGCGCGTGGGGCCGGGCTTTATTCGGCAGGCGGCGTGCGGGCCACTACCTCGCGTCTGATCGACGAAAAAGGATCGCTGGTGGCATCGTCGCACCCCCTCGACATCGCCACGTCGGGGCGGGGGATGCTGCCGGTGATGCCCTCGGTGCTGCTTGGCAGCGGCATGGGGGACCGGCAGATGATGATGACCTCGACGGGTTCGTTCCGCCCCGATGCCGAAGGTGTCCTCAGGACCGATTCGGGGATGGTGCTGATGGGCTGGCCTGCGAATCTCGATGGCTCGATCCCGGTCCATCCGCGCGACTCAGTGGGCGGGCTGCAGCCGGTGGTGCTGACCCAGAACCAGACCTCGGCCGACCCCACCACGCGTGTCACCCTGGGCATCAACCTGCCGGCGAACGCGACCCGTCCTGGCGCGGCGGGCGTGCCGGAGACGACGGCGGTCGAATATTACGGCCCCCTCGGCCGGTCCGAGAACATGTTCATCACCTTCACGCCAGCGATCCCGACCGGTCCCGCCGCCAGCAACGCCTGGAAGATGGAGATTCGCGACGGCAACGGCCCCGCCGCCAGCGTCCTCGGCAGCTATGAGCTGGCCTTCGACGGCAGCCATTCCGGCGGCGGGACGCTGCAATCTGTGACGACGCTTTCGGGGGGCGCCTATGATCCCGCGACTGGCGCGCTGTCGCTGACGGTGCTGGGCGGGCCGGTGACGATGAACATCGGCCGGCCCGGGGATGTGGGTGGGCTGATGCAGCTCGACAGCGCCTTTGCACCCACGAACATCACCAAGAACGGCTCTCCCGCCGGGCACCTGACGACTGTCGAGATCGACGAGCACGGGATGCTGCGGGCGGCCTATGACACCGGCTTCATCCGCACGATCTACCAGGTCCCGCTGGTCGATGTGCCGAACCCGAACGGGCTGATCGCGCTGAACAACCAGACCTACCAGGTTTCGCCGACCTCGGGTTCATTCTACCTGTGGGACGCGGGCGACGGGCCGACCGGGGCGGTCGAGGGCTATGCCCGCGAAGCCTCGACCACCGATGTCGCGGCCGAACTGACCGACCTGATCCAGACGCAGCGCGCCTATTCCTCGAACGCCAAGGTCATCCAGACCGTGGACGAAATGCTGCAGGAAACCACCAACATCAAGCGCTGAGCCGCTGCGGGATAGCCGGACATGAGCCTGTCGAATGCCCTGACGAATGCGGTCTCGGGCCTGGTGGCCGCCTCGCGCGGGACCGAGGTCGTGGCCTCGAACCTCGCCAATGCCGCCACCCCCGGCTATGCCCGGCGCGAGTTGCAGATGGCGGCGCGGCCGCTGGTTTCCGGGGGCGGAGGCGTGCATGTCGATGGCGCCGTGCGTATGGTTCAGGGCGCGGTTCTTGCGCAGGCCCGCCTTGCCGGGGCCGAAACGGCGCGTGCGGAAACGCTGGCGGGATTCCACAAATCGGTCTCGGACGCGATCGGGGTGCCGGGCGAGGCGGGATCGCTGACCACGCTGCTGTCGCAACTGGACGGCGCGCTGGTTGCGGCGGCGGCCCGCCCCGAAAGCGAAGCCGGGCTTTCGCAGGCTGTCTCGGCCGCGCGTGATCTCGCCCGCGCCTATAACACGCTGGGCGCCCATGTGCAGGACGCCCGCAGCGCCGCGGACCGCGCCATCGGGGCGGATGTCGAGGCGCTGAACTCGGGGCTGAAGCGGATGGCCGAGCTGAACCGGCAGATCACCGTCCAGATGGCCGGCGGCAAGGATTCGAACGCCCTTCAGGACGAACGCCAGCGGATCATCGACGGGCTGTCGCTGGTCGTCCCGCTCAAGGAACTGCCGCGCGAGGGCGGGCGGGTGGCGTTGTTCACGGCGGAAGGGGGCGTGCTTCTGGACGGCTTCACGCCCGCCAGCCTTGAATTCACGGCCGTCGGACTGGTGACGGCCGACATGAGCGCGGGTTCACCGGCGCTGGGCCTGCTGAGGCTGAACGGTGAGCCTGTTCCCCCTGGGCAGATGGGCCGCTTCGCCGGCGGCAGGCTGGCGGCGAACTTCCAGATCCGCGATCTGGACAGCCCCCTGGCGCAGGCGCGGCTGGATGCCGCCGCCGCCGACCTGCACGACCGCTTCGCCGCCGTCACCCCCAATCCGACGGCGGGGGCAATCGCGTCGGGGCTGTTCACTGATGCCTTCTCCGGCGCGCCGGGTCTGGCGCAGCGGATTGTCGTCAGCGCGGCGGTTGATCCGGCAGCAGGCGGGGCCGTCTGGCGACTACGGGACGGAATGGCGGCGGCGGCGCCAGGGCCGGTCGGAAATGCGGACCTGCTGATGCGGATGCAGGAAGCGCTGGGCGGGCTGCGTGCCGCGCCGGGCATCGGTGCGGTGCCGCGCAGCGCGGCGAGCCTCGCGGCCGAACTGACCTCGCTGGCCGCCTCCGGCCGGCTTTCGGCGGAACGCGACGTGACAACCGCAACGGCGCAGTCCTCGACCTACGACACCATGCTGCGGCAGGACGGCGTGGACAGCGACCGCGAGATGGAGACGCTGCTTGCGCTTGAACGGGCCTATGCGTCGAACGCCAAGGTTCTGCAGACAGTGGATGACATGATCCAGACGATACTGAGGCTGACATGACGGGTTTCACTTCGGTCGGCGACCTTTCGCGTTCTGTGCTGCTGAGGCAGGCGAACGCGCACCTCAGGTCGCGCCTGCTGACACTGACCCAAGAGGCGGCGACGGGCCTCAGGTCGGACGTCCCCGCGGCGCTGAACGGGCAGATGGGTCCGCTCGCGCAGCTTCAGGACCGGCTGTTGTCGCTGCAGGCGCATGAACAGGCGGCTGCCTTGGCGCGATCCGAGATGGACGGGCTGCAAGGCGCGATGGAGGCGATGCAGAAGCTGGGCGCGGGTCTTCTGCCAGCGGGCAACATGGCGGACGCCACGAGCCTGGGGATAAGGGTCATGGAAGCGCGACAGGATTTCCATTCGGCTGCGCGGCTGCTGAACGTCTCGGTGGCGGGGCGGCATGTCCTGTCGGGAACGGCGGTCGACACGCCGCCGCTGTCCGGCCCGGCCGACATGCTCGCCGGTGCCAGGGCGCAGGTTGCGGGCCTGACCGATCCCGCCCAAATCGCCGCGGCGCTGGACACCTGGTTCGCCGCGCCCCCCGGCGCCGGAGGCTTCGCCGACGCGCATTTCCATGGCAACACCAAGGCGCGCGAGGTTCCGGTCGCGCCGGGCGAAACGATCCGTCTTGAACACAACGCGCTTGACCCTGCCTTCCGAGATCTTCTGAAAGGTCTGGCGCTGGGGGCGCTTGCAACCGATCTCGGCCTGTCGGGCGCGCAGAGCGCTGGGCTGCTCGACGAAGCCGGCAGAAGGGTTGCCGCTGCAACAACCGCCCTGACCTTGCAGCGGGCGGATCTGGGCTTCCAGGAGGCGGCGCTGGAACGCGCCGCAGCCCGAAGCGCGGCTGAAACGACGGCGCTTTCACTCGCCCGATCCGACATGCTTTCGGCCGACCCCTATGAAACGGCGACCGCCCTGAACCAAGCCGAAACGGGCCTGCAGAATCTTTATGCGCTGACCTCGCGGCTGTCGCGCCTTTCCCTGACGGATTACCTCTGATGGCGTATCTCACGCGGCTCATCGCGCTACTTGTCCTGCTGCCGGCGCTGGCCTGGGGGGCGCCGGTCCGCATCAAGGATCTTGCGACGGTGGATGGCGTCCGGGGCAACGACCTGCTGGGCTACGGCCTCGTCATCGGCCTGAACGGCACCGGCGACAGCTTGCGGAACACGCCTTATACCGAGGAGATGCTGGGCAGCCTGCTGGAACGCCTCGGCGTCAATGTGACCGGCGAGAGCTTCCGGCCCAAGAACGTCGCCGCCGTGATGGTGACGGGAACGCTGCCGCCCTTTGCGCGGGCGGGCGGCCAGATCGACGTGACCGTGTCCGCCATTGGCGATGCGAAAAGCCTGCTGGGCGGCACGCTGATCATGACACCGCTGAACGCGGCGGACGGCGAGGTCTATGCGGTGGCGCAGGGCTCGATCATCGCAGGCGGGGTCTCGGCGGAAGGAGATGGGGCCTCGGTCGTCCAGGGGGTGCCGACTTCCGGCCACATCCCCTCGGGCGCGCGGGTCGAGCGTGAGGTCGATTTCGACTTCACCCGGATGACCAGCTTCCGCCTGGCCCTGCGGTCCGCCGATTTCACCACCGCCGCGCGGATCGAGAAGGCGATCAACGACGACCTCGGCGGCGGCGTGGCGACGCTTCTGGACGCGACGACGATCTCGATCGATTCCGCCGGTCTCGGCACGGTGAACCCCGCACGACTGGTCGGGCGGATCGAGAACCTGCTGGTCGAGCCGGAAAGCCGCGCTCGCGTGGTCGTCGATCACCGCTCGGGCACGATCGTAATGGGCGAGGAGGTGCGCATCTCGCGCGTCGCCGTCTCGCAGGGCAACCTGACCCTGCGGGTCCGCGAGACGCCGATGGTGTCGCAGCCCAATCCCTTCTCGCCGGGCGAAACCGTGGTCGTGCCCCGCACCGATGCCGAGATCACGCAAGAGCCGGGGATCGGCTTCGCAGAGGTCAGCGGCGAATCCTCGCTGTCCGACGTGGTGGCAGGGCTGAACGCGCTGGGGGTCCGCCCGCGCGAGCTGATCGACATCCTCAAGGCGGTCCACGCCGCGGGGGCGCTGCATGCCGAGTTCATCGTGAACTGACGGGGAATAAGGTGGTGTATCGGCAGGCGCGCCTTGGTCTGGCTTGCACATGCCGACTTTGCCGAGGGAGGGCGATCCGACGAAAGGGGCAGTGCTGCTATGGCTGCCGCGAGGGCGAGACGCTGCCGATGTAGCTGCCGCATCGATCCAAGTGCAAGAGGGTGCGGGCGGGTGGCCGCGGTTGCCCAAGGTCAGGACCGGCCATCTAAGCCAGAAGATGACGGCGGCAGTGCACAGGCTGAGAGGAACAGGTCCCCGCAACGTGTGTGGGGAAGCGCGATGCTTTTCCGGCCCTTCAGGCGTGAAGGCGTTCTCGACGGGGCACCGTTTCTTGCAGAGCCGTCGGTTGTGGGATGTCGGTCATCCACTCCGGGCCTCCCCTGCGTCTTCGGGAAATGCGCCGAAGCCGATCAACCTGTTCGTCCGTCAGCCAGAACTGCATGCTCATCAAGTCTCCGGAAGTCGGGTCACATGAACCGGCTACCTCAATGAACCACTAGAGTCCTTGCCGGTCCTGACACGAGAGGCGCGACTTGCAATGACCTGTGTGGCCGGAAGGAGAATGAAGCGTCGCTGCAGTGACTGCCCGGCAGGGCGCTTGATCTACCGCTGGGGCGCGTGACCGGCATGGCCTTGCTCGCCTGGAAACGGGCTCGCGCGGACGCTCACAGGCCATCGTGCATAGTGGCGTTGATCCGGATCCTGCCCCAAGCCAGTGCCCGGATGCGGGGAGGGCGTCCCGCTTCCGGTGCAATCGGCATGTCGCAGGAACCAGCGGTGCCGCTGAACGCAGCGCGGCTGGTCTCAGCCTCCCTCACCTCTGTCCGACACCCCCTTCCCGGCAAGACCGGGCAGGGAGAGCAGCCGGTTCGTCACGGGCTTGCCGTCCAACGTCACCCTCAGCCCGCCATCCTGCCGCGTGACCGCCATCTCATGGGACATCCCCTCGATCGAGATAGTCGCGCTGAAGCCCGGCCAGCCGTCGGGCAGGCTCGGGTCGATCTCGATGCCTTCGGGACGGCGGCGGATGCCCAGAAGGCCCTCGACGGCAGCACGGTAAAGCCAACCGGCCGAGCCTGTGTACCAGGTCCAGCCGCCACGCCCCATCTTGTCGCGGGCGGCATAGACGTCGGCTGCCACGACATAGGGTTCGACCCGGTAGATCTCGGCCGAGCGGGCGTCGAGCGCATGGTTGATGGGGTTCAGCGCGCTCAGCAGGTGGTGGGCGCGGTCTCCGTCGCCGCTGCGGGCCAGCGCATAGACCATCCAGGCGGCGGCATGGGTGTACTGCCCGCCGTTCTCGCGCACGCCCGGCGGATAGGACTTGATGTAGCCGGGTTCGGCCTCGGTGTTCTGGAAGGGTGGGGTGAACAGCTGCAGAAGCTGGCCGTTGCGGTCGAAGAGCTGCGCCAAGGCGGCGTTGACGCCGTCCTGCGCCCGGTCCGCCCGACCTGCGCCCGAGATCATCGCCCAGCTTTGCGCGATGCTGTCGATGCGGCATTCCGGGCTGCCCGCCGAACCGAGCGGGGTGCCGTCGTCGAAGAAGCCGCGGCGATACCAGGCGCCGTCCCAGCCGGCATCGTCCAGCGCCTGCGCCACCCGCCGGGCGTGAGCCTCCCATGCCTCGGCGCGGGCCTCGTCGCCGCGGGCGCGGGCAAGCGGGGCGAAGGCGGCGATGGTGTCGCAAAGGAACCAGCCCAGCCAGACGCTTTCGCCGCGCCCTTCCTCGCCCACGCGGTTCATGCCGTCGTTCCAGTCGCCACCGAGGATAAGCGGCAATCCATGTTCGCCGGTCCGAGCCATCGCAAGGTCCAGCGCACGGGCGCAATGTTCGTAGAGCGGCGCTTCCTCGCCCGCGGGCTGGGGCTGGTAGAAGCGGTCGTGCTCGCCCGGTTCAAGCGCCGGGCCGGAGATGAAGGGCACGGTCTCGTCAAGGATCGCGGCGTCGCCGGTGGCTGTGACGTAAAGGGCGGTGATGTGGCCCAGCCAGACCACGTCGTCCGAGATCATCGTCCGCACGCCTGCGCCGGTGCGCGGCAGCCACCAGTGCTGGACGTCTCCTTCGGGGAACTGGCGCGAGGCCGCGTTCAGGATCTGGCGGCGGCAAAGCTGCGGATCCTGCAGGATCAGGGCGCTGGTGTCCTGCAACTGGTCGCGGAAGCCGAAGGCGCCCGAGGCCTGGTAGAAGGCCGTGCGCGCCCGGATGCGGCAGGCCAGCGCCTGATAGGGCAGCCAGGTGTTGACCATCAGGTTCAGCGCCGGGTCAGGCGTCTGCACCTGCAGGCGGTTCAGCACCTCGTCCCAGCCCGCGCGGGCCGAGGCCAGCGCCCGATCAGTCCCATCCGGCGCGAGTGCCGCGCGCAGCACGTCGCCGATGTCGTCCTGCGGGGCGTTGGCAAGGACCAGCGTGGTCGCCACGGCCTCGCCCGGCTGCAGCGCCAGCGGGATGCGGAGGGCTAGGCAGGGATCGCCCGCCGCATCCTCCTGCGGCCATGACTGCAGGGCGGCGGGATGGCGCAGGTCCCCGAAACGGCCAACGAAACCGGCGCGGTCGCCGCAATGGGCATCCGCCGGGCGGTCGCAGGCAAGGGCCGTGATCCGGTTCGCGTGTTCGGTCGAAAAGGCGTTCCGCGCCAGCGTCGCGTTCAGCAGCGGATCAAAGAAGGTCTGCACCATCGGCGCCGTGCGGGTGCGGTCGGTGCCCAGCACCAGTTCCGCGAACGCCATGACCTGCAGGTTCAGCACCCGCCCGCTGCGGTTCGTGACCGTCAGCCGGGTCAGCCGCGCGGGGGCCGCCTCGGCCAGCGTCATGACGGCCTCCACCGTCACCCAGCCGTAATCAGCGGTGAAGCGCGAATAGCCCAGCCCATGGGCGATCTCGTGGACGGCCGCAGGATCGTCCGACAGCCCCAGGAAGGGCGTCGCCGTCCGGCCGGTCGAGGGATCGTGGATCAGCAGCGCCTCGCCGGGACGGTTCGTCACCGAGTCATTCGACCAGGGCGTGATCTGGTAGTCGCGCGAGTTCACCGCCCAGGTATAGGGCGCGCCCTCGGCCGAGACATGGAAGCCGAAATCCTCGCGCGCGATCACGTTGATCCAGGGATGCGGGGTCGGGCGGTCATGGCCCGGACGCAGGACATATTCGCGCCCGTCGGGCGAGAACCCGCCAAAGCCGTTCCAGAACATCAGGGGCGAGCGCGAAGGCTCGGCGGGCTTCGGGTCGCGCCGGTCGATCAGCACCGGCGCCCGGTTGCGGGGCAGGGCGGCGGGCACCGCCTCGCGCAGCCGGTCGATCTGCTCGGCCAGCCGCCCGTTGCGGGTGTGCAGCATGATCCGCGCGGCCGAGACCAGCGTGTCGAAGCTGGCCTTGCTGATCTGGTCGCGGCGGACCGCGTGGACATGGCGGGGCGCGTCCGGCCCCGCTGCCTGCCAGGCGGTATCGACCAGCATCTGGATGGCGTGTTGCAGGTCCTGCACATAGCTCGACGCGCGCTCGTTCAGGATCACCACGTCATGCGCGACGCCGCGATGGCGCAGGAACTCGTGCATCCTCAGCGCCTCGCGGATGATGGGCAGGTCGGCCTCGTCGTCGGTCCGCAGAAGCAGGATCGGGTCGTCGCCTGAAATGCCCAGCGGCCAAAGGTCCGACTGCGGCCCCAGTTCCGTCCGCCGCTTGGGGGTGGCCGCCAGCCGCAGATCGGGCCAGATCAGCAGCGCCGCGTACGAGCGGAACAGCTTGGCCTCGTCCAGCGTCACATGCAGGTGGCGCAACTGGACCTGCGAATAGGTCCAGGCCAGCCGCAACTCGTGTTCGAAGACGGCAGGGCGGGCGAAATGCGCGGCCATGCGGTCGCGTTCCTCGGCGGTGTCGGCGATCAGCGTCCAGAAGACAAGCGAGACGCTTTTGCCCGCGGGCACCCGCACCCGGCGCCGGATGGCGAAGACCGGGTCCAGCGTGTGCCCGTGCGCCCCCGTCAGCGTGGCGCCGCGGTCGAGTGCCGCGGGATCGCGGATGCTGCGCCCGCGCCCGATGAAGGCGCGGCGGTCGGTTTCCGCCTCGGCCCCCGGCGTGATCGCGCCCTCGGGACCGGCGACCAGATGGGCCATGTGGACCGAACGGCCCCTGGGGTCGCGCGGCCGCCGGTCGGCGGCGATCAGCGTGCCGCCGTCGCGGATCTCCGTCTGCACGAACATCTTGGAAAAGGCCGGGTGGGCCCGGTCCGAGGCCGGGTTGTCCAGCACGATCTCGCCATAAGAGGTGATCTCGATCGTCTTGTCGGACCCCGAGCGGTTCCGCAGCGTCAGCCGCCGCCCGTCGGCATGGCCGCCCGCGGCGGCGATGACCTCGAGCCGGCTTTCGATGGCATTGGCGGTCTTGAGGAACTCGGCCTTGTGGTCGGCGAAGACGACGCTGGACCGCTCGTCTGTGCCCGCGCAGGGGGAATGGGTGGCTGACCACCATTCTCCCGACTGCATGTCGCGCAGGAAGACGAAGATGCCGCCGTCGTCCATCGTCGGATCGGGCGACCAGCGGTTCAGCGCCACGCCCCCCAGCACCGACCGTCCGGCACCGGTCGAGGACAGGATGGTCGAGAAGGGACCGTTCGACAGCAGCGCAACCTCGCGGTCGGCGCGGGCGGGTTCGTCCACGGCAGTCAGCGTGTCGCCGTTGCCTGCGGTTCCGCGCCGGCCCGCCGCGCTGGTGGACGGTGTGCGCGTCACCGGGGTGATGTCGCGCGGCGATTTTTCCTGCAGCAGCAGCTCGGATGCGCGGACCACCGGATCGGCGTGGAAGCGTTCGCGGTGGATGCCGTCCATCACCGTGTTGGCGATGGCCATGATCGACATGCCGTGGTGGTGCGCCATGACGTTGCGGACGATCTCGTGCTTGCGGCCCTCGCGCAGTCGCGCGGGGGCGAAGTCCACGGCGTCGTAGAAGCCGTACGGCCCTTCGGCGCCCATCTCGCGCAGGCGCGCAAGGTTGCGGGCGGCGTCATGCGGGCGGATCTGCGCGGCCAGGATCGTGGCATAGGGGGCCACCACATATTCGCCGTAAGCCCGTTTCAGCGCCAGCACCGGCACCCCGAAGGCGTAATACTGGTAGTTCATCTGCCGGTCGCGGGCGTTGAAGGCGCTTTCGGAAATGCCCCAGGGCACCCCGTGCGACCGGCCCCAGTCCATCTGGACCTGCACCGCCATCATGTTGGAATGGTTCAGGATGCCGCCCTGCCGTTCCTTCAGCAGCAGGGGCGGCATCAGGTATTCGAACATGCAGCCCGACCAGGACAGCAGCACCCCCTGGTGGCCGACTGTGGCGAAGGGGCGGCCCAGCCGCGCCCAGTGTTCCTTGCTGATGTCGCCCTTGGCGATGGAAAGGAAGCTGGTCAGCCGCGCCTCGGATGCCAGCAGGTCGTAGGAGCTTTCGTCGAGCTGGTCGTCCAGCGGTCGGTAGCCGATCGACAACAGCATCTTGTCCTTCTGGACGAACAGGCCGAAGTCCATCCCGAAGGCCAGCGCCCGCGCCCGTTCCGCCAGCAGCCGGGTCCGCAGCATGAAGACCTCGATCGCCTCGCGCCCCTCGGGAGCGGGGGTCATCACGTCGCGCGCGTCGCGTTCCAGCAGATGCGCCCAGGCCAGCACCTCGGCGGCCCCGCCCTGGGTGGCGGCGTCCAGTTCGGTCGAAAGCCGGGTGATCTCGGCGGCGCGTGTGGTCAGTTGCGCGGCCGCGATCGGGTCCGAGACGGGGCTGCCGTTGGTCTGTTCCAGCGCCGCCTGCATCCCCGCCACGGCGCCGTCCAGCGCTGTCTGCAGATCGCGCAGGCTGCGCCGGCCCTTGTCCAGCGCCTCGAGTTCCAGCGCCAGGTTCGCCAGCGCGTCCTTCAAGCCCCCGGTGCGCCGCCTGCGGACCGAAGGAGCGTCGTCGGCCCAGACCCGCAGCCCTGCCGACAGCGCGATCAGAAGCCCCGCGAGGTTGCCGCTGTCCACCGCCGAGACATAGGGCGCAGGCAGCACCGCGAGGTTGCGGGTGTCGTACCAGTTGAAGAAATGGCCGCGGAAGCGGGCCATCCGCTCCATCGACGAGATCGTCGCGTCGATCCGGTCCATTGCGCTGTCCAGCCCGATCCAGCCGAAGTCGCGGGCCGACATCACCGACATCAGGTAAAGCCCGATGTTGGTGGGCGAGGTGCGCTCGGCCAGCTTGGGCTCGGGGTCGGCCTGCCAGTTGTCGGGGGGCAGGTGGTTCGTCTCGGGGCCGACGAAGGCCTCGAAATAGCGCCAGGTCCGGCGGGCGATGCGGCGCAGCTCGGCCTCGTCCCCGGGGGGGACGATCAGCCGGTCCTCGGTTTCCAGGGGGCGCGAGGCGCGGTCCATGATCCAGGGGGAGGCGATCCAGATGCCGCCGATCACCAGCGCCACCGGCAGAGCGACCGGGTTCAGGACCGCGGTGGCAAGGATGCCCAGCGCGCCGATGACGGGCGAGGCGGCCATGCGCCGGTATTCGCCCCGGACGCCGTCGCCTGCCGCCCGCTCCAATTCGCGGGCGGTGCGCCATTCCAGCAGGTTGCGGCGGCTCACGAACATCCGCCACAGCGCCCGCCCGATGGCGTCCACCGAGGCCGCCGCCCGGTGCGCCGCCGTCCCCAGGCGCAGGCCGAGCTGGGTGATATAGGTCATGAGGTCGCGCCCCATGTGGCGCAGGTGATAGTCCCAGGACACGCCATAGCCGGGGCGGAAGATCCGCATGTCGATCTGCAGCACCGGCACCAGCGCGACCAGCAGGATCAGCGCCGCCTGCCACAGGATCGGATAAGCGCCCGGCAGCATCAGCCAGCCCGCGATCGAACCCGCGACCCAGAAGGGCGTGACCAGCGACCGGCGCAGGTTGTCCACCATCTTGAAGCGTGACAGCCCCGACAGCCCGTTACGGGGATCAAGGATCAGCGGCAGCAACTGCCAGTCGCCGCGCGTCCAGCGGTGCTGGCGGCTGGCCTCGGTGGCGTAGCGGATGGGGAAGTCCTCGACCACCTCGACATCCGTGACCAGCGCCGAACGGGCGAGGCTGCCTTCCAGCAGGTCGTGCGACAGGACCGCGTTTTCCCTGATCCGGTCGCCGATGGCGCGTTCAAAGGCGTCCACGTCGTAGATGCCCTTGCCGGTGAAGCTGCCTTCCCCGGCAAGGTCCTGGTAAAGATCCGAAACGGTGAAGACGTAAGGGTCCAGCCCCCGGTTGGCCGAGAAGATGCGCTGGAAGACCGAGGCCTCGGCCCCGGTCGTCAGCGAGGGCGTGACGCGCGGCTGCATGATGCCGTAGCCGCGGATCACCACCCCGTCCTCGCGGTGGACGGGGCGGTTCACGGGATGCGCCATCTTGCCCGCCAGCGCGCTGACGGTGTCGCGCGGCAGGCGGGTGTCGCTGTCCAGCGTCACGACATAGCGGATGCCTTCGGGGGGCGTGGGACCGGTCGGCAGGAAGCTGGTGCCTTCGTGCCCGCGCAGAAGCTGGTTCAGTTCGGCCAACTTGCCGCGCTTGCGTTCCCAGCCCATCCAGACGCCTTCCGACGGGTTCCACTGGCGGCTGCGGTGCAGAAGGAAGAAGCGCCGGATGCCGCCATGGTCATAGCGGTCGGCCAGCGCGTCGATGCGCGCGCGCGCATGGGCCAGCAGCCGCTCGTCGTCGGGCAGGGACTCGGTCGGCGCATCCTTCCAGTCCGACAGCAGCGCGAACGAGACATCGCCCAGCGGATTCGCCAGATAGTGCGATTCCAGCATGCCTGCCAGTTCGTCAATGGCGTCCACCGAGGTGATCATGCCGGGGATGACGACCAGCGTGCGCGATTCCGGCGGCACCCCCGCGCGGAAGTCATAGGCCGGCAGGCGCTGCGGCGGGATCACCCGCGCGGCGATGAACGAGATCGCCTGCATCGCCGTGTCGGACGCGGGCAGCACCGCCAGCGTCAGCAGCAGCGCCACCTGCCAGCCCGCCAGCCCGAACGAGGGCAGCGCATGGCCGAGCAGCGAAATCAACATCGCTGTGATGGCCAGCAGCGGCAGCGCCAGCATCCACCATCCCGCCCCCTGCGCGGGCTGCGCGAGGCGCTCGACCGGGCGCGGGCGATAGCCGCAGGCGCGGCGGAAGTCCCTCCGCCGGGCCCCGACCAGAAGGTGGCCGACCTCGGCGCGGCTGCCAGCAGGCTCGTCCCGCGCCGAGGCGTCGGCCCGGCCCTGGTCGATGGCGCGCTGGGCCACCTGCATTTCGGTCAGGTCCGAGCGGCGGGCGATCCGCTCGATGGCGCTGCGATAGTCCGCGCGGGTGGCCTGGTCGAGCCGGTCGAACTCGGTCGCGCGGCTCAGCAGGGCATCGACGTGGCTGACGCCCTCGAACCACTCGAGCCAGTCGATCTCGCCCATCCGGCGCAGGCTGCGGATGATGTTGCCGACGGTGACGTTGCCGCGCGACTGGCGCGCATATTCGGCCTGCACGGCGCGGTCCCCCGCCCCGGCGCTGCCGAGCCGGCGTTCCAGCGCCTTCAGCGCCGCCTGCGCCTCGGCGCCGCCGTCGCGCAGGCGGTAGAACAGTTGCGCGGCCACGGTGTCGTCGATGACAAGGTCGCCATGGCGGTCGATGACGGCGGCTGCGGCGCGGCTGCCCTCGATCTCGGCCAGCTCGTCGGCGATGGCATTGGCCAGCACACGGCGGTCGCGCGCCTGCGCCACCCGGTCCGACAGCCGCCGCAGGTTCTCGACCAGCACATAGCGCAGGAAGGTCGGCACTGCCCACAGCTCGGCGATGTCCAGCACCGCCACCGACTGATAGCCGCGCAGGAACTCGGTCAGGCCGTCGCCGGTGACTTCCGAGTTGGTCAGCGCCACGAAGAACCAGGCGATCACCAGACTGCGCGGCGCGGTGCCGCCGCCGGACAGTTCGACTTCGGGCAGGCGCCTGAGGAAGTCGGGGCCGAAGGCCTGCCGCAACTGGCGCAGGTTTTCCTCGACCATGTGGTGGTTGTCGATCAGCCATTCGGCGGCGGGGGTGATCGCCTCGTCGCTTTCATCGGCGGCGACCGTTTCGAGGTAGTTGCGCCGGATCGCGGCCTGGTTGTCGATCAGCCGCCGAATCGGCCGCTCGGGCGCGTCGGCCAGATCCGGCCGCAGGGTCGAGGCGAGTTCCCGCCCCGCATCATGCAGCGTGCGCCCGGTCCAGATGTCCAGCCGGATCGGCCGGGGCATCGCGGGCCAGGACGGGGGAAGCCCGTGCCCGCGCGTGCCGTCGCGGTCGCCGTTCCGCGGCAGCAGGCCAAGAAAAGCCCTGCCGCCTTCGCGGCGGCGCCCACGCGCGATCCGTGATCTGTATCTGGCCATGTCCTGTCCCGGTTGATTGTGCCTGCGACCGTGGGGCGGCGCCGGGGAAAGCACAAGCCCGCGGCAGAGTTCCCGGCGCGGTCCCCCGGGCATGGCCCCCTGTTGCGCCCGTCACAACTGCGCTATGGCACCCCTGTCAGCCTGAACGCCGCAAGGAATTGTCCCCGATGACCGCGCTTTCCGATCCTGCCCTTTCCCCGGCCACCGACATCCGCAGGGTGACGGCCCGGCCGTTCGAGGGGCAGAAGCCCGGCACCTCGGGCCTGCGCAAGAAGACCCGCGTCTTCATGCAGCCGGGCTATCTGGAAAACTTCACCCAGTCGATCTTCGACGCGATCGGCGGGCTTTCGGGAAAGACGCTGGTGTTGGGCGGCGACGGGCGCTTCTTCAACGACCAGGCGATCCAGACCATCATGCGGATGGCCGCCGCCAATGGCGCGGCCCGGGTGATCGTGGGGCAGGGAGGGATCCTCTCGACCCCCGCCGCCTCGAACCTGATCCGCATCCGCCGTGCCGACGGCGGGATCGTGCTGTCGGCCAGCCACAACCCCGGCGGCGAGGACGAGGACTTCGGCATGAAGTTCAACGGCCCGAACGGCGGCCCTGCGCCCGAATCCCTGACCGATGCGATCTTCGCGCGGACGGGCGGGATCACGGAATACCGCACCCTCGACACGCCGGACCTTGACTTGTCCGCTCTGGGCGAGTGCATGCTTGGCGGCATGACCGTCGAGGTGATCGACCCCGTCGCCGATTATGCCGCGCTGATGGAAAGCCTGTTCGACTTCGACGCGATCCGCGGCCTGTTCGCCTCGGGCTTCACGATGCGCTTCGACGCCATGCACGCGGTCACGGGGCCTTATGCGCGCGAAATCATCGAGCGCCGTCTGGGCGCCGCCCCCGGCACCGTCGTCAATGCCGTTCCCCTGCCGGACTTCGGCGGCGGCCACCCGGACCCGAACCCGGTCTGGGCCAAGGATCTGGTCGATTTGATGATGGGCGGGGATGCGCCGGATTTCGCCGCCGCCTCGGACGGGGACGGGGACCGCAACATGATCCTCGGGCGCGGGGTCTATGTCACGCCCTCGGACAGCCTCGCGGTGCTGGCAGCGAACGCGCATCTGGCGCCGGGCTATGCCAAGGGAATCAGCGGCATCGCGCGATCCATGCCGACCAGCCGCGCCGCCGACCGGGTAGCCGAGCGGCTGGGCATCGAAATGCACGAGACGCCGACCGGCTGGAAGTTCTTCGGCAACCTGCTGGACGCCGGCCGCGTCACCATCTGCGGCGAGGAAAGCGCGGGCACCGGGTCCGACCACGTGCGCGAGAAGGACGGGTTGTGGGCAGTGCTGTTGTGGCTGAACATCCTCGCCGTGCGGCGTGAACCGGTAGCCGGGATCATGGCAGCACATTGGGCCGAATACGGTCGCAACTACTACAGCCGCCACGACTATGAGGCGGTGGCCTCGGACCGCGCCAATGCACTGGTGGACAGGCTGCGGGGGATGCTGCCCATGCTGCCGGGGCAGGTCTTTGCGGGCCTGCGGGTGCAGGCGGCGGACGACTTCGCCTATCTGGACCCGGTGGACGGCTCGACCTCGGCGCGTCAGGGCATCCGGGTGATGTTCGAAGACGGCAGCCGTGTCGTCCTGCGCCTGTCGGGCACCGGGACCGAGGGCGCGACGCTGCGCGTCTATCTGGAACGCTATGCGGGGACGGACCAGCCCCATGACCTCGATCCCGACCGGGCGCTGGCGCCGGTGATCGTGGCGGCCGAGGAACTGGCGCTGATCCGCGCGCATACCGGCCGCGAGCGGCCGGATGTCACGACCTGACCGGCGACGGCAGCGGCTCTGGGCCGCGCAAGGCTTGCCGGAGGGTCACGAAAGCGTCACCCTGTCGCCATATGGCATTCGACAGCGTCCCGGCGGCGCTGTAATCGGCGCCGGGCGCGCTTGTGGAAAAAGGAACGAGTCATGCGGATTGCGGTTCTCGGTGGTGACGGTTTCGTGGGCTGGCCCACCTCGCTGCACCTGTCCAACCTCGGCCACGAGGTCCATATCGTCGACAACCTGTCGCGCCGCTGGATCGACACGGAACTGGGCGTGCAGTCGCTGACGCCGATGGATTCGATCCAGGAACGCTGCCGCATCTGGAAGCAGGAAAGCGGCAACGTCATCCATTTCCACCTGCTGAACCTCGCCAAGGAATACGAGCGGCTGAAGCAGTGGCTTGCGGACCACAAGCCCGACGCGGTGATCCATTTCGCTGAACAGCGCGCCGCGCCCTATTCGATGAAGACCGACCGCCACAAGGTCTACACCGTGGACAACAACGTCAGCGCCACCCACAACCTGCTGGCGGCGCTTGTGGAAACCGGCATCGACGCGCATCTGGTTCACTTGGGGACGATGGGCGTCTACGGTTATTCCTCGGTCGGCGCGCCGATCCCGGAAGGCTATCTCGACATCGAGATCGACACGCCCTCGGGCAGGAAGCCGCAGCAGATCCTGTATCCGACGCGGCCGGGTTCGGTCTATCACATGACCAAGAGCCTCGATCAGATCCTGTTCCAGTTCTACGCCCAGAACGACGGGCTGCGGATCACCGACCTGCATCAGGGCATCGTCTGGGGCACCCACACCGACCAGACCCGGCGGCACGAGCAACTCATCAACCGCTTCGACTATGACGGCGACTACGGCACGGTGCTGAATCGTTTTCTCATTCAGGCGGCGATCGGCTATCCACTGACCGTCCACGGCACCGGCGGGCAGACACGCGCCTTCATCCACATCCAGGACTGCGTGCGCTGCATCGAGCTTGCTTTGGACGATGCCCCGAAGGCAGGCGAGCGGGTGAAAATCTTCAACCAGATGACCGAAACGCACCGCGTCCGCGACCTCGCCCATCTGGTCGCCCGGATGACCGGGGCCGCGGTGCGGATGCTGCCGAATCCTCGCAAGGAAGCCGACGAGAACGACCTGATCGTGAAGAACGACCAGTTCCTGTCGCTGGGCCTGAACCCGATCACCCTGCAGGAGGGCCTGCTGGCCGAGGTCGTGGACGTGGCGCGCAAGTATGCCCACCGCATTGACCGCTCGCGCGTCCCCGCCGTCAGTGCCTGGACCAAGGACATCGCCAAGCGCGTCGATCACGACCCCGAGGGCAAGAAGCTCAAGGCGGTCTGATGCGGGGTCTGACGCCGGACCGCCCTGCGCGGTCCGACCGTGCCTTTGTCACATTGGTGACGAACGCCGACTATGCGCTGGGGGCAAAGGCGCTGGTGCGGTCCATCGTGCTATCGGGAACGCAGGCCGACATCTGCGTCCTGCATACCGACGTGGCCAAGGCGGAACTTGCGTCCCTCTCGGCCCTTGGCGCCCGGCTGGTCCGCTGCGAGTTGCTGCCGACCTCTCCCGAGTTCAACGCCACACATGCCAAGGACGCGCTGCACGGCCGCGCCGCCTTCACCAAGGGCGAGAAGCCGCCCTTCCACACGCCGCTCGACAATTTCGCCAAGCTGCGGCTGTGGCAGTTGGACTATGAGCGGCTGGTATTCATTGATGCCGACGCCTTGGTGTTGCAGAACGTGGACAAGTTGTTCGACTATCCCCAATTCTGCGCCGCGCCGAACGTTTATGAAAGCCTCGCGGATTTTCACCGGATGAACTCGGGCGTCTTCACGGCCCGGCCCTCTCAGGCGACGTTCGAGGACATGCTGGCAAGGCTGGACGTGCCGGGCGTGTTCTGGCGGCGGACGGACCAGACGTTTCTGGAGCACTACTTCCCCGACTGGCACGGCCTGCCGGTGTTCATGAACATGCTGCAATACGTCTGGTTCGCCATGCCCGATCTGTGGCGCTGGCAGGACATCAAGATCCTGCATTTCCAGTATGAGAAGCCATGGCAGGACCATGCCAAGGCCGACTGCGTCCGCCCGTTGATCGAGTTGTGGCGTGCCTATGCGGGCGACGGCCCGGTGCCCGACTCGCGCAGCCTGCCCGACCCCGCATGAGGATCGCCCTTACGGGCGCAAGCGGCCTGGTCGGACGCTTCCTGTCCCGCGCCTTCCGGGCTGAGGGGCACGAGGTCGAGACGCTGCCCGGCTGGCGCCTGGGCCAGCCCGCGCCATTAGAGGGCTGCGAGGTGCTGATTCACGCCGGTTTCGCCCATGTTCCCGGCAAGTATCGCGGCGGCGAGGGCGACGATCCGGAAGGCTTCGTGGCGCTCAACCGTGACGGCTCGCTGCGGCTGTTTCAGCAGGCGAAGGCTGCAGGCGTGGGGCAGGTCGTCTTCCTGTCCTCGCGCGCGGTCTATGACGCGCTACCCGCGGGCACGCCGCTGCCGGATGGAACGCCGAGTGCGCCCCAAAGCCTTTACGGCCGCGTGAAGGCCGAGGCCGAGGCGGGGCTCGCCGCGCTGGATGCGCCCGGCTTCGCCACCGCAAGCCTCCGCGCTACCGGCATCTATGGTCCGGGCGAAGGGCACAAGTGGACGGGCCTTTTTGCGGACTATATCGCCGGACGTCCGGTCACGCCGCGCATCGCCACGGAACTGCACGGCGACGACCTTTCCGCCGCGATCCTGCTGATCCTGCGGAGCGGCGCGCGAGGTGCCTTCAACGCCTCGGACCTGCTGCTCGACCGCCATGACCTGCTGGCCGAGGCGCAGCGGCTGACCGGCTGCCCCTATCCGCCGCCGCCTTGCGCCGACGCGGTCGTTTCGGTGATGAGTTGCGACCGCCTTGCCGCAATGGGCTGGCAACCGGGCGGCTGGCCCCGGCTGCGGGACAGCCTGCCAGCCATGCTGCCTTCGGACGGTTCTTGAATATCCTGCGGGGCTGTCGAACGCCCGGACAGGAGGCGGATCAGAAAACAACCGTCATGTCTGTCTTTCCGCTGGATGGGGCCAAGCGACCGTTTTCAGCGAGGCAGGGGCGATGTCACCTCAGCATCCGGCGCCACCCCGCCCAACAACTCCGTCAACTCGCCCGCCGCCTGCGTCACCAGCGCTCCCATCTGCTCGATCCGGTCATCCGTCAGCCGCCCCGCCGCGCCCGAGATCGAGATGGCGCAGGCGGCCTCTGCCTGCGGCGACCAGACCACGGCGGCAAGGCAGCGCATGCCGAGGTTGAACTCCTCGTCATCCAGTGCCCAGCCACGCCTGCGGGTGCGCTCGATGTCGGCCAGCGCGGCGTCGCGGGTGCGCAGGCTTTTCGAGGTCAGCGGCGGCAGGCCGGCGCGGTCGGCCAGCGCCAGCACGTCCTCGTCGCGCCAGGTGGCCAGGATCGCCTTGCCCATGGCCGAGGAAAACACCGGCACCCGGCGGCCGGGGGGCGAGAGCGCCCGGCGGATTTCCCGGCTTTCGACCTGGCTGACCGTCACCAGATGGTCGTCGTCAAGAATCCCGAGGTTCGCCGTCTCGCGCGTCGCGTCCCGCAACCGGCGCAGCATCGGCAGGGCAGGGG
Organism: Paracoccus sp. MC1862; assembly: GCF_016617715.1. Taxonomy (NCBI): domain Bacteria; kingdom Pseudomonadati; phylum Pseudomonadota; class Alphaproteobacteria; order Rhodobacterales; family Paracoccaceae; genus Paracoccus; species Paracoccus sp. MC1862. The sequence continues at coordinate 2,114,343 of NZ_CP067225.1, read as the reverse complement.
CCACGAAGCTGAGCCTGCGGCCATAGGCCATCCCCACGGAAAAGGCATCGCGCCCGACGTGCCAGGCAGAGGCGGCGGGTTCGAACTGCGCGAAACCCTGCTGTTCCAGCGTCGTCAGCAGACGGTGCGCGGTGGACACTGGCAGTCCCGCCGCCCGCGCCAGGTCGCTGAGCCGGCTGCCATCCCCCTGCGCCAGCAGCCGCAACAGGGTCAGCGCGCGGCTGACGGACTGGACACCACTCTCCGCCATAAGTCTTCCTCCGTTTGCCGCATGATGGAAAAGATTGGCGGGGTTGTCACGTTCTTCCAACGGGCCTGCTATCCATCCTGCTGCACTGATGGAGGGTTGAAGATGACCGATCACGTTGAGCGGGCCGGCTTGCAGGTGGCGGCCTCCCTGGCCAATCTGGTCGAAACGGAGCTGCTGACGGGTGGCGTTACGTCCGACGCCTTCTGGAACGGCTATGCCGCCCTGCTGCGCGAGCTTGCCCCCGAGAACCGCGCCCTTCTGCAGCGGCGCGACGAATTGCAGGCGCAGATCGACGACTGGCACCGCACGCGCCGCGGCCAGCCGCTTGACGCTGAGGCTTACCACGCCTTTCTGCGCGAGATCGGCTATCTGGTGGACGAGCCCGCGCCCTTCACCATCGGCACCACCGACGTGGACCCGGAACTGGCACAGGTCGCGGGGCCGCAGCTTGTCGTCCCGATCAGCAACGCCCGCTTCGCACTCAATGCCGCCAACGCCCGTTGGGGTTCGTTGTATGACGCGCTTTACGGCACTGACGCGCTGCCGGGGAAAGCGGCTCCGGGCGGCTATGACGCCCAGCGCGGCGCGCAGGTAATCGACTGGGCACGCAAGCATCTGGATTCGGTGGCGCCGCTGGAGGGCACCTCCTGGGCGGACGTGACCGGGATGAAGGCCGAGGGCGGCCAGCTGGTCCTGACCACTGGCGCGGGCGAGACCGGCCTTGCCGATCCGGTGCAGTTCGCGGGCACCAGTGGCGAGGACGTGTTCCTGCGCGTGAACGGCCTGCTGATCCGCCTCAAGGTGGACCGCAGCACGCCCATCGGGCGCGACGACAAGGCGGGCATCTCGGATGTCATCCTGGAAAGCGCCCTGACGGCGATCCAGGACTTCGAGGATTCGGTTGCCGCCGTCGATGCCGAGGACAAGGTTTCCAACTACCGCAACTGGCTGGGCCTGATGCGGGGCAATCTGGCCGAGAGTTTTGAGAAGGGCGGGCGGCAGATGACGCGCCGTCTGGCCCCTGACGTGACCTACACCGACCCGCAGGGGAACGAGGTCACCCATCCCGGCCGCGCCGTGCTGCTGGTCCGCAACGTCGGCCACCTGATGACCACCGACGCCGTGCTGCTGGACGGGCAGGAAACGCCCGAGGGCATCATGGACGCCCTGATGACCGTCGCCGCCGCCGTGCATGACCTGGATGCCGGGCGGAACTCGCGCACCGGCTCGATCTATGTCGTGAAGCCCAAGATGCACGGCCCTGACGAGGTCGCCTTTGCCGAGCGGCTTTATGCCGGGGTCGAGCGCATCCTCGGCCTGCCCGCGAACACCGTGAAGCTGGGGGTGATGGACGAGGAGCGCCGGACCTCGGCCAACCTTTCGGCCTGCCTTGCGCAGGTGAAGGATCGCGTCGTGTTCATCAACACGGGCTTCCTCGACCGCACCGGCGACGAGATCCACACGTCCATGGAGGCCGGGCCGATGGTGCCGAAAGGCCGCATGAAGGATCAGGCGTGGCTGGGGGCCTATGAGGCCGGGAACGTGGACACGGGCCTTGCATTGGGGCTCGCGGGCCGGGGCCAGATCGGCAAGGGCATGTGGGCCAAGCCCGACGACATGGCCGATATGCTGGCGGCCAAGATCGGCCACCCGCAGGCGGGCGCGAATACCGCCTGGGTGCCTTCGCCCACCGCCGCCACGCTGCACGCGACGCATTACCACCAGGTCTCGGTTCATGGGGTGCAGGAGAAGCTGCGCTCGCGCGAGAAGCCCTCGCTGGACGCGCTGCTGACGCCGCCGCTGCTGGGGGGCGCGAACCTGTCGCCCGAGGAAGTGGCCTATGAGATCGACAACTCCTCCCAGTCGATCCTGGGCTATGTCGTGCGCTGGGTCGATCAGGGGGTCGGCTGTTCCAAGGTGCTCGACTACGAGGACGTGGCACTGATGGAGGACCGGGCGACGCTGCGGATCTCGGCCCAGCACCTCGCGAACTGGCTCAAGCACGGGATCATCACCGAGGCGCAGGTGCAGGATTCGCTGGCGCGCATGGCCGAAAAGGTGGACCGCCAGAACGCGGGCGATCCGCTTTACAAGCCGATGGCGCCGGCGCTGGACGGTCCCGCCTTCAACGCGGCGCGCGACCTGATCCTGAAAGGGGCCGCGCAGCCTTCGGGCTATACGGAACCGCTGCTGCACGCCGCCCGCCGCGCGGCCAAGGCTGCGGCCTAGAGCAGCCACTCGATCGGCAACCGGCCGATCAGCCACAGGAACCCGCGCTGGGCGAAATTGGTGCCGGGTTCGCGGCGGTGGACGGTCCCGGGGTTGTCCACCGCCGGTTCATGCCAGACCAGCCGCCCGCGCCCGCCGCGGCGGGGGCCATAGCTGACTAGCGGCAGCACCTCGTCCAGCCCGTGGCTGACCTCGCCCGCAAGGCGGGGGCTGTCGATCATCACCCCCATCTCGGTGTTGAAGATGATGGACCGCGGGTCGAAGTTGAACGAGCCGATGAAGATCCGCTCGCGGTCCACGCAGACGGTCTTGGAATGCAGGCTCGCGCGGGTCGAGGTGCCGGGCGTGCGCGGTTCTCGCGGCAGCTCGCGGGTGGCGCGCAACTCGTACAGCCGCACGCCGCCGTCGATCAGGGCGGGGCGGTATTTCACATAGGCCGAATGGACCACCAGCACGTCCGTCGCCTCCTGCGAGTTCGTCAGGATGCGGACCTGCCGCCCTTCCGCCACAAGCCGGTTCAGCCGCTGGGTGAAGCGGCGGCCGGGGACGAAATAGGCCGAGATGATGTCCACCGAACGGTCGGGGCTGGCGATCATCCGCATCAGTTGCGCGAACATCAGGTCGCGGTTGCGATGCCGCCCCAGCCCCTTGGACGGGTCGTCGCTGATCAGCGTCACCGGCACCCAGTCCAGCGCCAGTCGTTCTTCAATCATGTCATGCACAAGAGGCCGGGTGACGACCGTCTGCCGGTAAGCCAAAGCAGCCTCGTCGGCCAGCATCGCCTGCAGATCGTCGCGGGCGCTGGATGCCCCCGGCGCGGGCAGGATCAGTTCGGCGGGATAGGCCGATCCGCTGGCCCAGTAGCGGTCAAAATCCTCGCCCGCGTCCACTGCTACCCGTCCCAGCGTCAGCACATCGGTATCAAGGTAATGCGGCCCCTCGCCATAGGCGAAATAGACATCGCCGATGTTGCGCCCGCCCAGGATCGCGGCGGCGCCATCCGCGATCATCAGCTTGTTGTGCATCCGCCTGTTCAGGCGGCGGAAGTCGAAGAGATAACCCAGCAGCTTGGGCCGGCGCAGGATGAAGGGGTTGAACAGCCGCACCTCGACATTGGGCAGCGCGTTCAGCGCGGCAAGGTCGGCGTCCAGCCCCCATATGCCGTTGTCGTCCAGCAGCAGCCGGATGCGGACGCCGCGTTCGGCGGCCCGGTGCAGTTCGTCCAGCAGCACGAGGCCTGTCAGGTCGCGCTGCCAGATGTAATATTGCACGTCCAACGCCAGCCCGGCCTCGCGGATCAGCGAAATGCGCGCGCCGAAGGCGTCCAGCCCGTCATGCAGCGCCACGACGCCGCTGACGTTCGACCTTGCGCCGCCATGCGCCAGCACCATGCGGCCCAGCGTGGTCGCATCCGACAGCGGCACGGCCCGGCTTTCGCGGCGCCCCTTCAGCGAGGGCGGGCGGTAATAAAGATGCAGGACGCCCAGGACGACCGCCGGGACAATGACGAAAAGGGCCGCAAGCTCCATGTCGATGATCCGCGCCGCGGCGCCCCGGCGTTCCGTTCCCTGCGGTCAGGCCAGCGCGCGGGCGATCTCGTCGGCCGAGGCCGCGGTCAGCGTCTTGGCAACTTCCTTGACGACCTTCTGTTCCAGCATCTTGTGATAGTTCTTCCGCATGACGCCCAGCGTGTTGGGATCGGCGATGATCGCCAGTTCCTGCACCTTGTTCTGCAGCACCATCAGGTTCAGCCGCTCGGTCAGTTGCTTGGCAAAGGTCGCTTCGTCCTCGTCGCGGGGCGGCGTATCCTCGGGTTGCCTTCCTTGGCTTTCGTCCTGCAGGTTGGCCGGGCCGATCCGCTCGACCTCCTCAAGCTCGATCTTGAACTTGGCGGTGTTGCGGAACAGCACGGCCTTCTGGCCATCGGCCACGATGACGAGCGCATCACGAGACAGCATGGTCTTGTCCTCTCGGGTTTATTCCCGATGAGAACGCCCCCCTGTCACGCCGGTTCCTGCCGCAGCTTGCCGCAGAAGCCACGGATGCGGGCGATGGCGTCGGCCAGTTGCGCGTCCGACGCCGCGTAGCTGATGCGGAAATGCGGCGAGAGGCCAAAGGCCTCGCCGAAGACCACGGCCACGCCAGTGGCATTCAGCAGTTCCATCGCGAAGGTGCGGTCATCGGCGATCACGGCCCCCTCAGGCGTGCGGCGCCCAATAAGCCGGGCGATCGAGGGATAGACGTAGAAGGCCCCCTGCGGGGTGGGGCAGTCGATCCCCTCGCATTGGTTCAGCCCCGAGACGACCAGATCGCGGCGACGCTGGAAGACGGCCCGGCTTTCCGCGATGTAGTCCTGCGGCCCGGTCAGCGCGGCCAGCGCGGCATATTGGCTGATCGAACTGGGGTTCGAGGTCGATTGCCCCTGCACATTCGCCATCGCCCTGATGAGTTCCACCGGCCCCGCGCCATAGCCGATCCGCCAGCCGGTCATGGCATAGGCCTTGCTGACCCCGTTCATGGTCAGGGTGCGGTCCATCAGCTTCGGTTCCACCTGGGCGGGCGTGACGAAGCGGAAGCCGTCATAGACCAGATGCTCGTAGATGTCGTCGGCCAGCACCCAGACATGGGGATGACGCAGCAGAACATCGGTCAGGGCGCGCATCTCGGCTTCGCCATAGCCGGCACCCGTGGGGTTCGAGGGCGAGTTCAGGATCACCCATTTCGTCTTCGGCGTGATTGCCGCCTCAAGCTGGTCTGGCGTGATGCGATAGCCGTTCTGGATGCTGCCGGTGACGATGACGGGCGTCCCGCCGCCCAGTGCCACCATGTCGGGATAGCTGACCCAGTAGGGGGCGGGAATGATGACCTCGTCGCCGGGATTCAGCGTCGCCATCAGCGCGTTATAGAGGATCTGCTTGCCGCCCGTTCCCACGCTGACCTGCTGCGGGGAATAGTCCAGCCCGTTCTCGCGCCGGAACTTGTCGGCGACGGCCCGCTTCAACTCGGGAATGCCGTCCACAGCGGTATAGCGGGTGTGCCCCGCGTCGATGGCGGCCTTGCCCGCCTCGCGGATATGGGCGGGCGTGTCGAAATCCGGCTCTCCGGCCGAGAGGCTGACGATGTCGCGGCCCTCGGCGGCCAGTTCGCGCGCAAGGTTCGTCATCGCGATGGTGGGCGAGGGTTTGACGCGGGACAGGGTCTGGGACAGAAAGCTCATCGACGCGCTCCGGGTTTCTGGGACGGGGTGGTGATAGGCGCGGGACAGCGTGGCTGCAAGCGCGGGGGGAAAGCGGATGGACGATCACGAGGCCCGGCTGAAGCGGATCACCATGCGAAGCTGGCGGCGCGGCACGCGCGAGATGGACCTGATCCTCGGCCCCTTCGCCGAGGCCGAACTGGCCACGATGGATGCCGGTACGCTCGACGCCTATGAGCGGCTGCTGGAGGAAAACGACCAGGACCTTTACCCTTGGATCACCGCCCGGCTGTCGGGCGGGACCGCGGGTCCGCAGGCCCATACGGCGATGCTGGACCGGGTCGCGGCTCATGCAAGGGGGCGGCTGCGGGAAATTCGCGGCGCTTAACCGAATCTTGGGACGTCGGTGGCAGTGTGGCGGAAAGACGCCATACGGAAGATACCGATGACCCGACTCGCCGTGCTGCGCCCCTCTGCCACGCCGCTTCCACCGCCGGATTACAGCCCGCCGGACCTGCTGGAGCCTTACCTGCAAAGCATCCAGATCCTCGACCGGCTGCACCGGCTGATGCTGGACCTGATCAAGGACGAATTCGAACGCCTGCGCCGCGACGACCTGACCCCGGTTCAGGCGCTGCTGCTGTTCAACTTGGGCGGGGCCGAGGTTTCTGCAGGCGAGCTGCGGTCGCGCGGGATGTATCAGGGCTCGAACGTCAGCTACAACCTCAAGAAGCTGGTGCAGATGGGCTATGTCACCCACCAGCGATGCGAAAACGACCGGCGGTCTGTCCGCGTGCGGCTCAGTCCGCGGGGAGAGGAAGTGCGCGAGATCGTCGGCCAGATGTTCCTGCGCCACGTCATGGGGCTGGAGGCCTCGGGCATCCTGGACGACCCGCCGCTGCCGCAGGTGAACCTGCAATGGCGCCGGGTCGAGCGTTTCTGGGCCGAGCAGATCCGCTACATCTACTGACCCCTCACCAGTGGCCGGTGTTGCCCATGCTGGCCCAGGGCTCCTGCGGCGGCAGGCGGTCGCCCTTCTGCAGAAGCTCGATCGAGACGTTGTCGGGGCTGCGGACAAAGGCCATGTGGCCGTCGCGGGGCGGGCGGTTGATCGTCACACCACTGTCCATCAGGTGCTGGCAGGTGGCGTAGATGTCCTTCACCTCATAGGCGAGGTGCCCGAAATGGCGGCTGTCCGAGGGCAGGCCCTCATCGCCGTCCCAGTTGTAGGTCAGCTCGACCGGCGTTTCAGGCTGGCCTGGCGGCGCCATGAAGACCAGCGTGAAGCGGCCCTGCTCGCTGTCCGTCCGCCGGATCTCCTCCAGCCCCAGCAGGCGATAGAAACCCATGCTGGCCTCCAGATCCTTCACGCGGACCATGGTGTGCAGATAACGCATCGTGCTTCTCCCGTATTGGTGCGGCGGCGATCCTGACACGCCGCCCGCTGACTCGCCAGCCGGGGCGCGCTAGACAGGCGGGCGACAGACCTGAAAGGACCGCCCGATGCCGCTCACCCCCGAACAGCAAGCCGAGATCGACGAGGCCCGCGCCACCCCGCGCCCGACCCTGCGCGCGGTCAGCGAGGGGATGGAGCGGCATCTTTACGTGGCCCATCCGGTGCTGGACCACGGGCTTTTGCGCGTCATCGACTACATGGGCGACGATTCCGCCATCGTGCAGGCGGCGCGTGTGAGTTACGGCCGCGGCACCAAGGCCGTGTCGAACGACGAGGGGCTGATCCGCTACCTGATGCGGCACTGGCACTCGACCCCTTTCGAGATGTGCGAGGTCAAGTTCCACGTCAAATTGCCGGTCTTCGTCGCCCGCCAGTGGATCCGCCACCGCACGGCCAACGTGAACGAATATTCCGCCCGCTATTCGATCCTCGACCGCGAGTTCTACATCCCCGCCCCCGAACAACTTGCTGCCCAATCCACGGTGAACAACCAGGGCCGGGGCGCGGTGCTGTCGGGGGACGAGGCGCAGCGCGTCCTGGACATCCTACGCGAGGACGCGATGCGGTCCTATGACCATTACGAGGGGATGCTGAGCCAGGACGGCCAGCAGGGCCTCGCCCGCGAACTCGCGCGGATGAACCTGCCCGCGAACATCTATACCCAGTGGTACTGGAAGACCGACCTGCACAACCTGTTCCATTTCCTGCGCCTGCGCGCCGACGCCCACGCGCAATACGAGATCCGCGTCTATGCCGAAGCGATGTGCCGCATTGTGGCGGATTGGGTGCCGCTGGCCTACGGGGCCTTCGAGGACTACCGACTGGGCGGGGTGTCCCTGTCCGGGAAAGCCGTGGAGGTGCTGAAGCGGCGGCTGGCTGGGGGGATGGTGACGCAGGAGACGAGTGGGATGAGCAAGGGCGAATGGCGGGAGTTCGAGGGGGTGTGGGGTTGATTAATCGCAGCACAAGCCGTAAACAAAAAGAGAACTTGTGCGGGGTGCGATGGGCTACGACGTTCGTGGAATCGCAAACTTAGTCTTGGATCGTGCAGCTGATGCAGGCCTAACGATATCCAACATGCACATTAATAAGATCATATTCTTTGTGTATGTTGAATGGCTAAAAGCAAGGGGCTCGATCTTGACAAGCGCGAAGATTGAGGCGTGGAAGCATGGGCCTGTTTTTCGAGAGGTCTATAGTCAGTTCAAAAAATATGGTGCGTCTCCAATAACAGAAAAGGCTAGGAAGGTCGATTTCGCGACTGGCGAGTGGGTTGACGTAGAATTAGATGTTCGGGTCAAAAAAGATGATTTTCTTGTTCGTGCAGTAGATTATTATATTAGGGTGCCGGCCGGACGGCTTGTTGATCTATCGCATGAGCCAGGAGGGGCTTGGCACTATGTTTGGAATCATCAAGGTGAATTTAATGTTGGAATGGAAATAACCCCCGACATCATTCGGGCCTATCAGTTGAAGCAGGGGCACTAAATGGACAAGCTTGCGAAACTTAATCGTCCGCCGGCAGCCGAGAATTGGGCGCGCCTTCAACACCCGTCGGTGGGCGAAACTACTAAAAAACTTTATTGTTTTATGAAGGGTTCGCCTACATGGAACTATCTACCGGCTCGTAACGCATCTCTTTATCACATCGAAGATCGAATCTCTCGTGCTACAGCGCTGGAAGTCGTCGAAAGGAGCGGAAGCAGGCTCGGACGTCCATATAATATTGAACTAATCAATGCTTTCTTTGATCATGCAGAGAAAAGCCCGTTTGACGGGGTTCCTGCTTTTAAGGGCTTCTCGCAGTTCTTCCCTCTTGGTCGTAACGTTGGAATTCCAGTTCGTCCTTTGGCGGTTGTCAGGAGAAACGGAAGATTTTCGCCGATTTTTCTTTGCCCGTGGAGTTCGGAAGGGCTGAGTCAGTATCAGAAGAGCCTTTACATGACGATTTTAGAAAAGGCTATTTTCACGCTAACTGACTTCGACGATGCAGAAGGGCAAGTGCTATTGTTTCCCAAGTGCTCCGTGCAAGGTGGGGTGAAAAAGAGAACTCCGGTTGTTTGGCGGCGAGGTGAGGTTCCGCTCCTGTCCGACAAAGATTTCTTGGATCAGATCAAGATATTCTTTGAGGGTCAAAAGATGGCTGCGAAATTGCTATCCTCCCAATAACTAGCAAGCGTAGCAAACGTAGGGTGCGTGCTCCGCACGCACCATCCCGCCGCCGAACGGTGCGTGCAGAGCACGCACCCTACGCAGCCGCGCCTTGCACGGCGGCTACCCACGCCCTGACCACTCGCACACTCTCCCCCTCATCCAGCCACGGGATATGCCCGCGCCCCGGGACCTTGCCGTAGATCATGTCCGGCCGTCTCCGGCGCATCTCCTCGACCGCGTCCTCGCCCAGCAGGTCCGAGCCCTCGCCGTGGATCAGCGCGATCTGCAGCCCTTCCAGCGCGTCGAACAGGGGCCAGGCGGTGGCGTCGGGGTTCTTGAAGGCGAGGAGGAAGGCGTCGCGCAGGGCCGGGTCGTAGGTCAGGTTCACACCGTCCTCGACCTGCCGGTAAAGCCGTGCCGCTTCCTCCTCCCACCGGCCCTCCGGCACCTCGCCGAAGCCGCGGAGCGTCCGGGGCAGGCGCTCGGCCACCTCGGCGAGCGTCCGGGCGTTGGGACGGCGGCCGACATAGTCCATGATCGCCTCCAGCCCCTCGCGCCGCAACTGGGGGCCTACGTCGTTCAGGCAGACGCCCAGCAGGCGGTCGCGGGCCACCGCCGCCAGATACATGGCAATTAGCCCCCCGCGCGAGGTGCCGACGATGGCCGCTTTCTGAAGCCCGAGGTGATCCAGCAGCGCCAGCGCATCCGCCCCCTCCTGCGGGACGGTGTAGGTCTCGGCGCCCGTCCAGTCGGACTGCCCGCGCCCGCGATAGTCCATGCGGATCATCCGGCAGTCGGCCAGCGTCGGCGCGAGATAGTCGAAGTCGTCCATGCTGCGCGTCAGCCCCGCGAGGCACAGGACCGGCAGCCCCTCGCCCTGGTCCCGATAGGCGATCCGTGCGCCGTCCGCGGCGGTGAAGTGCTGCACGTCCATGAACCGTCCCCTCGTCATTTCGCGGGCATCCTGCCGCGCCCGCCGCGCGCAGGCAACAGTGTCGGCCGTCATCGGACAAGGCCGCGCGAAAGCCTGATCCCTGCCTTTGTCGAAGCGCGGGTTCCGCTTCGCGCGTCCGAAAGCGGCCTTTCAGCCCGAAAGGGCCGCGCGGTGCAGCAGGTGGAAGCGGCCGTCCCGGTCCTCGCCGAAGAGGCAGAGGTCCTCGATCGCGAAGGGGCGGGGCAGGACCGGGGACAGGTGCTCCTGCAGGGCCGCCATGACCGGGGCGCGCTCGGCTTCGGGCAGGCTGTCGGTCAGGGTCAGGTGGAACTGGAACTCCTCCATGACAAAGGGATAGCCCCAGCGGTGCAGCAGCTCGCGCTGGCGGGGGGAGAGCCGGTCAGGCTTGCGGCGGGCGATCTCTGTGTCCGTGAGAGGCGCGCGGAGGTGGTCGGTGCCCTCGACCACCGCGGCAGCAAGGGCCTGCAGCGCGTCGTCGCAGCCTTGAGGGATCAGGGCGAGGAAGCCGTGCAGATCCTCGATCTGCAGCCCGTCGCAGGTCACGGGGGAAAGCCGCGCCGCCAGTGCCTCGACCGCTGCCGTTGCATCGGCCGGGCTGATGCCCTCGGCCAGCCGGAAAGGCGCGCGGATTGTGCCGTGGAAGCCGTATTTCCGCGGATCGCGCGTCAGTTCAGCCGGCGGACAGAGCAGGGCGGGCAGATCGGGTTGCGTGACCTCGCGCCGTGTTTCGGGGTTCCAGCCCAGCCAGGCGGCAGTGCGGGCGGCGAGGTCACCAGGGCGCGGGGCATAATAGACGGCGAAGCGTTTCATCCGGGCCTCTGAGGGATGCTCGGGGCAAACGGCCAGGGCGCAGGGATGTTCCGCTGTGCCAGCAAAAGGGCTGGCTCAGATATTCTCGGACTGGGGCATCCCGAGGACGTGATAGCCGCTGTCGACCATCACCACCTCGCCGGTGGTGCAGGTGCCCCAGTCCGAGGCCAGCCACACCGCCGTGCCGCCGATCGCCTCAAGCGTCGCATTATGACGCAGCGGCGCATTGGCCTCGGTGTGGCGATAGGTCTTGCGCGCGCCGCCGATGGCTGCGCCTGCCAGGGTCTTCATTGGGCCGGGGCTGATCGCGTTCACCCGGATGCCCTGCGGGCCGAGGTCGTTGGCAAGATAGCGCACAGCCGATTCCAGCGCCGCCTTGGCCACGCCCATGACGTTGTAGAAGGGCGTCACCCGGTTCGAGCCGGCATAGGTCAGGGTCAGGATCGTGCCGCCATCGGTCATCAGGGGCAGGGACCGGCGGGCGACCTCGATCAACGAATAGCAGGAGATGTCGAGCGACTGCTTGAAGTTCGCCCGGCTGGTATCGACGAAACGGCCGGTCAGCTCGTCCTTGTTGGAAAAGGCGATGGCGTGGACCAGGATGTCCAGCCGCCCCCAGCGTTCCCCCAAAGCCCCGAAAGCCGCGTCCAGCGAGGCGTCGTCGGTCACGTCCACGTCCAGCAGGATGTCGGACCCGAGCGATTCCGCCAAGGGCTGGACCCGCTTGCCAAAACCCTCGCCCTGATAGGTGAAGGCCAGCTCCGCCCCCTGCGCGGCCAGCGCCTGCGCGATCCCCCAGGCGATGGAACGCTCGTTCGCGACGCCCATCACCAGCGCGCGCTTGCCTTGCAGCAGGGCCATGCTCACTCCCGGAACTTCGACATCACAAGGGTCGCATTGGTGCCGCCGAAGCCGAAGCTGTTGGACAGCACGCTGTCGAAATCGACGTTGTCGATGCGCTGCGTGGCGATTTCCTCGGGCCGGATCTCGGGGTCGAGTTCGGTCACGTTGGCGGATGCGGCGATGAAGCCATGCTGCATCATCAGCAGAGAATAGATCGCCTCGTGAACGCCCGTAGCGCCCAGCGAATGGCCGGTCAGCGACTTGGTGGAACTGACCTTGGGCACCGCATCGTCGCCAAAGACACGGCGCAGGGCCTTGATTTCGGTCACGTCACCCACCGGGGTCGAGGTTCCATGTGCGTTCACATAGCCGATCTTCCGGCCTTCCGGCAGGGTTTCCAGCGCCAGCCGCATGGACCGCTCGCCCCCCTCGCCCGAGGGCGCGACCATGTCATAGCCGTCCGAGGTCGCGCCGTAGCCCGTCACTTCGGCATAGATCTTGGCGCCGCGTGCCTTCGCGTGTTCCAGTTCCTCAAGCACCACCACCCCGCCGCCGCCGCCGATGACGAAGCCGTCGCGGGTCACGTCGAAGGGACGCGAGGCGGTTTCCGGTGCATCGTTGTATTTCGACGACATCGCGCCCATCGCGTCGAACAGGCACGAAAGCGTCCAGTCCAGTTCCTCGCCGCCGCCCGCGAAGACGATGTCCTGCTTGCCCATCTGGATCAGTTCGGTCCCGTTGCCGATGCAATGCGCCGAGGTCGAGCAGGCCGAGGTGATCGAGTAGTTCACGCCCTTGATGGAAAACGGCGTCGCCAGGCAGGCCGAGTTGGTCGAGGACATGCAGCGCGTGACCATGAACGGCCCCATGCGCTTGGGCGCGCCCTTCTCGATGACGATCTTGTGGGCGTTGAAGAAGTTGGACGTGGACGGCCCGCCCGAGCCCATCACCAGCCCCGTGCGCGGATTCGAGACGTCGCCGGGTTCCAGTCCCGAATCCTCGACCGCCTGCTGCATGGCGATGAAGTTCCAGGCCGCGCCCTCGCCCATGAAGCGCAGGTCGCGCTTGTCCACATGGGCGGCGATGTCGATGGTCGGCCGACCCTCGACCTGGCTGCGGAAGCCGTGTTCGGCGTATTCGGGCGAGAAGACAATGCCTGACCGGCCCGCGCGCAGGCTGTCGGTGACCTCAGTGGCATTGTTGCCGATGGGCGAGACGATCCCCAGCCCGGTGATGACGACGCGGCGCATGATGCGGCCCTCCTTCGGTTCAGCTCTCGGAAAGAGCGACCTTCATGTCCTTGACCTGGTAGATGACCTCGCCATCGGCTTCCACGATGCCGTCGGCGACGCCCATGGTCAGCCGACGGGTCTGCACCGCCTTGGTGAAATCGACCTTGTAGGTCAGCAGCTTGCGGTCGGGCCGGACCATGCCGGTCAGCTTGACCTCGCCCACCCCCAGCGCATAGCCACGGCCCTGCCAGCCGCGCCAGCCCAGGTTGAAGCCGGTCAGTTGCCACAGCCCGTCAAGGCCAAGGCAGCCCGGCATGATCGGGTTGCCGGGGAAGTGGCAGGCGAAGAACCACAAGTCGGGGGTGATGTCGAACTCGGCCACGACATGGCCCTTGCCATGGGCGCCGCCGTCCTCGCTGATGTCGGTGATGCGGTCCATCATCAGCATCGGGGGTTCCGGCAGTTGCGCGTTGCCGGGGCCGAACAGCTCGCCCCGCGCGCAGGCCAGAAGGTCGCCCTTGTCGAAGCGGGTCTGTTCCATCGCCATGCGGTCTGGTCCTGTCTGTGGCGCCGGCCCGTCCGCCGGCTTTTCCCGCGTCTATCATCCGGGCGGCGAACCACGCAAGCAGGCGAGGGCACCTCGGCCCGGTCCCCGAAACATTACGCGCAACCAAGCCGAAGGTGGCAGAGCGCACAGGATTTCATCGCATTTCCGCACAAAAATTGCGCAAGGCAGTTGTAGCCTGCCACGCTCTGGGATTATTCCGCGCGCCGGATACCCACAATGGCGGGACGGACATGGCGCGCATCGACGAGAAACTTCAGCATATCCTGACCACGGTCATGGAACGCAACGCGGGCGAGCCCGAATTCCACCAGGCCGTGATCGAGGTCATGGAAAGCCTTGGCCGCGTCGTCGCCAAGCATCCCGAATACCTGGAGGAAGGGCTAATCGAGCGCATCTGCGAGCCCGAGCGCCAGATCATCTTCCGCGTTCCGTGGATCGACGACCAGGACCGCGTCCAGATCAACCGCGGCTTCCGGGTCCAGTTCAACTCGGCCCTTGGCCCCTACAAGGGGGGCATCCGCTTCCACCCCTCGGTGAACGTGGGCATCATCAAGTTCCTGGGCTTCGAGCAGACCTTCAAGAACGCGCTGACCACCATGCCCATCGGCGGCGGCAAGGGCGGGTCCGACTTCGACCCCAAGGGCCGCAGCGACCGCGAGATCATGCGCTTCTGCCAGTCCTTCATGCTGGAACTGCACCGTCACCTCGGCGAATACACTGACGTCCCCGCGGGTGACATCGGCGTGGGCGGGCGCGAGATCGGCTACATGTTCGGGCAATACAAGCGCCTGACCAACCGCTACGAGGCGGGCGTTCTGACCGGCAAGGGCCTGTCCTACGGCGGCTCGCGCGCCCGTCCCGAGGCCACGGGCTATGGCACGGTCTTCTTTGTCCGCTCGATGCTGAAGGCCATGGGCGAGGATTTCGAAGGCAAGACCGCAGTCGTCTCCGGCTCGGGCAATGTCGCGACCTTCGCCATCGAGAAGCTGCAGGAATACGGCGCCAAGGTCGTCGCCTGTTCCGATTCCAGCGGCTATGTCGTGGATGAGAACGGCATTGACCTCGATCTCCTGCGCGAGATCAAGGAAAAGCGCCGCGGCCGGATTTCCGAATACGCCCGCATCAAGGGCACGGGAACGTATTTCATCGAGGCCGCCAAGGGCACGATCTGGGACGTCCCCTGCCAGATCGCGCTGCCCTGCGCCACCCAGAACGAACTGACCGGGCGCCACGCCAGGACGCTGATCAAGAATGGCGCCCAGGTGGTGGCCGAGGGCGCCAACATGCCCTGCACCCCCGATGCGGTGGACACGCTGCGCCGGGGCGACGTGCTTTACGCCCCCGGCAAGGCCGCGAACGCGGGCGGCGTCGCCACTTCGGCGCTGGAAATGCAGCAGAATGCCTCGCGCGACAGCTGGACCTTCGAGGAAACGGTGGAACGGCTGGACGACATCATGACCAACATCCACGATGTCTGCGCCGAAACCGCCGAGGAATACGGCGCCCCCGGCGACTATGTCCTTGGCGCCAACATCGCAGGCTTCGTCCGCGTGGCCGAGGCGATGCGCGCCCTGGGCGTCATCTGACCTGCACTGCCGCGGCCCCAGGGCGGGCTTCGGACGGTTCCCGAATATCCTTCGGGGGTGAATGGTATCGCAGATGCCAGAGGGGGCAGACAGCCCCTTCCTTCCCTTGTCGTCAGGCCCGCGTCAGAACCACTGCCCCGGTTCCATCAGCCCCTGCTCCATCAACTGCTGCGAGGTCCAGCGGAAGGGTTCCGAGTTGCGCCAGGTGAAATCCCGGATCTGCTCGCGCGAGCCGGGGTTGCGCGCCAAAGCCTTGGCCACCCGGAAGGACGCCACCGCGGCCGTCAGGTTGTTGTGCCAGGGGCAGGCATAGGTGTTGTATTCCTCGATCGACAGCCGGTGGTCGGGCAGCAGCCGCAGGTCCTTTTCGGTTCGGAACAAGGCGATGCGATCGATGCGGCGACGGTCGGAGGGCAGATGCTCCTCCAGCCGCCAGCGCAGTCCGCCGTAGAAGTCGAGCTGCCGGTCCTTGACCCCCCCGCTACGGTCGGACCGCCCCAGCGCGTAATAGCCGGTGCGGTCGAACATCGCCTCGTCCATGCTGACGGCGTTCGGATAGCGGCCCAGGTCGGGGGCATAAAGGTCGATGACATAGGTCAGCATCCCCCGCCTGCGTTCCTCGGCATGGAAGGCCAGCATCTCGCCCACGGCGCGGGTTTCCGAAAAGGGATAGAACAGGAACTCGGCGTTGTAGCCGTAATAGAGCCACGTGTCGGCGGGAACGGCGGCGATCACCGCATTGACGGACCGGATATGGGCGCCGCCGGCGCGAACATCGAACAGAAGATTCAGCACCCGGCTCTTGGGATCGTCGGGCAGGTCGGACGGCGGCAGGGGTTCGGGCGACAGCGCGAGGATCTTCCTGAAGCCTAGGGTCATGTGGTGGGCCAGCGTCGCCGCGACCTCGACGCGGTCTTCGATCAGGATGACGGCAATGGGACCGCGACGCAGGTGATCGCCGGGACTGGCCAGAAAGGCGTCCAGCGGGACGGGACGCCGTGGCGCGGCCGGGGCCTCGGTCCGGGCGGGCGCCGGCGCGGCCTCGGCAACCTCCTTCAGCCCCAGGGGATCGCTGGGGTCGGGGCGGATATGGGGGGTGGCGTCGTTCACCGCAGCACCGCGCGGACCTGCTCCAGCGCGGATCGCAGCATCGCCGGGCTGCTGGAGGCGGCTGCGACGATGGTTTTCAGCGATTCCCGCTGGGCGGGGTCGAGGTTGCTGTTGTCGATCAGCGCGGCGACCTTCTCGGCGTTGAAGCCTTCGGGTGTCAGCAGGCGGTCGATCCCGATCGCTTCGCGGGCGGCTTCCGTGGCGTCGCTGACCGCGGCCCCCGCCGCGCGCGCCGCCGAACCGGCGGCCTCGGCGGCGGTCGCGGTGTCCTGCGGATCGCGGGCGGCGGCCCCCGCATCGGCCTCGGCTGCGGCGTCGGCCGCATCCGCGGCGGCCCGGATGGCGGCTTCGGCGGCCGTCTGCGCTTGGCGCGCGGCATCGTCCAGCGGCGGAATGGCAGTGCCCTCGGCCGCCTTCGAGGCCTCGGCGGCCACATCGGCCGCGACGGCGGCGGCATCGGCCGCGGCATCCGCCGCGCTGCCTGCGGCCGTGGCCGCATCCCCGGCGGCGCTTGCCGCAGGGCCCGGCGGGGTAGCCTGACCCCCGGGCGCGGCCGGGGCAGGGACCGGCGTCACCGCTTCCGGCGCCGCGGGCTGGCGCGACTGCCATTGCCAGAAGAAAGCGCCGCCCAGCAGGACGGCCAGCACGAGAATCAGGCCGGCAAGACGTGACATCCCCAAGACCTCACTGAAATCCCACACAGGACCTGTTTGCGGCACATCGACGCGCCGGCAAAGGCCCGGAACTCTATCGCACAGCGTCGGGGACGGGAAAACCCGCCGCGATCGCCAGAGCGGGCCCTCAAGACAGTTGAAACGGTGCCGCCGGTTGATTATTTCGTGAAGGAAATCTTCAACCATGCAAGGATCACGCCCATAGCCCGCAGACCCCACAACGCTCCGCCCACCCGTGACACCGGACCGCGCACGAATGATCGCATCCGGGTGCCTGAAATCCGCCTTATCGGCGCCGACGGGGAAAACGTCGGAGTGGTGACACCCGCCCGTGGCATGGCGCTTGCCCAGGAAGCGGGGCTCGACCTTGTCGAGATCTCGCCCAACGCCGTCCCGCCGGTCTGCAAGATCATGGACCTTGGCAAGTTCAAGTATGAGCAGCAGAAGCGCGAGGCCGAGGCGCGCAAGAAGCAGAAGACGATCGAGGTCAAGGAAATCAAGTTCCGCCCCGGAACAGATGACCATGACTATGACGTCAAGATGCGGTCGGTGAAGCGGTTCCTTGAGGAAGGCGACAAGGTCAAGGTGACCCTGCGCTTTCGTGGGCGCGAGATGGCCCACCAGAACCTTGGCATGGAACTGCTGAATCGCGTCCGCGACGAGGTGGGCGAGGCCGGCAAGGTCGAATCCATGCCCAAGCTGGAAGGCCGGCAGATGGTGATGATGATCGCGCCGCGCTGAGGCTGCGGATCATAGCGGATAAACGGCCCGCCCCTGGGGGCGGGCTTTTTTGTGTCAGCGGGGACAGGAATGGATCGAGTCGGCTGCATCGTCGTGGGCGCGGGTGTCGTGGGGCTTGCCATTGCGCGGGCTCTGGCGCTGCGCGGGGTCGAGGTCGTCATTGCCGAGAAGGCCGAAGCCATCGGCACCGAGACCAGTTCCCGCAATTCCGAGGTGATCCATGCGGGGATCTACTACGCCCCCGGCAGCCTCAAGGCGCGGCTCTGCGCGCAGGGCAGGGGGATCCTTTACGACTATGCGGCCGCGAAGAACGTGCCTCACCGTCGCTGCGGCAAGCTGATCGTCGCCACCTCGCCCGAGCAACTTGCCGTGCTGGAAGGCATCGCGGGCCACGCGGCGTCGAACGGCGTCGAACTGACGCTGATCTCTGGGGCAGCGGCGATGGCGCTGGAGCCGGCGCTGTCCTGCCACGGGGCGCTTCTGTCGCCGGAAACCGGCATCGTGGACAGCCATGCCCTGATGGCCGCGCTGCTGGCGGATACCGAGGCGGCGGGCGCGCATCTTGCCCTCGGCACCTGCGTGACCGGCATCGAGGCGGGGCAGAGGGGCTTTATCGTCGAGACAGAGGCTGCCGGGGAACGCTTCACCCTCGCCGCCGATGCCGTGGTGAACGCGGCCGGGCTTTGGGCCTCGCAGGTGGCGCAGGCGGTGCAGGGGCTTGATCCGGCCCATGTGCCCGTGACCCGCTATGCGCGCGGCAGCTATTACGCGGTGCCGGGCAGGCCCGCCTTCTCTCGCCTGATCTATCCGGTGCCCGAGCCGGGCGGGCTGGGGGTCCACCTGACGCTGGACCTCGGCGGCGCGATGCGCTTCGGGCCGGATGTCGAGTGGATCGACGGCATCGACTACCGCGTGAACCCCGGCCGTCAAGCGCATTTCGAATCCGAGATCCGCCGCTACTGGCCCGGCCTGCCTGAAGGCGCGCTGGCCCCCACCTATTGCGGCATCCGCCCCAAGATCAGCGGCCCCGGAGAGCCCGCCGCCGATTTCCGAATCGACGGGCCGGAAGCCCATGGCATCGTCGGCCTCGTCAACCTTTTCGGCATCGAAAGCCCCGGCCTGACCTCATCGCTGGCGATCGCCGAGGAGGTCGCGGCGCGTCTGGATCAGACCCCGGCCTCGGCCGCGACCTGAGCCGCCGACTTGCGGCCGCGTTCCGTGGCCGATTTCAACTGCCCGCAGGCGGCCATGATGTCCTCGCCTCGCGGCGTGCGGATGGGCGAGGCGTAGCCGGCCTTGTAGATGATGTCCGCGAAAGCCTCGATCCGCTCCCACGAGGACCGCTTGTAGGGCGCGCCCGGCCATTCGTTGAAGGGGATCAGGTTGATCTTGGCCGGAATGCCGCGGATCAGCCGGATCAGGCGGCGCGCGTCCTCATCGGTGTCGTTCACGCCATCGAGCATCACATATTCAAAGGTGATCCGTTCGCTGTTCGACAGGCGCGGGTATTCGCGCAGGGCAGCCAGCAGCTCGTCGATGTTCCAGCGCTTGTTGATCGGAACCAGCCTGTCCCGCACCGGGTTGGTGGTCGCGTGGAAGCTGACCGCAAGCTGGCAGCCGATCTCTTCGGCCGTCCGCGCGATCTCGGGCACGACGCCCGAGGTGGACAGCGTGATGCGGCGGCGCGACAGCGACAGCCCCTCGCCGTCCATCACCACCTTCATCGCGTCCCGCACGTTGTCGAAGTTGTAAAGCGGCTCGCCCATGCCCATCAGCACCAGGTTCGAGACCAGCCGCGTCTCGTCCTTGGGCGCGCCGGGTTCCGGCCATTCGCCCAGGTCGTCGCGCACGACCATCAACTGGCCGACGATCTCGCCCGTCGTGAGGTTGCGGACCAGTTTCTGTGTCCCCGTGTGGCAGAAGGAACAGGTCAGCGTGCAGCCGACCTGCGACGACACGCAGAGCGTGCCCCGGCCTTCCTCGGGGATATAGACCGTCTCGACCTCATGCCCGCCTGCGATCCGCAGCAGGTACTTGCGGGTGCCGTCGCCGCTGATCTGGCGGGTGACGACCTCGGGCAGGGCGATCTCGAACCGTTCCGCCAGAAAGGCGCGGTAGTCCTTGGCGAGATTCGTCATCGCGCCGAAATCGCGCAGGCCCCAGTGATAGACCCACTGCCAGATCTGGCCCACGCGCATCCGCGCCTGCCGCTCGGGCGTTCCCGCCTCGACCAGCGCCGCGCGAAGCTGCTCGCGCGTCAGCCCGACGATGTTGACGCGCCCGCCGGCTTCCGGCCTGCGCGGGATCGTCCGCAGATCCTGCACGATCGGCGCATCGGCACGGGCTTCGGGAACAGGCGTCGTCATGGGCGGAAAATCCCTGCGGGTTGGAAAGAGAAAGGGGGCCGCACCCAGATGGGGCGGCCCCGGCCATATCACAAGGGACGCAAGGACGCAGCCGCGATCAGCGGCAGTTGTCACGCGCCGAGTTCGTCATCGCGGTGATGCCCGACAGCGAGAAGGTGTCCGCCGTGTTGGTGCCACGGCTGGACCGGCCCTTGACCACCACCTCGGAGCCTGCGCGCAGCGCGCTGATCAGCTTGGCATCCTCGTCGGGCGAGCCGGTCCAGGCGTTCTCGCCCTCGGTGAACAGCTTGAATGTCTGTCCGCCGATGCTCACGTCCACGGTGGAATCGGGGGCAAAGGGATAGCCGCCCTGGAACGATACCTCGCCGTTCTGGCCGGGGCGATAGGCGACATACAGGCGGATGTCGCTGCGCGTCACCTCGCGCGGATTGCCCTCGGCATCGGTGTTGCGGGTGGACTTGGGCGGAGAAACGGCCCAGCATTCCTTGGGGTCGTCGCCGATGAACGCGGTCCAGTCCCCCTGGCTGCCCAGCACCCTCGGCTCGGCCGCAAGCGCGGGGGCGGCAACCGCCATCAGCGCGGCGGCCACAAGGCCGAGGTTGAAGATGGGTTTCGTCATGCTCTCGTGCCCTCTTGCTGCCCCGGTTAAGGCCCGGGTTGTCACGGATCGGTGGTCTTGCGACCGGATGGGCCTTAGATAACCGGAAAGCAAGGGATGGCAAAACCCCTGCGGACGGAAATCGCGCATTTGTCAAAGGGCTGGATGATGGCGGCAGTCGATCTGATCGAATTCTGGCGGGGCGGCCTGCGGGAAAGCGTCCACCGCGGTCATGCGGTCGTCTGGGACCGTGGCGGCATGGTCGCCGCTTGGGGCAACCCCGGGGCGGTGATCTTCCCGCGGTCCTCCTGCAAGATGATCCAGGCGCTGCCCCTGCTGGAAAGCGGCGCGGCGGATGCGGCGGGCCTGGGGACCCGGCAACTGGCGCTGGCCTGCGCCTCGCACAGCGGCGCGCGGATGCATGCCCAAGGGGTGCGGGACTGGCTGCACGGGCTGGGGATGGCCGAGGGCGATCTGCGCTGCGGGACGCATATGCCCTGGGACGCGGCGGAAAACCGGCGGCTGACCTGCTCGGACGAGGCGCCCTGCCAGTTCCACAACAACTGCTCGGGCAAGCACGCGGGCTTCCTGACCTGGAACCGCCACCACAAGGGCGATGTCGAATATCACCTGCCCGAGCATCCGCTGCAGCAGGCCATCCGTGCCGCGACCGAGGAGGTCACGGGCGAAAACGTCGCGGGCACCGGCATCGACGGCTGCTCGGCCCCGAACTTCGCGGTTTCGATCGCTGGGCTGGCCCGGGCGATGGCGGGCTTTGCCTCGCCCGCGGGGGACGGGCGCGGCCGCGCCATGCGGCGGCTGACCGACGCGATGGCAATGCACCCCGAACTTGTCGCGGGCGAGGGGCGGGCCTGCACCGACCTGATGCGCGCCATGGGTGGCCGCGTCGCGGTCAAGACCGGGGCCGAGGCGGTCTTTGTCGCCATCGCGCCGGAACGGGGCCTCGGCATCGCGCTGAAGGTCACGGATGGCGGCACGCGGGGGTCCGAGGCCGCCATCACTGCGCTGCTGGTCCATCATGGTCTGCTGGACGCCAACCATCCGGCGGTCGGCAAATACCTGACCGGCCCGATCCGCAACTGGCGCGGAACCGAGGTCGCGGAGCGGCGGCTGGCAGAGGGATTCGCGGGGTTCTGACGGCGGTGCTCAGGCCAACTGCCACAGCAGCCGCAGCGCCAGCGCCGTCGAGGTGACGACCAGCAGCGGCTTGATGACCCGCGCGCCCACCCGCATCGCCAGCCTCGCCCCGATCCAGGCCCCGAGGATCTGCCCCGCGCCCATCAGCAGTCCGATCATCCACAACGGACTGCCGGCGAAGGCAAAGACGGCCAGCCCGCCGATGTTCGAAGCGAAGTTCAGCAGCTTCGTATGCGCCGTGGCCTTGAGGATGCCGAAGCCCCCCAGCGTGACGAAGGCGAGCATGTAGAACGCCCCCGCCCCCGGCCCGATCAGTCCGTCGTAAAAGCCGATGGCCGGCACCGCTGTCAGCGCGAACACAGCGGGCGTCAGCCGCGCCCTGCGGTCGATATCGTCCAGCCCCGGCTTCAGTGCGAAGAACAGGGCGATGCCGATCAGCATGACCGGCAGGAAGATCCGCAGCAGATCAGTCGGCAGGATACTGACCAACGCCGCCCCCGCGCCGCCCGCGGCAAAGGCCAACGCCGCCGTCGGCAACTGCCGCCGCAGATCCACCAGACCGCTGCGGGCATAGCTTGCCGCGGCGGTGGCCGCGCCAAAGCTGCCCTGGACCTTGTTCGTCGCAAGCGCTTGGTCCGGCGGCAGGCCCGCCAGCATCAGCGCCGGGACCGTGATAAGCCCGCCACCCCCTGCGATCGCATCGACGAAACCGGCCGCAATGGCCGCCGCCACGAGGGCCGCGATCAGATGCAGGTCCATGCGGGGATCAGTTCAGACCGTGCTGCAGCGGATAGCGGCCGTTCTCGAACTCGCCGAAAAGGGCGATCAACTCGGGATGCTCCAGCGGCTCGCCCGAGGGGTCGGGCAGCAGGTTCTGTTCGGACACATAGGCGACGTAATAGGTCGCCTCGGTCTCGGCATAAAGGTGATAGTAGGGCTGGTCCCTGGAGGGACGGCAATCCTCAGGGATGGATTGATACCATTCCTCGGTGTTCGAGAACTGCGGGTCCACGTCAAAGACCACCCCGCGGAAGGGGTGCTCACGGTGACGGACCACCTGCCCGATGTTGTATTTCGCAAGTCGCATCCGGTTTTCCCGGTTCCTGTGTGCCTGGATGTCTTAACGCGAGCACCGTCGCGAGTAAATCGTCGCGCGCCTCAACCTTATATCAAATGTCGTAGAACTGCCACCATGCCGTCGGGTCATGGGGTGAGCGGGCTGGCTCCTGTGTCATCGAGGACCCACAGCCCCCCTTCGTCCAGCCGTATGGCAGTTAGCGGCCCGCCGTCGCCCGCGCCGGTGTCGATGTTGACGCGGTTGCCATAGTGGGTCGGGCGCCGGACCGGCGTATGCCCATGCACGACCAGCGCGCCATGGTCACGCCTGTCGTCGTGAAAGGGCTTCCTGATCCACAACAGGTCATCCTCGGCCTGCGCGCGCAGGTCGATGCCGGGCCGGATGCCGGCATGTACGAAGAGGGCGTGGCTGCCGAGATACCACGCCGGCAGTCCCAGCAGCCAGCGGGCGTGATCGGGCGGCACCGCAGCGACCGCCTCGGCATGGACTTCGTCCAGCGGCCGGTGGCCCGCATCCGCTACTCCGTAAGAGGCCAGCGCCGCCTCGGCCCCGACATCGCGGGAGATCCAGTCCTTCTGGTCGGCGGCGCGCGGGTCGATCCAGCGTGGGTCGCGCAGGAAGTTCGGCAGCGCCCGGTCGTGGTTGCCCTTCAGCACGATCCACTTCCGGCCCTGTACTTGCCCGTCCATCAGCAACTCGACGACCCCGCGCGATTCCGGTCCCTTGTCGATCAGGTCGCCCAGATGGATGACCGGCGCATCCGCGCCGCCGTCCCGTTCGATCCGGTCATGCGCCTCGCGCAGCCGTTCAAGCTGGCCGTGGATGTCGCCGATGGCATAGATGCGCATGAACCGCTCCCAAGGGATCCCCCGGCCAACAAGGCGGCCGGGGAGGAGGTTCCGTCAGACCTCGAAGCGCAGCGGGCGGACCTGGATGAACTTGCCGGTGGCCAGCAGCGCCTCGCGGACGTTGTCGCGCAGCGGCTCGTCCAGATAGGTGATGGCGATGGCATCGCCGCCGTTAGCCGCTCGGCCCAGCGAGAAGTTCGCCATGTTGACGCCCAGTCCGCCCAGCGTCATTCCCAAGGCCCCGATGACGCCCGGCACGTCCTTGTTGCGGGTGTACATCATATGTTCGCCGATCTCGGCATCGACGTTGATGCCGCGAATCTGGATGAAGCGCGGCTTGTGGTCGCTGAAGACCGTGCCGGCGATGGACCGCTCCCGGTCGCCCGACACCATCGTGACCTTGATGTAGCCGTCATAGACGCCCGACTTGTCCTGGGTCGTGGTGGCGATGTGGATGCCCCGCTCCTTCGCCATGACGGGGGCCGAGACCATGTTCACGTCCGGGTTCGCGGCCTTCATCACGCCTGCGATCACCGCCGCGTTCAGGGCGTGAAGGTTCATCTCCGAGGCCACGCCGTCGTAGAGGATGTTCACCGCCGCGATCGGCTCGTCCGTCATCTGGCCGACAAAGGCGCCCAGGTGCCCCGCCAGCTTGATCCACGGTCCCATGACGGCGGCCTCTTCGGCCGTGACCGAGGGCATGTTCAGCGCGTTCTGCACCGCGCCCGTCAGCAGGTAGTCGGCCATCTGCTCGGCCACCTGCAGCGCCACGTTCTCCTGCGCCTCGGTGGTTGAGGCGCCGAGATGCGGCGTCACGACCACATTCGGCAGACCGAACAGCGGGCTTTCCGTGGCAGGTTCGGCGGCGAAGACGTCCAGCGCCGCCCCCGCGACATGGCCCGACTTCAGCATCTCGGCCAAGGCCGCCTCGTCGATCAGCCCGCCGCGGGCGGCGTTGATGATGCGGACGCCCTTCTTCGTCCTGGAAAGGCTTTCCGCCGACAGGATGTTGCGGGTCTTGTCCGTCAGGGGCACGTGCAGGGTGATGAAGTCGGCCTTGGCCAGCAGCTCGTCCAGCTCGACCTTGGTCGCGCCCAGATCCTTGGCGCGCTCTTCCGACAGGAAGGGGTCGTAAGCCAGCACCTTCATGTGCAGCCCCCGTGCCCGGTCGATCACGATGCCGCCGATGTTGCCCGCGCCGATCACGCCCAGCGTCTTGTTGAACAGTTCCACGCCCATGAAGCGGTTCTTTTCCCACTTGCCGGCATGAGTTGATACGCTCGCCTCGGGCAGTTGCCGGGCGATCGCGAACATCAGTGCGATGGCGTGCTCGGCGGTGGTGACGCTGTTGCCGAAGGGCGTGTTCATCACGATCACGCCCTTCTTCGAGGCGGCCGGGATATCCACGTTGTCCACGCCGATCCCCGCGCGGCCGATGACCTTCAGCTTCGTCGCGCGCTCCAGCAGCTTTTCCGTGACCTTGGTGGCCGAGCGGATCGCCAGCCCGTCATAATCGCCGATGATCTCGGCCAGCTTCTCCTTGTCCTTGCCGACGTCGGGCAGATAGTCGACCTCGACCCCGCGGTCGCGGAAGATCTGGACGGCGGTTTCGGAAAGCTTGTCGGAAACCAGAACCTTGGGTGCCATGTGCTTGCTCCTGAACGGCAGGGCGCAACAGCGCTCTCCTGCCTCGTTCTTCTTCGTGGAAATATCCCGGGGGCGCGCGGGGGCTGGCCCCCGCTGCAACAGATCACGTTTGCGCGGACAGTTCCTGCTGGAACGCCCACTCGATCCAGGGCATCAGCGCCTGCACATCGGCCGTTTCGACGGTCGAGCCGCACCAGATCCGCAGCCCCGCCGGCGCGTCCCGATAGGCGCCGAGGTCCAGCCCCACGCCTTCCTTTTCCAGCCGCTTGGCTACCGCCTTGGCAAAGGCAGCCGCATCCTTGATGCGCGGATCGGTGAAGCGCAGGCAGACCGAAGTGGTCGAGGTCGTCGCCGGGTCCTCGGCCAGATTGGCGATCCAGTCGTGCTCGGCCACGAAATCCGCCACAACCTGCGCATTGGCGTCAGCCCGCGAGATCAGGCCCCTCAACCCGCCCACGGACTTCGCCCAGTTCAGCGCGACGATATAATCCTCGACACACAGCATAGAGGGCGTGTTGATCGTTTCGCCCTTGAAGATGCCTTCGATCAGCTTGCCGCCCTTGGTCAGACGAAAAATCTTGGGCAGCGGACGGTCAGGGACATAGCTTTCCAGCCGCTCGGCGGCGCGCGGTGACAGGATCAGGACGCCATGCGCGCCCTCGCCGCCCAGCACCTTCTGCCAGCTGAAGGTCACCACATCCAGCTTGTCCCATGGCAGGTCCATGGCAAAGGCCGCGCTGGTCGCATCGCAGATGGTCAGCCCGGCGCGATCAGCCGGGATCACCTCGCCATTCGGCACCCGAACGCCCGAGGTCGTGCCGTTCCAAGTGAAGACGACATCCTTGTCAAAGTCCACCTGCGTGAAATCGACGATCCGGCCGTAATCGGCCCGCCGCACGGTCGCATCCAGCTTCAACTGCTTGACCGCATCCGTGACCCAGCCCTCGCCGAAGCTTTCCCAGGCCAGCACCTCGACCGGGCAAGCGCCCAGCATGGTCCACATCGCCATCTCGACCGCACCGGTGTCGGAGCCGGGGACGATGCCGATGCGATAGTCGGCGGGAACTTCCAGCACCTCGCGAGTGAGGTCGATGGCCTGCGCCAGCTTGTTCTTGCCGATGGCCGCGCGATGCGAGCGGCCCAAGGGCGCGTCGCTCAGCATGTCGAGGGAAAAGCCGGGGATCTTGGCGCATGGGCCAGACGAAAAACGCGGATTGACCGGCCGCGCAGCCGGGGTCGTGATGTCGAACATGGTTAGCCTTCCAGCTAAAAAGCCCCTCGTTGGGGAGGGGTGTCCCACTCCCGGACATACGCTCCCCCTGAAAATCCCGCAATACCCTTCGATACTTCCCTTGCAGGTTCATGCACCTCGGTGCGGAACGGGGCAGGAACGTGCAGGGAGAAGTGGCACAAAATCGACACAAGGAGTTCTGGAGGCGTTCCGCCTGAAACGCTGAAGACTGAGGAGAAAAACAAAAACCCCGGCGCGCTGGGGGGCGCAACCGGGGTCAATGTGGAGACGAAAGCTGTCGTCGATCAGACTACCCTGATCGATCTGCAAAAGGCAACCGCCTTGGTCGATGCGCTTCTGGCCTGTGACCATTACGACCGCGTCCCCTTCCTGGAAGCCCTGCTGGACGAGTTGCGCCCCGGCTGGCCACAGACGCCCTTTCTCTGCGGGCTGATGGAGGAAGCCGGGTTCTGGGCGGACATGGCGTCCCGCGCCGAACTGAAGGCCTACTGCCTCGCCAGCTACCAGCGGATGACGCCCGCCGATCAGGCCGCCTTCCTGGGCTACGTCCAGCAGACGGAGGCCGCGTGATGGGGGCCTTCGAGATGATGGGCGCGCTGGACGCCCGGCACCGCGAGGAACACGGCGTCACCCCTGCGCGGATGCTGACCGGCCGTGCGGGCGATCTGGCGGCGGCGCTCATTCCGCTGGGCCGCGTCAAGCCGATCCTCAAGTGCCGCTATCTGGTCAAGGGCTGGCTGGATCAGGGCGCTTTCAGCGTCGTCTATGGCGAGTCCAACGTGGGCAAGACCTTCTTGGCGATGGACCTGGCGCTGCACGTCGCGGCCGGGATGGATTGGCACGGCAGCCGCGTTCCCAGCGGCGACAAGTGGGCCGGGCCGGTGATCTACGTCGCCAGCGAAGGCGGCAGCGGCATCCACAACCGTGTTGAGGCCATGCGCCGGGACAATCCCGAGCTGATGCGCCGGGTCGAGGAACGGGGCGACTTCCTGTTGCTCAAGACCGGCCTGGACCTCTGCACGTCCGATGACAGTCAGTGGCTGGTCGAGGCAATCGGGACCATGCCGCGCAAGCCGTCCCTGATCGTGGTGGACACGCTGGCTCGCGCAATGGGCAACGGGGACGAGAACACGGCCAAGGACATGGGCCAGTTCGTCCGCAGCGTGGACCATCTGCGGGAAGTGACCGGCGCCCACGTCATGGTGATCCACCACAGCGGCAAGGACGCCAGCAAGGGCGCGCGAGGGTCAGGCAGCCTTCGGGCGGCGGCCGATACCGAGATCGAGCTGACCCGCGACGGCGACACGATCATGGCCGAGCAGCGCAAGCAGCGGGACATGCCCTGCGAGGGCGTGTTCGCCTACACCCTCAAGTCGGTGTTCCTCGGGATGGACGATGACGGGGATCGCGTCACATCCGCTGTTGTGACGCCGGCCGAGGCAGTGACGCGCAAGAACAAGGTCAAGCTGACCGGCACCGACAAGATCGGGATGCAGGCGCTGTCCGACGCCCTGGCGAAGCACGGCGAACGGAAGTCGGGAGACATGTTCCCGAGCAACCGCCAATGCGTCAGCCTCGAACACTGGCGCGAGTTTTGCGACCGCCACAGCCTTTCTAGCGGCGAAGGCGATAGCAGCAAGAGGACTGCCTTCCACAAGCTCAAGAACCGCCTGCAAGACAAAGAGATTGTCCGCATCGTGGATGGCTTCGTCTGGAAGGTCGAGGGGGATGACCGTTCCCAAAGCAGAGGGAACGCTATTCCCGAGCGTGAGAACGCCAGCGCAGCCCCGTTCCCGAGTGAGCAGGGAACGCCCGTTTGCCCCGCAAATACTGGCCAGAATGATCAGCGTTCCCACCGTTCCCCGACCGTTCCCGAGAACGCAGGGAACGCCGGTCATGCTGCCGTTCCCACCGTTCCCGCGCTCTATAAGAGCGGGAACGAGGGAACGCTGACCCAGCCCAGCAACGAGGGTCAGTCCAAAACTGGACCCACCCCTGCACCTTCCCCAGCAACTGATCTGGCATGGCATCAGGGCAGCGAGGTTGTCCCCGATGATGGGGAAAACGTCGCCCCTTCCCCAGCTCTGACCCCGCCCGACCCGGACGCTATCCGCGCCGCCTTCGATGACTACGCCGCAACCGACAACCCGAAAGACGAGAGGGCCTGGCGATGACCATGACACCCGACATTCAGATCACGGCGCTCAAGATGATTGATGCCGTCCCAAGCCGGATCGGCAACCGGCTGCTGGCTTTGTTCGACGCCACCATATCGGGTGTGTGCCTCCAAGGCTGTGCCCTGATCGAAGGCGCTGACGGCATCGCCCGCGTGAAGGGCCCGGCTGGCAAGACGCACAAGGGCGACGTGGTGCGGGCGACCATCATCGACCCGGCGCTCGAGCGGGCGATCACCAGGAAAGCCGCTGGCCTCTATGCCGCCTGCACCGGCCGGGAGTTGGCTGATGAGTAAGCCAGTCGCCACGATCCAGAAGAACAAGCGCGAGGCGATCCACGTCCTGATCGACGAGTTCAACGGCCGGCAGATCTTCAACGTCCGCGTCTTCTATGAGGCAGAGGACGGCAGCGTGAGGCCCGGCAAGGCAGGCATCGCCTTCAGCATCACCAAGCTGCCTGAGTTCGCTGAGGCGGTGCAGAAGGCGCTCACCGAGGCGCAGCGGCAGGGGCTGGTGCCATGATGGGGGGTGGTCTCGAACTTTGCCCCTTTGGCGGGGACCGGCGCGGGGGGCAGCGCGCAAGATATGACCGAATTGGAGATTTTGAGATGACCATGCAGGACAAGCCGCCGTTGGATCGCTGGCGAGCGGACGCGGTTCTGGAGCCCGAAAGGAAGCTCTGGGGCCTTCCGCAGATCGCCGAAGTGCTGGGCGTGAGCGTCGACAAGGCCCGGGAACTGGCGAAGCTGCCCGAGGTGCCGATCTCGCGGCCTGTCGGGTCCGGCAGCTACTTCGCCTTCCGTTCCGAGCTTCTGGCCTGGCTTCGCGGCCAGCCGACCCACGAAAACCCATGATTTCCTAGGCTTTCCAACGATCTCCCATCTGCCGGAGCAGGGCTGAAGTGGGGCATATCATGGTCCATGAGACTGTGGCCCTTCACCCGCAAGACTGTCCCGGCTGAGCAGAAGTCGCTCGCTTCGCCCGATGCCGCCCTGATGGCGGCCCTGGGCATCCTCGACGTCACCTCGACCGGCATCGTCGTCAGCCCTTCCGAGGCCTTGCGCGTCCCGGTGGTGGCGAACGCGATCCAGCTGATCTCGGAGGCCGTCGCCTCGCTCGACGTGACCGTGAAGCGGATCGAGGGCGAGGACGAGATCGACGTTCCCGACCACCCGCTGCTGGCGCTGCTGCGTGACGAGGCCAACGACTGGACCTCGGGCTTCGAGCTGATCCGCCAGATCGTCCGCGACGCGCTGATCAGCGATGCCGGCGGGATGGCCTGGGTCAACCGCATCGGCGGCGAGGCCCGCGAGATCATCCGCTACCGCAACGGCGTCCTGCAGTTCGAAACGGACGTGGAAACCGGCGAACGGCGCTACCGGACCGTCAACCGCGTCATTCCCGCGCGCGACGTGATCCACCTGCTGCCGCCGCACGACCGCGCGCCCCTGACGCTGGCCCGCGAGGCGATCGGCATTGCGGTGGCGCTGGACCGCCACGCGGCCAGCCTCTTCAGCCGCGGAGCCCGCCCGTCCGGCGCGCTGGTGATCCCCAAGGGCATGGGCGAGGAGGCGATCAAGGCCGCCCGCGCCGGCTGGCGCGCGGCGCATGAGGGCACCGATCAGGGCCGCACCGCCTTCCTTTACGACGGGATGAGCTTCGAGCCCTTCACGTTCAACTCGACCGACGCGCAATTCCTCGAAAACCGGAAGTTCCAGATCGCGGAGATCGCCCGCGCCTTCAACATCCCGTCGCCGATGCTGGGCGACCTGGAGCGCGCCACCTGGTCGAACAGCGAACAGAAGGGCCGCGAGTTCCTGTCCTACACGCTGGAGCCGTGGCTGCGGGCGCTGGAAGGCGCCATGCGCCGCGCGCTGTTCTCGGACGACGAGCGGCGTGACCACGTGATCCGCTTCGACCGCGACGACCTCACGCGCGCCGACCTCGCCACGCGCGCCACCACGATCAACAGCCTGATCGCCAGCCGCACGATCAACCCGAACGAGGGCCGCTCCTGGCTCGGCCTGCCGCCCCGCGCCGGCGGCGACGAATTCCTGAACCCCAACATCAGTGCGGCGCCCGAGGCACCGCCCGCAAGCGAGGCTGACGATGCAGCTGAATGACATTCTGGCCGACGCGCAGGATCAGGATCGAGGTCGCGACTTCGACCTCCTCGACCCTGTCACCGGCAAGACGACCGGCATCACCCTGCGGATCGCAGGGCCTGACAGCGCCACGCAAGCCCGCGCCCGGCTGCAGCTGGTCGACGACCTGGCCGAGATGGCTGACGACGAGGGCCGGATCAGCGCGAGCGCCCGCGAGAAGGCTCGCCTCAACAGCCTCGCCCGTTGCGTGCTGGGCTGGGACGTCAAGGAAGACGGCGAGCCCGTCCCCTTCACCCATGCCAACGTCGTGCGGCTCCTGCGGGCCGCCACGTGGGTGCAGGCGCAGGTCGACGGCTTCGCATCCGACCGGGCCGCCTTCCGGGGGACCCGCTGATGCAGCAGATCGAGATCAAGGCCCAGCTGAGCGTCGACGACGCCGGCACCATCACCGGCATCGCCTGGCCCTTCGGCTCGGCGGACCGTGTCGGTGACGTGATCGAGCGCGGCGCTTTCGCCAAGGCCCTGCCGCCCCTGCCGATGCTCGCCAGCCACGACCAGAAGGACACCGTCGGCGTCTGGGACGAGGTCATCGAGACCGCCGAGGGCCTGTCCGTGAAGGGACGGCTCCTCGTCAACGAAGTGGCGCGGGCGGCAGAGGTCAGGGCGCTCATCCGGGAGGGCGCCCTGCGCGGCCTCTCGATCGGCTTCGCCTCGCGCAAGGCTCTGCCCCGCAAGGGCGGCGGCCGCACGATCCGCGACCTGGAACTCCTCGAAATCAGCGTGTGCGCGGTGCCTGCGCATCCCGGCGCGCGCATCACGTCAGCAAAGGACATGGACATGACGGACACGACCGAAACCGAAACCCCGGACATCGCGGCGCTGGAAGCCAAGATGACCGACCTGGAGAAGAAGGCCGACCCAGCGCCCCTGCTGGCCCGGCTCGACAAGCTGGAGGCCAAGATGAACCGGCCGCAGGGCGATCAGAAAAACGACGACGGGCCGAGCATCGAGCGCAAGGCCTTCGCCAACTACCTGCGCCTGGGCGACCGCATCTCGTCCGAGGACCAGAAGGCCCTGAACGAGACCAGCGACACGCAGGGCGGCTTCATGGCGCCCCCGGAACTCTCGACGGAAGTCCTGCGCGACCTGGTCGAGTTCAGCCCGATCCGGCAATACGCCAGCGTCCGCACCACCGACGCGCCCGGCGTGATCTACCCGGTCCGCACCGGCGCCACGAATGCGCAGTGGGTCGCGGAGATGGAGCCGCACGACGAATCCACCATCGGCTTCGGGCAGGCCGAGATCGAGGTCGACGAGCTGGCGACCTTCGTCGACATCTCCAACCGGCTGCTGCAGGACGCCCCGCAGGTCGAGACCGAGGTGCGCAGCGCGCTGGCCGAGGACTTCGGCCTGAAGGAGGCGAGGGCCTTCCTGTTCGGGGACGGCAACAAGAAGCCGGAAGGCCTGATGGTCGATCCCCGGATCCAGACCGTCGCCAACGGCCACGCGACCAACCTGTCGACCGACGCCCTGATCGCCCTGATGTATTCGCTGCCCGGCCCCTACCGGAACCGCGGCGCATGGGTTCTGAACGGCACCACCCTCGGCAAGCTGCGCACCCTGAAGGACGCCCAGGGGCAATACATCTGGCAGCCCTCGCTGCAGGTGGGCCAGCCGGAAACCCTGCTGGGCCGCCCGGTGGTCGAGATGGTCGACATGGAGGACGTGGCCTCCAACGCCCACCCCATCATCTACGGCGATCTTCAGGGCTACCGGATCGTCGACCGCCTGCAGATGTCGGTGCTGGTCGACCCCTACACCCGCGCCCGCGAACGGATCACCCGGCTGCACGCCACCCGGCGCGTCGGCGGTGCCGTCCTGCAACCCGACCGCTTCCGCAAACTCAAGATGGCCACGAGCTGAGGAGCCTGACCCATGCGTGACCTGTATTCCAACATCACCTCGCTGCCCGCCCTCGCGCCGGCCGTGCAGACCGCCGCCGCGCAAGGCGCCACCATCGACACCCTCGGCGCCGGCCGGCTGGCCTTCGTGGTCAACACCGGCGCCGTGGCGGGTGACGGAAACTTCGGCGTGAAGCTGCAGGAGAGCGACACCGGCTCGACCGGCTGGACCGACGTTGCCGCCGACCAGGTGGACAGCACCGCGCCCGCCACGCTGGCCGCGAACAGCAGCTACCGCCTCGGCTATCGAGGCTGGAAGCGCTACGTGCGGCTTGCGACGACCAAGGCAAGCGGGACGAGCATCGCCGCCGGTGCCGTGGCGGTGATCGTGCCCCAGACCCGGCCGGGTGCCTGATGCCGGCCCGTGCGCCTCGCCTGTGTTCATGTGGCAAGGTGGTGCCGCCCGGCGCCTCCTGCCCCTGCCAGGCGAAGCGCGCGGCCGAGCGCAAGGCCCGCTTCGACAAGACCCGGCCGAACAGCAGCCAGCGTGGCTATGACGGCCGCTGGGAGCGGGAAGCGAAGGCCTTTCTAGCCCGACGCGAGAACAGCCAATGCGCCGCCTGCGGTGCCCCTGCGGTGGTCGTCATGCACATCAAATCGATCCGCTCGCGGCCGGAACTCCGCATGGACCAATCCAACTGGCGGCCCGGCTGCCAGCGATGCAACGCAATCGAAGCCGCCCGTGAGCGGCGCGCACCCCGAAAGGTTCAGCAATGACTATCTACGCCACCAACGGCAGCAAGCTCTACATCGGCGCTGCGCTGCCCGCGAAGTCCACTGACTTCGTCGCCGCAGACTTCACCCCGCAGACCTGGGTGGAAATCGGCGAGATCGAGGCCCTCGGCACGCTTGGCGATGCCGCCACCGAGATCAGCTTCGACGCCATCAGCACGTCGCGCACGCGCCGCCTGAAGGGCACGCGGAACGCCGGCTCGATGGAGGTGGTCGCGGGGCTCGACTATGACGACCCGGGCCAACTGGCCGTGATCGCCGCCGAGAAGACGCCCCATGATTATGCCTTCCGGCTGGTGCTGAACGACGCCCCTCCCGGTGGCACGCCCTCCGAGCGCCTGTTCGTCGCCAAGGTCGCCTCGGCCGCCGAAGCCCTCGACGGGGCCAACTCGGTCATGAAGCTGAACATGACGCTCTGGGTGAACTCCAACGTGGTCAAGGTCGACGCGGACGCGGCCTGATCCATGCTGTATTCGACCTCAGGCTCAAGGCTGTTCATCGCGAATGCCCCGGTCGAAGAGTCCGGGACGTTTCCTGCGTCGGGCTGGGTGCAGATCGGCGAGATCGAGGCCCTCGGTATGCTCGGGGTCGAATGGGACGTGGATTCTGGCAACCCGGTTGGGGAGTGGGACTCGAATGGCATGCCGGTCGAGTATTCCCTCAAGACAGGCATGCGGCGCCCCGAGATGCCCCTTGTCATGGGGAATGACCCCACAGATGCAGGGCAACTGCTGCTGTGGACGGCGGCCCGTTCGCAGGCAAGCTATCCCTTCCGCCTGGTGTTCCCCGATGGAACCACGACCCGCGCGTGGTTCGCCCTGGTGATCCGCATCGGCGAGGTCTTCGACACCGCCAACAGCGTGATGAAGCTGCAGGTCGACCTCAAGCCAACCTCGGACATCTCCAGAAACGGGGTAATCCTGACATGATGACCGTGGCAGACCTGCAAGAATTGATGGCCCAGGCCGGCCTCACCGGAGATGCCCCCAGCAGCGACCTCCTGCTTCTGCAGCAGAAGGGAGACGCGGCCCAGAACCACATCGAACGCCTTCTCGGCTACAGGATCGACGCCATGTTCGGCGGCCCTGGCCTGCCGCCGGTGCCCGAGGCGCTGAAGGAAGCCGTCCTGCAACTGGCCTGCTGGTGGTTCGAGAACCGCGAGGCCGCGGCCGACCGCGAGCGCCACCTGCCTTTCGGGGTCAAGGACATCGTCAACGAATACCGCGGGTGGACCTTCTGATGTCGGACGGCGGCCTCAAGAGCTTTCAGAAGCGGATGCGGGCGATCCCGCAGGCCGCGCGCAATGCCGTGCAGCCGGCCCTGGTGAAGTCCGCCGAGGAAATCGCCGCCCTGCAGCGCGCTATG
The DNA here is from genome assembly GCF_016617715.1 of Paracoccus sp. MC1862. Taxonomy (NCBI): domain Bacteria; kingdom Pseudomonadati; phylum Pseudomonadota; class Alphaproteobacteria; order Rhodobacterales; family Paracoccaceae; genus Paracoccus; species Paracoccus sp. MC1862. Next base: position 2,079,255 of record NZ_CP067225.1, on the reverse strand, counting down.
GCGCCCGACGATCCGAAGACCTCGGCGCCGGACCTGAAATCCTCGATCGCCGTCACCGGACCGGGGCAGACGACGCCGCCCTATTCGCAGCCCGGCGGCTCGATGGTGGTCCCCGAGAACATGGCCGCGATCACCGCCGGCAACACCGACGTGCGCTATCCGCACCTGCAGGAATACGGGACCACCTTTCACGCCGCGCAGCCCTTCTTCTGGCCGGGCTTCCGCCTGGGCCGCAAGCGCGCCCTCGACCGGATCAAGCGATCCATCGGCAAGGCCATCAGGGAGGCGAAGTGATGGAGCTTGAGGTCCAGAAGGCCCTGCGCGGCCGCTTCACGACCACCGCCGCCCTGATGGCGCTGGTGCCCGCTCAGAACGTGCTGGACAGCAACCAGCGGCCCGCCCCGGTGCCCTCGATCATCCTCGGCGAAAGCCAGTCGGTGGACGAGGGAACGAGCCTGCGCCGCGCCCATGTCCGGGTCTTTCACACCGTCCATGTCTGGAAGCGCGAGCCCTCGCTTGAGGGGGTAAAGGCCATCGGCGACCAGATCAGGCGCGCCATCGGCTTCGGACGCCTGGTGGTGGCCTCGCCGCTCCATTGCGCCGACGTGCGGGTCTCCTCGATGCGCTACCTGCGCGACCCTGACGGCGAGCATTCGCACGGGGTCATCACCATCGAGGCCCTGATCACGGAGGACCTGTCATGAGGGCCGGCCGTCTGACCGAACTGATCCGCATCGAGCGCGCGACCGAGAGCCTGAACGAATATGGCACGCCCTCGACGACCTGGGCGCGCGTGGCGGAGGTCCGGGCCGAGCTGGTGCAGCAATCCACGACCGAGTTCATCCGCAACTTCGGCGCCACCGACGAGGAGTTGGTGATCTTCCGCGCCCGCTTCGTCGAGGGGGTCTCCAACGCCGACCGGGTAATCTGGAAGGGCGAGGCCTTCAACATCAAGCAGGTTGCCCCCATCGGCCGGCGGGAGGGGCTGGAACTGCGCTGCGTGAGGACCCCGGAATGAAGGGCGCCAAGCCAGCACTGCAGGTGGGAGGGGGCGATCTGACCGATGCGCTGCCGCCGCCGCGCTGGCTGGCGGCCGAGGCCAAGGCGGAATGGAAGCGCGTCATGCCGGTGCTGACCGAGCGGCGCATCCTGACCGATGCCGACCTGGGCGGGCTTGAGAACTACTGCGTCTGCATCGGCCGCGCCCGACAGATGGAGAAGGCCATCCAGAAGGAGGCCGACCCCGAGATGATGCTGAAGCTCATCCGCGTGCAGGACAAGGCGATGGCCTCGGCCCGCCAGCTTGCCGCCGAACTCGGCCTCACGCCGGTTTCCCGCTCGCGTCCTGCGATCCGCGAGGACGATGACCGCGACGATACCGCCAACCCGCTGGACGTGGGGTGAAGGTATGGGGATGACGCCCATACCTTCGGGGTTTTTCCCCAAACCGGGAAATACCGGATTGGTCCCCGGATCGGGGGAGCAAAGGCACAACGATCGCCGTGATACCTTCCCCGAATGGATCTATGACAACAGCGAGATCCCCGATCCCTTCGGGCATGGCGAGCGCGCCGTGCGCTTCCTGCGCGCCCTGCGGCATCCGAAATCCATCCTGCCGAACCGTGCCTTCCAGCTCGACCCCTGGCAGGAGCGGATCGTGCGCCGCATCTACGGCCCGCGCCACGACGACGGCACCCGCATCGTCAACACCGTGGCCCTGCTGTTGCCGAGGGGCAACCGCAAGACCTCCCTCTCGGCCGCGCTGGCGCTGCTGCACACGATCGGCCCGGAACGGCGCCCCGGGGGCGAGGCGATCTTCGCCGCGGCTGACCGCAAGCAGGCCGGCATCGGCTTTCGCGAGGCCGCAGGCATCATCCGCGAGGACAAGCGGCTGGTCTCCCAAGTCGGCATCTATGACGCCCATAACGCTCCCAAGAAGCTCCTTTACCGCAGGGAAGCCTCCTACCTGGAGGTGATCTCGGGGGATGGCGGACCCCAGCACGGCCGGACGCCGGGCTTCGTGCTGGCCGACGAAATCCACATCTGGAAGGGCCGCGACCTCTGGGAAGCCCTGACCACCGGCCTTGAGAAGATCGACGACAGCCTGCTGGTTGTCGCATCCACCGCGGGCCGGGGGCAGGACAACCTCGCCTGGGAGTTCTTCGAGGACGCCCGCAACATCGCGCGGGGCAAGGTCGACGACCCTTCCATCCTGCCGATCCTGTTCGAGGCCGACCGGCGCGACGATTGGGAGGACGAGGCTCTGTGGCACCGGGTGAACCCCGGCCTGCAGCATGGCTATCCGAGCCTCGGGGGCTTCCGCCGCCACGCCAGGCGCTCGCAGCGCAGCGTGGGCGACCGGCAGTCCTTCAAGCAACTGAAGCTCAACATCTGGCTCGACGCCTCAACCGACCCCTTCGTCGACATGGACATCTATGACGCAGGGGGGAAAGACTTCGATCTTGAGGCCCTCAAGGACGAGCCCTGCTGGCTGGGGGTGGACCTGTCCTCGACGGTCGACCTTTCCGTGATCGTGGCCTGCTGGCGGGTGGCCGAGGGCTACTTCGTCAGGCCCTGGTTCTTCTGCCCGCAGGAGGCCCTGGACGCCACCTCGGGCGACAGCCCCCTCGACGACGAGGACGGCATCAGCAGCCGCGAGGCGCAGTCCGGCGCCCCCTATGAGGCGTGGCACGAGGAAGGCCTGATCACCGCCACCTCAGGCGCAGTGATCGACTATGCCGAGATCGAGGGCCGCATCATCGAACTCTGCGAGGAGTTCAACGTCCAGGAGATCGCCTTCGACCCGCACATGGCGCGGCAGGTGCAGCCGAAGATCCTCGAGGCCGGCCTGCCGGCCGTGGACTTCCGGCAGGTGCCCTCGCTGATGATGCCGGCGGTCCTCGAACTGGAGCGCGCCCTTCTCGGCGGCGAGTTCTTCCACGGCGGGCACCCGGTTCTGCGGCACTGCTTCGCCAACGTCGTGGTGAAGCGCAACGACCACGGCCACGTCGTGAAGTTCACCAAGCCCAAGCGCTGGCTGTCGATCGACGGCGCCGTCGCGGCCGCCATGGCCGTGGCCCGGGCAAGCGCCAACGAGAACACCATGACCACCAAGGCGGGGTGGTTCACCGAAGACCTTTGGCAGCCCGTATAGGAGGGCAGGATGAACGCAAGCGTAGGAGCCGACGAACGGCTGGTGGTGATGCTGGAGGCGCGCGTGAGCGAGTTCGAGAAGCGCATGCGCCAGGCCGAGCAGCGCGGAACCCGGACCTATGACGGGCTGCGGCGGGGCTCGCGATCCGCCACCCGCGACATGGAGCGCGACATGAACCGGGCGGCCGCCTCGATGCGGCAGTCGGTGGCGAGCATCTCCGGTTCCATCGGCTCGCTCGGCCGGGCCATGGCGGGCGGCTTCCTCGGCGGGCTGGCGATCGGCGGCCTCTCGGAGATCGTCAGCAGTTCCCGGCAGGTGGTGCAGGGGCTGGCCAACATTGGCAACGAGGCCAGGCGCGCGGGCCTCTCGGCGCAGGCCTTCCAGGAATGGGCCTTCGTCGCCGATACCAACCGGATCAGCGTCGACGCCCTGGTCGATGGCTTCAAGGAACTGAGCCTCAGGGCCGACGAGTTCATCGCCACCGGCGTGGGACCGGCTGCGGAAGCCTTCGGGCGGCTCGGCTATCGGGCCGAAGACCTCAAGCGCAAGCTGAAAGACCCGTCCGCGCTCATGCTGGAGATCATGGAGCGGCTGGAGGGCATGGACAAGGCGGCCCAGATCAGGATCGCCGACGAGATCTTCGGGGGCACTGGCGGCGAGCGCTTCGTGGAGATGCTGGGCCAGGGCGAAGGCGCGCTCAGGGACACCATCGCCCGCGCCCATGAAGCCGGGGCGGTGCTGGACGACGAGTTGATCCAGAAGGCTGACGAACTCGACCGGCGCTTCCGCGAGCTTCAGACCACGGCCGGCAACTTCTTCAAGCGGGTGATTGTCGGCGCGGCCGACGTGACCGCCGAACTGGCCGACACTCGGGCCCGGCTCGACGAGATATTCAGCAGCGAGGCCGAGGGGCGCATGCTTCTCGGCGACGACACCTATGACGCCCTGCGTGAGAACCGCGACCTGGTCGACGAGAACCGGGTCGCGATGGAAGACCTCGAAGCGATCCACCAGCAGCTTGCCGAGACCGCCACGGCCACGGCGGCCGAACTACGGGGCGCCATCGGGCTTCTGGACAGCTGGGGTTATGACGGGGCCGCCGACGCCCTGCGCATCGCCGCGGCCGAGATGGACGCCCTGTCGACCGCCTTCCAGGACGGCGAGATCACCGGCGACGAGTTCGCGGCCAAGCTGGTGGAGGTCCAGGGCGCGGCCGAGGATGCCTTTGCGGAACTGGAGGCCGGGGACCGGGTGCAGTTCACCGGCGTCATGTCGCAGCTCACCCGCCTCGGCGGGGTGATCAGCAGCGTCACCGCCCTCGCAGGACAGCTCAGGGCGGCATTGTCAGCGGCGGCGGGCACATCCCCTTCGCAAGTCTCGACACAGGCCCTGAGGGACCGCCACGCGGCCGAGCAGGCGAGCATGGAAAGCGCCCGCGCCTTGGCCGAGGCGAACGACCGCTTCACCGACAGCGAGACCGCCCGCAACAGCGCCACCCGCGAGCAGCTGGCCCTCGAACGCGAGATGGCTTCCGTCCGCCAGCGTGCCAAGGAGACCGGCGCCACCCTGACCGATGCCGAGGTGCGGGGCTTCGCGGAAGCCGCCATTGCGGGCGAGGCAGGCCGTGCAGCGGCCGGGGCCGCGGGACGAGGTGGTGGTGGTGGTGGCGGATCGGGCCGAGGCGGCGGACGAGCTTCGCGAGAGCGGCAGAGCGGCTTCGACCGGGATGTCGAAAGGATTCGGGAACGGATCGACGCCTACCAGATCGAGGCGGCGGTCCTGACGGCGGCGGCCCTCAGCGGCGAGACCTACGGCGACGTGATGGCCTATGCGGGCGAGAAGGCGAAGCTGCTGGCCGAGGCGCAGAAGGAAGGCCGGGAGATCACGCCGCAACTGGAGGCCCAGATCGACGGTCTCGCCCGGGCCTATGCCGAGGCCGGACAGAGTGCCGAGGACGCGGCCGAACGGCTGGAGAAGGTGCAGGAGGCGGGCGAGCGGGGCGCAGAAGCCGTGTCAGGCATCTTCACCGCGGCGCTTCAGGGCGCAGACGCCGCCAAGCAGGCGGTGGCCGGTCTCCTCGACCAGATCGCCGAGGCGATGATGAACCGGGCCTTCTCAGGACTCGCAGCCAGCGGTGGCGCTGCGGGCGGGTTCTTCGCGGGACTCGGCTCGCTCCTCGGCTTCGCAGGCGGCGGCTTCACCGGCAGCGGCGGCAAGCATGAGCCCGCCGGCATCGTCCACCGCGGCGAGTATGTGATGAGCGCCGAGGCCGTGAAGAGGATCGGGGTGCGCAACCTTGATGCAATTCACAAAGGCTCATCGGCTCAGGGCGGTAGTGGCGGGGGCAGCGTGACCGTCAACGCTACCATCGACCTGCGCGGCACCACGGGCGACCGAGCGCTTGATGAGAAGATCCGTGCCGGCGCGGCTCATGCCGTCGCGCAAGCGAACCGGGCGATGCCTTCGCGCGTGGCCGAGATCAACCGAGATCCTTTGAGGCGATAATGGATAGACTGCAGAACCAACTCTGCGCGGCGGTGAAGGCGGCCCTGGCTGGTGGGAAGGTCCGCCCGCCCGAAGCCGGCATCGAACTCTGGAAGGCCTTCCAGCGCCTCTCCGCGACCCGCACCTATCACCCGGCTGGGCCGAACCCGATCCAGCCTTCCGAGATCGCCGCCTGGTGCCAGCTGATGCGGATGCCACTGGAGCCCCGCCACGTCGAGATCATCCTCGCGATGGATGGCGCCTGGCTGGATCAGGCCTATGCGCGGGACCGGACACCTGACGGGGTGAAGACATTGCCGCCGATCTCGCAACAGCCTCTCACGGTCGCGCTGCTGGACGCGGTGATGGGGTGACGAGACAGGGCCGGGATGCGCCCTGCGGGTTTGTTCAGCCGCGAAGCATCCGGGATCAGACGGTGAGTGCCCGGGCAGTGTCATGCCCATAAACCCCGTCACGGCGCGGCCCTTCCACCTCCTGGGGGCGTGGCGCAGGGTGTCATGCCGAAAGCAGGGGCAGCCAACGCGGCACGTGCAAGGTAAGCGCGAGGCCGACGCCCTCCTGCCATTGCTGATCTGAACCGGCCATTCTCCGCGTATGCGGGTGGTGGAGGAGACCGATTTGGCAAGAGACGGCAAATTGGGCGTCTGTTTGGACGGCTCATCCGGTGGCTTGGTTTCCCGACTGGATGTGATCGAGGGGCCAAGCGGACGGCGGCAGCGCACCGAGGCGGAGCGGGCGCGGATTGCGGCTGAAAGCCTGATCTCGGGTATGCGGGTGGCGGAACTCGCCCGCAGGCACGGCACCACGCGTTGGCAGATCTACAATTGGCGCAAGAAGCTGCGGACGGGACAGTTGGTGGTGCCCGAGAGCATGGCGGGCCTGCCGATGTTTGCGGAACTGGTGGTCGAGGGCGGCGCGGCGGTTGTGCCGCAGGCCGAGGCCGCGTCCGAGTTGGAGATCGTCGTCGGCGATGTCGTGATCCGCGCCGGTGCTGACGCCAATGAGGGCCAGCTGACGCGGGCGATCCGCGCGGCTCGGGCGGCAATGTCATGATGCTCGGCCAGGGCGGACCCGTGAAGGTCTTCGTGGCGATGCGGCCGGTGGACTTCCGCAAGGGGATCGATGGCCTGGCGCTGGCGGTGCAGGAGATGTTCGGGCTCGACCCGTTCTGCGGGGCGATCTTTGTGTTCCGATCGAAACGCGCCGACCGGATCAAGCTGCTGGCCTGGGATCAGACCGGGATGGTGCTGGTTCACAAGCGGCTGGAGGGCGGGAAATTCGTCTGGCCGCAGGTGCGGGACGGGGTGATGCGGATGTCCTCCGCGCAACTCGCCGCCTTGTTCGAGGGGCTGGACTGGCGACTGGTCCGGCCGGAGCGGGCGCGTCGTCCGCTGGCAGCAGGGTGAGCGTGATGGTGCGGGAAAGCCCTGTTTTTACTGGTCATATACCGCGCTCCATGATTCACTTCACCCCATGGATGCTGCCGCTCTCGCCCGCGAAAACGCCCTGCTGAAGGCTCGCCTTGCCGAGGTTGAGGCGGTGCTCACCGAGGTGCAGGAGGCCAATCGCCGGCTGGAAGACATCGTGCGCACGGCGCAACGCGAGAAGTTCGGCAAAAGCTCCGAGAAGCTGTCGCCCGACCAGTTCAACCTGCCGCTGGAAGATGCCGAACTGGCCCAGGGCGTGCTCGAGGCGGCACAGGAAAAGGCGGAGGCCGCCCTGAGGGCTGCCAAGGGCACGCATGCGCCCCGCAAGCCCCGGCGCAACCGGGGGCATCTGCCGCCGCATCTGCCGCGGGTCGAGCGGGTGGTCGAGCCTGCCAGCATCCTGTGCCCCTGCGGCTGCGGCGAGATGGCCCGGATCGGCGAGGACGTGTCCGAGCGACTGGACGTCATCCCGGCCCGGTTCCGGGTGCTGGTGACGCGGCGCCCGAAATACGCCTGCCGGCGCTGCTCGCAGGGCATGGCGCAAGCCCATGCCCCCGAGCATGTCGTGCCCGGCGGGTTGCCCACGGAGCAGCTCATCGCCTGGATCATGGTCTCGAAGTTCGGCGACCATCTGCCGTTCTATCGCCAAGCCGGGATCTTCAAGCGGCAGGGCATCGATCTTGACCGCGGGACGCTCGGCAACTGGGTTGGCCGTGCCTGCTTCCACCTGCTGCCGATCATCCGGCACATGCAGGCCCATCTGCGCCGGGCCGATCGCATCTTCGTCGACGAGACCCGCGCGCCGGTGCTGGATCCGGGGCGCAAAACCACGAAGAGCGGCTATTTCTGGGCCGTGGTGTCCGATGATCGCGGCCATGGCGGTGTCGGTCCGCCCATCGTGCTGTTCCATTACGCCCCCGGTCGGGGCAAGGAGCATCCGCTGAACTTCCTCGCCGGGTATCGGGGCCGGTTCCTGCAATGCGATGCCTACCAGGCCTACAACGCGATGACCGAGATCGCGCGCGACAATGGTCCCTGGCGGCTGGTCTACTGCTGGACCCATGTCCGCCGCCGCTTCGTGAAACGCTTCGAGAGCGACCGCTCGCCCATCGCCGAGGAGATGTTGCGCCAGATCGCGCTGCTCTATCAGGTCGAGAAGACCGTGCGCGGCAAGGATGCGGCTGCGCGTCTCGCTGCAAGGCGCGAACATGCGGCCCCCATCATCGCCGCGCTCAAACCTTGGCTGGAGATGCAGCTGCCGCGCATCCCGCAGAAATCCCAAATGGCCGAGGACATCCGCTACGCCCTCGCGCACTGGCCCGGCCTGATCCGCTTCCTCGACGACGGCACACTCGAACTCGACACCAACCCGGTCGAGAACCAGATCCGCCCGATCGCACTTACGAGAAAAAACGCGCTATTTGCCGGCAATGAGGTCGGTGCAGAGAACTGGGCCATGCTCGCCTCGCTGGTCGCAACCTGCAAGATGTCCGGCGTGAACCCGGTCGACTACATCGCCGACACCCTTCGCGCCATCCTCGACGGTCACCCAAAAAGCGCCATCGAGGACCTCATGCCTTGGCGCATCAACCAGCCGTCAAGCATCGCCGCATAGGGCAACGATCTCGCGCTTACCGTGCAAGTGCCACCGCCCGCGACATCCGCAATCTGATCGACGCAAACCCGGAGTGGGGTGTGTCCAATTTTGGACAGACCCCCTATGTCGATGCTCAGAACGGGCAGACCTACCAAATGTATGAGATGACCCGCGACGGTTACTCGATGCTGGTCATGGGCTTCATCGGCAACCTGTCCGCTCGTTCCGGATAAGGGACATGGGAGTTAGGGGCTGGCTGAGCTAGGTTCTGCGGCGGCGGATGAGCCGCTTTGTCTCTTCGGCGAGGAGTGCCAGCAGCCTCTTGTTTTCATCTGATGTGTTTGGGTCGGCGAGTATTTTTGCCAGGAGAGCATCTGCCTTGGCAATTTCCTCCTCAATGAGGACGGGCCGCGGATACTTCTCTTCCAGCGTTGCCACGATCTCGGCGTTCATGCTGCGGTTGTTAGCCTCAGCCGCAGCCTTGATCCGGTCCCGCATCCCCTCCGGCAGACGGACCATGAACTGGTCTGCTCCCCTTCCAGCTTTCCCGCTCATAGTGCCACCCCGCAAACTTCCATGATAGCACTGTGCGAATAGTGCTTGACGAGCAATCCTATCACGGTGCTATATAGAATCACGGTGCTATGGAGATCCGCATGGCTGAGATGAAGCAAGTCCCTGTCCGCTTCCCTGCCGACGTAAAGGCGTGGCTGATGGAGCAGGCGGCGCGTAACGGATCGTCACAGAACAGCGAAGTCATCCGCGCCGTCCGCGAGCGGATGGACCGAGAAGTCCAACCTCAAACCTGAGAGGAACCGACTGATGCAGTCGAAAGAACGCCCCGGGGCGAACGACCCCGTCATGCCTCTCGCCGAGCGAGCCTTGATCGCAGAGAACCTGCGCCTCGCCCTGGACGAGATCGAAACCGGCGCCGGTGACTTCGCCAGCGTCTTCAACGCGGTGGCCTTCCAACGGGAAGCCATCCGCACGGCGCATCGTCGCCTGGACCGCCTGCGGGAGACTGTCTGATGAGTCCGGAACTCAAGAAGCACCTGCAGAAGCAGCAGGCCACCGCCCTGATGGTGATGACCTTGGGCGAAGCCATCGAGACGCTGATCAGCAACAACCTCGGGCATCACCAGGTGGTCGCCAACCTCTCGTCGTCGCTGGTCGGACTGGCGGCAGAACTGAACACCGCACTCGACTCGGTGAACCTCAACAAGGTGGACGTAGCATGAACCGCCGCGCTCTTCTGAAAGCCGCGCCTGCGCTCGCCTTGGTCGGGGCTGTGCCGGCGGTGGCAGCACCTGCAGACAGCTTGGAGATGGCCGCTCTCTACGAACGGTGGTCCGCGGCGAAGGAGGCCTACAACAAGTTCGATGGACTTGACGAGGCGAAGGACGCCGAACTCGAAAGCGCGATTAGCCTCGTTGAAGACGAGATTCTGGCGATCCAGCCCCAGACCGTCAAAGACTATGCGTTCAAGGTGCTTGTCTTGAATGACTTCGCCGGCTTCGACGGTTTGCCGTGGGGCGACGCCATGCTGGCCGAAGCGCGAACCCTGATCGGCGCCTGATGCGAGGGCGGGTCGTCATGAAGGGAGTTTTACTCTTTTCAATTGACGGCCCACATGAAAAGAGTAAAACTCCAATCAACATAGGAGTTTGATCATGCGCCTTCCAGGATATCTTCACACCGTTGCTGCCATTGCTGGCATTTCCCCTGAGTCCATGGCGGTGCGCGACCGCGAACTGGTGCGTGCCGGCCTGCGCGAGAGCACTCGTGGCAAGCGCAGCGATGTGCCCACGCTCGCTGAACACCTGATGGTGATCTTTGCCGGGCTGTCGGATGCGGCGACTTCCCGCATCGCCGCCGATGTGAGCGACTGGATGAACCTGCCTCTGCGCGACTCGCCCTTTCCGCTGCCCGAAGGACGCCTGATTGATCTGCTGCCTGTAGTCATTCGGCAGATAGCAAGCAGAGAAATCGATGCCCCAAGGCCCGAGTTGATCGTCAACTATGCCCGCCGCGAAGTCACCTTTGTCGTCGGGAAAGAACAAAGCGTTTGGTTCTCCCACAATGCCCCCCTCAGTATCCAGGGCGCAGAGCGCATTGCCTTGCTCAACCCGCGCGTGGTTGCACGGATCGTCGCTTTCTATCGGGAAGTCATCGCGCCGAATGAGGCCGCCGACTGATGGGCCTCTCCGCTGCCCTCGGCAACACATGACCCGGGAGCGATCCGGCGCCACCCTGTCGCTCTCCGGTCAACCCGCAAGGCCGATCCTGTGGACAACCCCGAACAACGCTCTTCGGCTTTTCACGACCTCCTCCGACACTACCCGTATCGAGGAGGCTGAGCGGCACATGAAAAATCCGGATTTTCGATTTTCAGGCTTTCAGGCTCTTCTCGATCAGCAAGGGAAACCACGGACTATCTGATGCAGACGAACTCGATCCTTCCGCCGCATGTGCTGCCTGCCGATCTGGCAGCGCACTTCGGCGTGTCGGAGCGCACGGTTCGCTCGAAGCTCAGGGCCATCGGCGCCTATGCGACCCTTGGCAACAAGATGCTCGTGTTCCCGCAGCACGTCGAAATGCTCACGGAGGCCATGACATGCCCCTCACGATCTACAAGCGCGGAAAAATCTGGCACCTGCGAGGCACCGTTGCGGGGCGCCTCATTCGAGAAACTACAGAAACGTCTGACCGAAAGACGGCCGAACGGATCAAGGCGGAAGTCGAAAGCCGCGCCTGGCAACGTCGTCTCGATGGACCGGGGGCGGGGCTGACGATGGCCGAGGTCTTCCATGCCTATCTCGATGCCGACAAGTCCGACCGTTTCCTGCTGAAGCTTGCCCAGCACTGGAAAGATACCCCTGTTGCAGAGGTCTACCCGGAGACGATCCGCAGGGCCGCCAAGCTGATCTATCCCGAGGCCAATGAGCCGACGTGGAACCGCCAGGTCATCAAGCCCACGCAAGCCGCGATCAACTATGCCGCGGGGCTCGGCTGGTGTCCCCGTATCTCGGTGAAACGCTACACCGAGGATCCCGAGATCAAGACGCCCGCGACCATCGCGTGGGTCCGCGCTTTCCATACCCAGGCACTCGTGGATGGCCTGCCTCACCTCGGCGCCCTCTGCATGTTCATGTTCGGCACGGCCGCGCGGGTAGGGGAGTCCTGCCGCATGACGTGGGGTGACGTGGATCTGAGCCTCGGAACGGCGAAGCTCTATCTCTTCAAGCCGACCCCGTGGAACCGGGTCGCACACCTGCAGCCTGAACTGGTTGCCGCGATGGCGAACCTGCCGACGAACCGGAAAACCGACGAGCTGGTGTTCGACTACACCGGCCGGGGCAGCCTCAGGGGCGCATGGAACAACGTCTGCAAGCGGGCGGACATCGAGCGTCTGACCCCGCACTGCTGCCGTCACGGCTTCGCCACCTCGATGCTGCAGGCGGGCTATGACGTGAAGACCGTCGCCGAGCGAGGCGGCTGGAAGGACGCGGCAACCGTGCTGCGGACCTATGCCCACGCGATCAAGGATCGCAGTGTCACCAACGTGCTCTTTGACACACCAGCGGCACAAGAAGCCGAAAAGAAAATTCCAAGTATCAGAAAGATAAGGAGAAAAAAGGCATGAACGCCGCCCCTCGTTGGGAGGGGTGTCCCACCGTAAGGACTACGCCTCGACTCACGGACGCGCAAGTCCGGGCATGCTGGCAGGCGGCGAAAATACTGCGTAAGTCCGGGCCGACCATCGAAGGGGCCGCCATGTACACCATCAGCATTCTCGCCTCGCCAGCGCGCGCCGATCTTGACGACGACACGATCGTGGCGCTGCAGAGGCGCTGGGACGGGGGCCATGCAATCTGGCTAGACCACGGGACCGCGGCCGAGTTCGCGGTCGAGGCCCCGCCTGCCGAGTTCGACGAGGTCTGGGCGCAGCTTGACGGGCGCGGCTTCGACCTGGCAGTGCAGCCGGCGGCGGCGCGGCGCAAGGCGGTGCTGCTGGCCGACATGGATTCGACCATGATCGGACAGGAATGCATCGACGAGCTGGCCGACATGGCGGGCGTCGGCCCCCGGGTCGCCGCCATCACCGCCCGCGCGATGAACGGAGAGCTGAACTTCCATGAATCTCTGGTCGAGCGCGTGGCGCTGCTGGAGGGGCTGCCCGATTCGGTCATCGCGCAGGTGCTCGAAACCCGCATCTCGCTGGCGGCCGGAGGCCCCACGCTGGTCGCCACGATGAAGGCGAACGGCGCCTGGACGGCGCTGGTGTCGGGCGGGTTCACCGACTTCACCGGCCCGCTGGCGGACCGGATCGGCTTTGACGAGCAGCGCGCGAATGTGCTGCTGTCGGACGACCGCGGGCGGCTCAGCGGGCGGGTGGCGCTGCCGATCCTCGGGCGCGAGGCCAAGGCCGAGGCCCTGCAGGAGATCACCGCCGCGCGTGGCCTGACAGTTGCGGATGCGATCGCGGTGGGCGACGGGGCCAACGATCTGGGGATGTTGCAACTCGCCGGAACGGGCGTCGCATTGCGCGCCAAGCCCGTGGTCGCCGCGCAGGCCCCGATCCGCATCAACCACGGCGACCTGACGGCGCTGCTGTATCTGCAGGGCTATGGGCGCGACGAGTTCGTGGCGGGCTGAGGCCGGAGCACAGCCAAGTACCGGCCGGTGACGGCGGCGCAGGCTTATTACCACGAGTCCCGGCGGTCCCGGTTCAAATCACGGTGCCAGTGCGGCTACGGTATCCGCCGCCGGTCTCGCGACCGCCCGGGCGCAGCCGGTGCCGGCCCAATGCGCGCCGTAGTTCGTGGTTCCCTGCGCCCGCGCCGCCGCGTCCAGCGCCTTTCCCGCCGCATAGGTTGCCGGATAGCCGGGGCTTTCCGCATCGGGAATCGCGGAAAACGCGTTCGCGCAGCATCGCGCCGGCCGTCCCGAGATCGCCCTGGTCATCACCGTCTCTCCAGCGTCCAGCGCCGCGCGGTGGGCCTGCGACGTCGCCGCCTCGGGTGCCCGCAGGAAGGCCGTGCCGCATTGCACCGCCACCACCCCGGCGCCCAGTGCCGCAAGGGTATCGGCCCGGTCCATGATCTCACCGGCCGCGATCACCGGCAAGCCCAGCGGCGCGATCCGGCGGACCAGTGCCAGCGTGTCCAGCCGCTCATCGGGACCGTCCGGGTCGAAGATCCCGCGGTGGCCACCCGCCTGCCAGCCCTGCGCCACGACCATATCCAGCCCGGCTTCGCGGATAAGCCCGGCTTCGCGGGCGCTGGTGGCGGTCGCGCCCAGAAGGCAGCCGCGCTGGCGCAGGGCGGCGATCTGCTCGGGCCGCGGCAGGCCGAAATGGAAGGTGACAACAGCGGGCTGGCCGGTCAGCACCGAGTCCAGCAATTCGTCGCTTTCCAGAAGGCTTGGATAGCGGGGCACCAGCGTGGCCGGAGGCGTGGCGCCGAAGCGCTGGAAATGCGGCGCGAGCCGAGCGAGCCAGCGCGCCTCGGCCGCGAGGTCGCGGGGCTGCGGCTGGTGGCAGAAAAGGTTCACGCCGAAGGGCCGCGAGGTCAGCCCGTGCGTCCGGGCGATGGCCTCGGCCGCTTCATCGCCGGTCATGGCCGCAAGCCCGAGGCTGCCGAGCCCTCCCGCATTGCTGACCGCGGCCGCCAGCGCCGGCGTAGACACTCCGGCCATGGGTGCCTGGATCACCGGCACCCGCATTTCCAGTTGCGCCACAATGTCCATGTCGCCCCCGCAAGTCCTTTGTGCCGCATCATGCGAGCGATTCATCCGCTGTCCAGTCCCGCGCGGCGAGAACGAGGTTCGGCCCCGCCGTTCAGGGCACCTGCAGGCCATCCCTGGAGGGCAAGGTCCACTGTTCCGGCTTCGCGGCTCTGCCGCCCCCCTGAAACGCGCCGATCGGAGATCCGACATTCTGGCGCACCTGACATGACCCCAGGCTGCCCCTTCGGGACTTCCCGCCGTGGCGCCCCCGTCAGGGCCTTCAGGGCGCCAGAAGCCCGGTGCTGCGGAAGCTCAACTCGCGGCTTTTCCCGATGATGAGATGGTCGTGGACGGTGATCCCCATTGTTGCCGCTGCCGCCACGATCTGGCGGGTCATGTCGATGTCGGCAGCACTTGGGGTCGGGTCGCCCGAGGGGTGATTGTGAACCAGGATCATGGCGCTGGCGTTCAGTTCCAGCGCCCGGCGGACTATCTCGCGCGGATAGACGGGCACATGATCCACCGTGCCGCGCGCCTGTTCGTCGTCGGCGATCAGCACATTCTTGCGGTCAAGGTAAAGCACCCGGAACTGCTCGATCCTGCCATGGGCCATGGTTGTGTGGCAATAATCCAGCAGCGCGTCCCAACTGGTCAGCACCGGGCGGTTGATGACCTTCGACCGGGCAAGCCGCTGGGCTGCGGCCTCGATGATCTTCAACTCGGTGACAATGGCAGGGCCGACGCCCTCGACCTGCGTCAGTTGCGCCGGATCGGCCGACAGCACCCGGTTGAAATCGCCGAAACGGTCCAGCAGCCGCCGCGCCACCGGCTTCATGTCCTGTCGCGGCACGGCGCGGAACAGGATCAGTTCCAGCAGTTCATATTCCGGCATCGCCATGGCGCCACCCTGCATGAAGCGGTCGCGCAGCCGGGCGCGATGGTCGGCGATATAGCTGGGCAGACGGGCCTTCATCCCCGCCCGCGCGTTCGGCGCGGCGATGCAATCATCCTCGGCGGGAACGAAGCCTGAAAGCGGGGCCGGAGCTTCCTGAAAGGCATGATTCTTGCTCATGCCCCCCAGATTGTCCCAGTGGGGTTAAGATGCGGTTAATGTCTGATCAGGTGCCCAGACCTTCCCAGAAGCCTTTGATCTTGGAAAAGAAGCTGTCCGTCTGCGGATGGTTGTCGGCGGCGATGCCTTCGAACTCACGCAGCAGTTCCTTTTGCCGGGCGGTCAGGTTCACCGGGGTCTCGACGACCAGTTCGATCACCATGTCGCCCGGCTCGCCGTTCAGGCCCGCGCCGTGGCGCAAGGGCGGCATCCCCTTGCCGCGCAGGCGCATCTGCCGGCCGGTCTGGCTACCCGCCGGCACCTTGACGCGCGAGCGGCCGCCGTCGATCGTCGGCACCTCGACCTCGCCCCCCAGCGCGGCAGTGGCCATGCCGACCGGCACCTGACAGGCGAGCGTACGGCCGTCGCGGATGAAGATCGGATGCTCGCGCACCTCGACGAAGATATAAAGGTCGCCCGAAGGACCGCCCCGAACGCCGGCTTCACCTTCGCCCGCCAGACGGATGCGGGTGCCGGATTCGACGCCCGCCGGGATCACCACCGACAGGCTGCGGTCCTGTGCCACGCGGCCCGCGCCCGCGCAGGACTTGCAGGGGTTCTTGACGATCTGGCCGTTGCCGCTGCAGGTCGGGCAGGTGCGCTCGACAGTGAAAAAGCCTTGGCTCGCCCGGACCTTGCCCATGCCGGAACAGGTGGGGCAGGAGGTCGGCTCGACCGCGCCCTCGGCGCCGGTGCCGTTGCACGATCCGCAAGCGACGGCGCCCGGAACGGTGATGGTCCTCTCGATGCCGCGGAAAGCCTCCTCCAGCGTCACCCGCAGGTCATAGCGCAGGTCCTGTCCACGGGACGGACGGGTCCGGCCGCCGGAACGGGCGCCCACGAACTCGCCGAACAGGTCCTCGAAGACATCCGCGAAGGCCGCGCCGAAATCGCCCTGCGGGGCGCGGCCGTTGCCGAAGCCGCCGCCCTCGAAGGCCGCATGGCCGAAGCGGTCATAGGCCGCCTTGCGCTGGGGATCCTTGAGACATTCGTAGGCCTCGTTGACCTCCTTGAAGTCGGTTTCCGAGACCTTGCAGTCCGGGTTCAAGTCCGGGTGCAGCGCCTTGGCCTTGTTGCGGTAGGCCCGCTTGATCTCGTCGGCCGATGCGCCGCGAGCGATCCCCAGAATGTCGTAGTAGTCGCGCTTTGCCATGGTCGTCCGTCAACCTTGGACCGTCGCGAGGGCCGGTCCTTCATGAAAAGACCGGCCCGCGGGGTGGCGCGGGCCGGTCGCTTGCCTCACCGCGCTTACTTGCGCTTGTTTTCGCCGAGATCCTCGAAATCGGCGTCGACAATGTCGTCGTCCAGGTCGCGGGGCGCGTCGGCATCCCGCCCCTGGGGCTCATCGGACTGGCTGGACTTGTAGATCGCCTCGCCCAGCTTCATCGAGGCGTCCATCAGGTTCTGGATGCCACCCTTGATCTTGCCGACGTCCTCGGACTTGAGCGCCTCTTCCAGCGCGTTCACCGCCAGTTCGATCGCCTCGACGGTCGAGCTGTCCACCTTGTCCCCGTGTTCGTCCAGCGACTTGCGGGTCGAGTGCAGCAGGCTTTCGGCCTGGTTCCGGGTCTCGACCAGTTCGCGGCGGCCCTTGTCGGCCTCGGCATTGGCCTCGGCGTCCTTGACCATCTTGTCGATATCCTCGTCGGACAGCCCGCCCGAGGCTTGGATCGTGATGTTCTGGGTCTTGCCGGTGCCCTTGTCCTTGGCGGAAACCGAGACGATGCCGTTGGCGTCGATGTCGAAGGTCACCTCGATCTGCGGCATCCCGCGCGGCGCGGGGGGAATATCCTCAAGGTTGAACTGGCCCAGCAGTTTGTTGTCCGAGGCCATCTCGCGCTCGCCCTGGAAGACCCGGATCGTCACCGCGTTCTGATTGTCCTCGGCGGTCGAGAAGGTCTGCGACTTCTTGGTGGGAATGGTGGTGTTGCGGTCGATCAGCCGGGTGAAGACACCACCCAGCGTCTCGATGCCAAGGCTCAGCGGCGTCACGTCCAGCAGCACGACGTCCTTGACGTCACCCTGCAGCACGCCGGCCTGGATGGCCGCGCCCAGCGCCACCACCTCGTCGGGGTTGACGCCCTTGTGGGGTTCCTTGCCGAAGAACGAGGTCACTTCCTCGATCACTTTGGGCATTCGGGTCATGCCGCCGACCAGCACCACCTCATCGATGTCGCCTTTCGCCAGCCCGGCATCCTTCAGCGCGGCCTGACAGGGCTTCAGCGTCGCCTTGATCAGGTCGCCCACCAGTGATTCCAGCTTGGCGCGGGTCAGCTTGACGACCATGTGCAGCGGTGTGCCCGAGTTCTTGTCCATCGAGATGAACGGCTGGTTGATCTCGGTCTGGCTGGACGACGACAGTTCGATCTTGGCCTTCTCGGCGGCTTCCTTCAGCCGCTGCAGCGCCATCTTGTCGCGGGTCAGGTCGACGCCGTGTTCCTTCTTGAACTCGTCGGCGAGGTAATTGACGATCCGCATGTCGAAGTCCTCGCCGCCGAGGAACGTGTCCCCGTTGGTCGATTTCACCTCGAAGAGGCCATCGTCGATTTCCAGGATGGTGATGTCGAAGGTGCCGCCGCCGAGGTCATAGACCGCGATCGTCCGGCTTTCCTTCTTGTCCAGCCCGTAGGCCAGCGCGGCGGCGGTCGGTTCGTTGATGATCCGCAGGACTTCCAGGCCCGCGATCTTGCCCGCGTCCTTGGTCGCCTGACGCTGGGCGTCGTTGAAATAGGCCGGCACGGTGATGACCGCCTGATCGACCTTCTCGCCCAGATAGGATTCGGCGGTTTCCTTCATCTTCTGAAGGATCATCGCGCTGATCTGCGAGGGGGAATATTTCTCGTCCCGGACCTGCACCCAGGCATCGCCGTTGCCGCCGTCCACGATCTTGTAGGGGACGAGGTTGCGGTCCTTTTCGACCTCGGCATCGCCCACGCGGCGGCCGATCAGCCGCTTGACGGCGAAGATGGTGTTTTCCGGGTTTGTGACGGCCTGGCGCTTGGCCGGCTGGCCGACGAGCCGTTCGCTTTCGGTGAAGGCGACGATCGAGGGGGTCGTGCGCGCACCCTCTGCGTTTTCGATCACACGCGGCTGGCTGCCGTCCATGATGGCGACGCAGCTGTTGGTGGTCCCTAGGTCGATCCCGATGACTTTGGCCATGCGTTTTTACCTTTCTTGAGGCGATGGTGCGGGGTGCGGGTCCGTACGCGGCCCCCGCGCCCCTATCCCTTGGTGGAGTTCTTTCCGGGCCTGAACCCGGGTGGTTCGATGGCTATATAAGGCGGCGTTCAAGGCGTGCAAGCGCCGCCACCCGAGGATTTCATGACGATTGCAGAGAGTTCGCCGAATGCCGCAGAAAGCGCCGCGCCGCTCGTGGTTCGGGGCTTTGCCATCCACAGGGGCTTTCTGGATGCGCCTGCGCAGGCCGCCCTGATGGCCGCAGTCGGGCGCATCTGGACCGAGGCCCCGCCGCTGCGACCGGTGACGCGCTGGGGTAAGCCCCTGTCGGTCGCGATGACCTCGGCCGGCGCCCTGGGCTGGACCACCGACCGGCGCGGCTATCGCTATGAGCCGGCGCAGCCCGATGGTCGTCCCTGGCCGCCGATCCCACCCATGCTGCTGGACCTGTGGCAACGTGTGACAGGCGTGCCGGTGCTACCCGACAGTTGCCTCGTGAACCTCTACCG
Source organism: Paracoccus sp. MC1862 (assembly GCF_016617715.1). Classification (NCBI taxonomy): domain Bacteria; kingdom Pseudomonadati; phylum Pseudomonadota; class Alphaproteobacteria; order Rhodobacterales; family Paracoccaceae; genus Paracoccus; species Paracoccus sp. MC1862. The sequence continues at coordinate 2,060,048 of NZ_CP067225.1, read as the reverse complement.
CGACGGCGCGCGGATGGGGCTGCACCAGGACCGCGACGAGGCGGAACTGCATTGGCCCGTGGTCTCGGTCAGCCTGGGCGACGAGGCCCTGTTCCGCATCGGCAACCTGGAACGCGGCGGGGCGACCGAAAGCCTCTGGCTGCAATCGGGCGACGTGGTGGTGATGGCGGGCGCGGCGCGGCTGACGCATCACGGCATCGACCGCATCCGTCCGGGCAGTTCTGCGCTGGTGCCTGGCGGCGGCCGCGTCAACCTGACGCTGCGGGTGGTCGCGCCGACCGCTTAGCGCGCCGCGTTCCAGCTGAGCGAGATGGCGTTGCGGGTCACGAACTCGGCCATCAGCCCGATCATCAGCGCGGTCAGGGTGAAGTAGAACGGATAGCTCAGGTTCGAATTGTGGGGCGTGTAGTTGATGAAGACGAAGCCCCGGTTCTGGTCGATCAGGTGGAACAGCGGGTTCCAGTCGAACAGGTTCAGCATGAAGGTCGGCATCATGTTGGCGACAAACATCTTGCCCGAGGCGATCATGTTCACCCGCCGGATGATCCGCGACAGCATCGGCCCGATCTCGGGCAACCAGGTGGTGATGGACAGCAGGATCAGCCCGATGGTCCCGCCTGAGAACCAGGCGAAGATCATCATCCCCAGCGCACCGCGCCAGTTCTCGATCTCGATCGGTTGCCACAGCACATGGTAAAGCCCCACCAGCACCAGGGCCGACAGCACGTTGTTGTAAAGCGCCGCCAGTGCCGCCCCGCACATCGAGATGGCGGTGTTCATCGGTCCGTGCTTCAGCATGGCGCTGGTGGACTTGCCTGCGGTCGCGACCTTGGCCAGGCATTGATTGAAGGCCATGAACAGGAAAATCCCGCTCATGATGAACAGCATGAAATCGCCCCGCAACGGCGCCGAGCGGACGCCAATGACGACATACATCAGGAAGAAGGCGAGGATCATGATCGATGCCTGCAGCATCGTCAGCAGCAGCCCGACAATGGCGTTGCGGTGCGTCTGCCGCAGGTTCTGGACCGTCTGGTGATAGATCAGCGCCGCCGTCGTGAAGACCGCGCCGCCCATGCTGCGGGTTTTGCGCTGGACGAACATGGACCGGCCCCCTTCGGCTTGGCGGCCGCCGGGGGCGACCTGAAAGCGGACCCGAGCGCCATCGCTTGCTCATCGTCCGAGAGCCGATCATAAGTCGCAGAAAGCCGCCATTCAACCGCGCAGGCTCGCTGCCCTGGGCGCCTGACAAGGAAATATCCATGCAATTCGACCGACTGACGTTCGAGATGCGCCGCCTTGCCCTCGCCGCGGGCGCCCGGATCATGGAAATCTACGAAGGCCCCGACTTTGCCGTGCGGTCCAAGACCGACGCCTCGCCGGTGACCGAGGCCGACGAGGCCGCGGACGCGCTGATCTCCGAAGGGCTGCGCGCAGCCTTCCCCGACATCCCGCTTGTGACCGAGGAACAGGTCGAGACCCATGGCCAGTCCCTGACCAGCTTCCTGATCGTCGATCCGCTGGACGGCACCAAGGAGTTCGTGCAGCGGCGCGGCGACTTCACCGTCAACATCGCCTTCGTGCAGGACGGCGTGCCGGTGCGTGGTGTTGTCTATGCCCCGGCCAAGGGGCGGCTGTTCTACACCGCAGCCGACGGCGGCTCGGTCGAGGAAAACGGCCCCTTCGGACCCGAGCCGGGCGCGATCCGCCCCATCGGCGTCAATGCCACGCCCGACAACCGCGGGCTGATGGTGGTGGCCTCGAAATCCCACCGCGATCAGGCAACGGACGACTATATCGCGCAATACGGCGTGCGCGACATGACCTCGGCGGGGTCCTCGCTCAAGTTCTGCCTGGTGGCGACCGGAGAGGCCGATCTGTATCCTCGTCTCGGGCGCACCATGGAATGGGATACGGCAGCGGGCGATGCGGTGCTGCGCGGCGCGGGGGGCGAGGTCGTGCGCTTCGACGACCACACGCCCCTGACCTATGGCAAGCCCGGCTTCGAAAACCCCTTCTTCATCGCCTACGCGCCGGGCGTCCTGCTGCACCCGAGGGGCTGAGGGCATGTCTGTCGTCATCGTAATCCCCGCCCGCTTCGCCTCGACCCGCTATCCGGGCAAGCCGTTGGTCGAACTGCGCGGGGCTGAGGGGCAGACCCGGTCCTTGATTCGCCGCAGTTGGGAGGCCGCACGAGCAGTGAAGGGCGTTTCGCGGGTCATTGTCGCGACGGACGACAGCCGGATCGCCGATCATGCCGCGGACTTCGGGGCCGAGGTGGCGATGACCTCGCCGGACTGCCGCAACGGAACCGAACGCTGCGCCGAGGTGCTGGCGGGCTTGCCCAAAACCCCCGAGATGATCGTCAACCTGCAGGGCGACGCGCCGCTGACGCCGGCCTGGTTTGTCGAGGATCTGATCGCCGGCCTGCGCGCCCGGCCTGGTGCCGAAGTGGCGACGCCGGTCCTGAACTGCTCGGGCGCGATGCGCGCCGACCTGCTGGCCGACCGCGCCGCGGGCCGGGTGGGGGGCACAACGGCGGTCTTCGGCACCGACAACCGTGCGCTCTATTTCTCGAAGGAAGTCATCCCCTTCGTCCCCCATGAGGTCCCCCTGAGCGCGCCGAGCCCGGTGTTCCACCATGTTGGCGTCTACGCCTATCGGCCGGACGCGCTGACCGCCTATGCAAGCTGGCCCGAGGGGCGGCTTGAACGGCTGGAAGGACTGGAACAGTTGCGCTTCCTGGAACACGGCCGCCCGGTTCTCTGCATCGAGGTGCAGGCGCAGGGCCGCGAGTTCTGGGAACTGAACAATCCCGAGGACGTTCCCCGGATCGAATCGATGATGCGCCGGATGGGGATGGCCTGACCATTTCCCGCCGAAATGCTGTCTGTTTCGGCAGAACTCCGCGGCATTTGCGTCATTTGGTCATACGATAACTTCAAGACGACTTGCCGCAGTGCGGCGGGCGTAGGATAAGCTGGCACGCAGGATTGACAGATCTGGAGTCCAAGATGAATCGCAAGGTCACGAAGGCCATCTTCCCGGTGGCGGGTCTGGGCACGCGCTTCCTGCCTGCCACCAAGTCGATCCCGAAAGAGATCATGACGCTGGTCGACCGCCCCCTGATCCAATACGCCATCGACGAGGCCCGAGCGGCCGGAATCAAGGAATTCATCTTCGTCACCTCGCGCGGCAAGGGGGCGCTGGAAGATTACTTCGACCACGCGCATGAACTGGAAAACACGCTGCGCAAGGCCGGCAAGGACGAGCTGCTGGAGGTGCTGCGCCAGACCAACATGGAATCGGGCGCCATCGCCTATATCCGCCAGCACAAGGCCATGGGCCTCGGCCATGCCGTCTGGTGCGCCCGCCGCCTGATCCACGATGAACCCTTTGCCGTGGTGCTGACCGACGACGTGGTGATGGGCGAGCCGCCCTGCCTGCAGCAGATGATCGAGGCCCATGCCGAAACCGGCGGCAGCATGGTCGCGACCATGGAAGTGCCGCTGGAAAAGACCAAGTCCTACGGCGTCCTTGACGTGGCCGAGGACATGGGCGCCATCGTCCGCGCCCGCGGCATGGTGGAAAAGCCCAAGGACAACCCGCCCTCGAACCTCGCCGTGATCGGCCGCTACATCCTCGCGCCGACGGTGATGGAGAATCTCAACAAGCTCAAGCAGGGCGCGGGCGGCGAGATCCAGTTGACCGACGCCATCGCCGACGAGATCGAGGAAGGCCGCGACGTCTTCGGCCTGCGCTTCCGCGGGCAGCGTTACGACTGCGGGTCCAAGGCGGGCTTCCTGCAGGCAACAGTGGCCTTCGGCCTTGCGCGCGACGAGCTGAAGGACGAATTCGCCGACTATCTTCACGAAGTCATGGCGATGCGGAAGGCCGCGGAATAACCGATGGCCGGCAAGGTTCTCGTGACCGGCGGCGCCGGCTATATCGGCTCGCACGCCTGCAAGGCGCTGGCGGCAGCCGGTTTTCTGCCCGTCACCTATGACAACCTTTGCACCGGCTGGCGCGAGGCGGTGAAGTTCGGCCCCTTCGAGGAAGGCGACCTGATGGACCGCGCCCGGCTGGATCAGGTCTTCGCCACCCACAAGCCCGTGGCCGTCATGCATTTCGCCGCCCTCAGCCAGGTAGGCGAGGCGATGCGCGAGCCGGGCAAGTACTGGCGCGGCAATGTCTGCGCCTCGCTGAACCTGATCGAGGCCACGGTGGCGGCCGGTGTCCGCGACTTTGTCTTCAGCTCGACCTGCGCGACCTATGGCGACCAGGACGGCGTGGTGCTGGACGAGGACTCGGCGCAGGCGCCGCTGAATTCCTATGGCGCCTCCAAGCGCGCGATCGAGGACATGCTGCGCGACTTCGGCGATGCGCATGGGCTGCGGTCTGTCATCTTCCGCTATTTCAACGTCGCCGGCGCCGACCCCGACAGCGAGGTGGGCGAGTTCCACCAGCCGGAAACGCACCTGATCCCCCTGATTCTCGACGCCATTGACGGCAAGCGCGACGCGCTGACGATCCACGGCACCGACTATCCGACGCCGGACGGCACATGCATCCGCGACTATGTCCATGTCATGGATCTGGTCGATGCCCATGTGCTGGGGCTGACCTGGCTGCGAAGCGAAGGCAAGCTGCCGCAGGGCGGCACCGAGGTCTTCTGTCTCGGCACCGGCAACGGCTTCTCGGTGCGCGAGGTGCTGGACCAGTCACGCCATGTCACCAACCGCGCCGTGCCGATGGTCGAAGGGCCGCGCCGGGGCGGCGATGCGGTCAAGCTGGTGTCGGGCAGCGAAAAGGCGGGCCGGGTCCTCGGCTGGCAGCCGCATCGGTCCAACCTGCAGACGATGATCTCGGATGCCTGGCGCTGGCACCAGACCGGGCATTACGCCGGCTGATAGTGGCCGAGGCGCCGCCCGATCCGACCATCCGACAACGCCTTGCGCGTGACTGGAAGCGCCGCCGGCTGTTGTGGCGCGCCTTCCGCAGCCGCCATGATCTGGCCGCAGTGGGCAGGCCCGGAGGGCGGCTGGCTCGCGATGCGATCCTGGCCTTCGCGGTCGTGCGAAACGAGATGGAACGGCTGCCCCATTGGCTGGACCATCACCGCCGGGTCGGGGTGGACCGCTTCCTGATCGTGGACAACGGCAGCGACGACGGCAGCGCCGAGTTGCTGGCCGCCCAGCCCGACGTGGCCTTGTGGACGACGCAGGCCAGCTACCGCGGTGCCCGCTTCGGGCGCGACTGGACGAACTGGCTGCTCAACCGGCATGGCGCCGGGCGCTGGTGCCTGACGCTGGATGCAGACGAACTGTTCGTCTTTCCCTATTACGACCGCGCCACGCTGCATGACCTGGTGGCCGAACTGGACCGCCGCCGCGTCACTGCCTTGGGCGCCCTGATGGTCGAGCTTTACCCGAAAGGCCCCCTGCAGCCCGCGCAGCCGCTGGACGATGCGGCGGCCCTGGCGCGGATGGCATGGTTCGATGCGGGCAACTACCGCACGGCGATCCAGGCGCCGCTGGGAAACCGCTGGGTGCAGGGCGGGGTCCGCGACCGCGTCTTCTTCAAGGCCCGCCCGCAGCGTGCGCCGACTTTGAACAAGCTGCCGCTGATCCGCTGGCGGCGCGGGTTCGCTTATGTGAACTCGACCCACTCGGCGTTGCCCGCGCGCCTGAATGGGGCGTGGGACGGGCCGGGCGATCCCCGCCTGTCGGGGGCGCTGCTGCATACCAAGTTCCTGCCGTCGATCGTCGAAAAATCCCGGTCCGAACGTGCGCGCGGCCAGCATTTCAACGAGCCGGCGGCCTTTGACGATTATTATGCCGCGATCATCCGCAACCCGGACCTGTGGCTGTCCGCTTCGCGCCGGCTTGCGGGATGGGAAAGCCTGGTTCGCGCGAGGGTCATGTCCGCAGGCGGCTGGCAAGGCCCGCAAAGGGACGGATCGTGAAAGTTATCTGCAGTCTTTAGGGTGACGAGGGGAGCGCCTTTCCCTATGCTTGACCCAAGCCTGCGGCAACCGTGGCGTATAGGGTGCTGCCCCGGCGCGCGTGACAAGCCAGACCAACCAGTCTGATCCGGGGTTCCGGCGTGCGAAAAGCGTTCAAGCGTTTGCTGATGATGTCCCGGCTGCGGGTGCGGCGCCAGTATTATCTGGTGCGGGCTTTCCGGCGCGGACGGGCGCTTGCCAGTGTCAGCGACCGCACCGGTCAGATGGCGCGGGATCATATCCTTGCCTTTGTCACGCTGCGGAACGAACGCATCCGGTTGCCCTACTTCCTGGACTATTACCGCCGCATCGGAGTCGGACATTTCCTGATCGTGGACAATGCCAGCACCGACGGCAGCCGCGAATATCTTGCGGGCCAGCCCGATGTATCGCTGTGGACCACCACCGCCAGCTACAAGGCCGCGCGCTTCGGGATGGACTGGATCAACTGGCTGCTGCGCCGTCACGGTTCGGGGCACTGGTGCCTGACCGTCGATCCCGACGAGTTCCTGGTCTATCCCCATGCCAACACCCGTCCCCTGAAGGCGCTGACAGACTGGCTGGAAGCCTCGGGGCAGCGGTCGCTGTCGGCGATGCTGCTGGACATGTATCCCAAGGGCCCGGTCACGGCGCAGCCCTATCGCGAAGGTCAGGACCCGTTCGAGATCGCCTCGTGGTTCGATCCAGCCAACTATGCGATCCGCAAGAACGCGTTCTATCGCAACCTGTGGATTCAGGGCGGTCCTCGGGCGCGGGTGCTGTTCGGCGAGGACCCCGAGAATGCGCCCGCGCTGAACAAGATCCCGCTGGTCCGCTGGAAGCCGGGCTATGCTTATGTCAGTTCGACCCACATGCTGCTGCCGCGTTCGCTGAACCTCGTCTATGACGAGGATGGCGGAGAGATGGCCTCGGGCGCGCTGCTGCACGCCAAGTTCCTGTCCACCTTTGCCGACAAGTCCGCCGAAGAGATCGACCGCCGCCAGCATTATGCCGAAAGCCGCGAATACCACGCCTATCAGCAGGGATTGCAGCAGCAGACCGATTTCTGGTGCGAGCAGTCGCGCCCCTGGCAGGACTGGCGCCAGCTCGAGGATCTGGGCCTGATCTCGCGCGGGAACTGGGCATGAACGTGGCGCCGATCAGGCGGGCGCGCCCGGCAGGAGACGCATCCCCGGAAGCCGCGGTCTGCCTGGGTGTCGTCATGCTCTGCCACGAGAATCTGGCGCTTGCGGCGCGGATGGCGCGCATCTGGTCGAACGGCGGGGCGCGCGTGGTGATCCATGTCGATGCCAAGGCACCGGCTTCGGAGATGGCCGGACTGCGGCAGGCGCTGGAAGGCACGGGCGTGCTTTACGCGCCGCGCCGGTCCTGCACCTGGGGCACCTTCAGCCTTGTCGCGGCGACTCAGGACGCCGCCGCCATGCTGCTGGACGCCCACCCCGAGGTGAGCCACGTCTTTCTCGCCTCGGGCTCCTGCCTTCCGCTGCGTCCTGTCAGGGAACTGGGCCGGTTCCTCGCCGCCCATCCGCAGGCCGATTTCATCGAAAGCGTCAGCGTGCGTGATGTCGGCTGGACCATGGGGGGCTTGAACGAGGAACGCTTCACCCTGCATTTCCCGTTTTCCTTCCGCAGGCGCCGCAAGCTCTTTGACCGCTATGTCCGGCTGCAGCGCCGCTTGGGGATCGCGCGGCGGTTGCCGGACGGGATCAAGCCGCATGTCGGCTCGCAATGGTGGTGCCTGACGCGTCAAACCCTGTCGGCGATCCTGAACGATCCCCGGCGCGCAGAGTTCGACCGCTACTTCCGCCACGTCTGGATCCCCGATGAAAGTTATTTCCAGACGCTTATGCGCCGCCACTCGGTGCGCATCGAAAGCCGGTCGCTGACGCTGGCCAAGTTCGATGCGCAGGGCAAGCCCTATGTCTTCTACGACGACCATCTGGCGCTGCTTGCGACGTCCCACATCTTTGTCGCCCGCAAGATCTGGCCGGGCGCCAAGGCGCTTTACGATTCCTTCCCCCGCCGCACCGACCCCGACAGCGCCGAGGATGAACCCGACACCGAACGGATCGAGGCGCTTCTGGACCGCGCCGCCGCCCGGCGCCGCCTGGGGCGACCGGGGCTTTACATGCAGAGCCGCTTTCCCCGCAAGGACGCCGAGAACGGCAAGACCTCGCAACCTTATGTCGTGATCTACGGCGCGGGCGACATGTTCGACGGCTTTGCCGACCACGCCGCGACCGCGACCGGGCGGACGGTCCACGGCCATGTCCTTGCCCGCCACACGGTCGAGTTCGCCGGCGACGCCCCCATCGGGCCGGGGGCATTGCCCAGCCATGTCGGCCTGCGGAACCTCGACCCGCAGGGCTTTCTTGCCGCGCTGATCCGGTCGTCCGAGGACATGCCGGCGTTTCTTTATTCCCCCCGCGACCGCCAGCATCTGAACTGGTTCATGGCGACCGACCCGAACGCCCAGCTTCTGGTCGTGACCGGCGCCTGGATCGTGCCCCTGATCCATTCGGACATGCCCTTCGACAACGTCCGGCATATCGCCGCCAAGCTGCAGCGGGCCGAGGTGCGCTTTCTGGACATCCTCGATTCCGTCTGGGTCAAGGCGCGGGTGCGGCGCTGGTCGTTGGCTGAGGCGCTGGGCCAGCCGGACGAGTTGTGGTCCGAGATCTGCATGGCCCTGCGCCCCGAAGGGGGCGCGGACCAGAGCCAGGCGCCACCCATGCGCGACATGACGGGCGTGATGCGGCTGATCCGCGACCTGCGCAATGCCGGCCTTCGCCCGCGCAAGATGGGCGATCCCCGGATCCTGCGCGCGCTGACGCGGCAACCGTCTGCGGTAGGCGAGGACGCGATTTCCCCGGCCGAGTCAGGGCCGGTGCGCCGGGCCGTCTGACCGCGCAATGGTTGACGCGGCTCGCCTGTCGGTTGAGGTTGCGCCTGCCGTTGATGCAGGACCTTGCCGATGACCGCTTTCCGCAGTTTCGTGATCTTCGCCGGGATGCGGACCGGCTCGAACCTGCTGGAAGCCACGCTGAACGCCCATGATGTCGCCTGCTTCGGCGAGGCCTACAACCCGTATTTCATCGGCTGGCCCGACCAGCAGACGCTGTACGACATGACCCTCGCCGACCGCGAGGCCGACCCGCAGGCGTTGTGGCGGCACATGGTCAATGCCCGCAAGGTCAAGGGCTTCCGCTATTTCCACGACCACGATCCGCGGATGTTTCAGCCGCTGATGGACGACCCGACCTGCGCCAAGATCGTGCTGACGCGGAACCCCGTGGACAGTTGGGTTTCGACCCAACTCGCCTATGCCACCAACCAGTGGAAGCTGAACGAGACTGAGACGCCGATCCCCGCGCAGGTGGAGTTCGACGCGGGGTCGTTCCGCGAGAGCCTGGCCCAGACGCAGGGCTTTCTCGACCGCATCCAGCAGGCGCTGCAGATGCGCGGCCAGACCGCCTTCTGGCTGAATTACGACGACCTGCGCGACGCGGATGTGATGACCGGTCTTCTGCACTGGCTGGGCCGCACCGACCTGGACCGGGTCGAACCCGCGCAGGACCAGGTGCCCCAGAACCCGCGTCCCATGGCCGAGAAGGTCACGAACTTCGCCTCCATGCAGGCTGAACTGGTGGCGGCTGACCCCTTCCAGTTGCACCGCATCCCCGGCTTCGAGCCGCGCCGTGGTCCTGCCGTCCCCTCTTTCCTGACGGTCGAGACGGGCCGGGGCCTGCTGTTCATGCCGGTGCGCGGCGGCCCCTCGGGTCCGGTCGAAAGCTGGCTTTCCGCCCTCGGAGGGGTCGAGCGCGACCTGACCCAGAACGCCCTGCGGCAATGGAAGCGCGCCCATCCCGGCCACCGTGCCTTCACCGTCCTGCGCCATCCGCTGCCGCGGGCTTGGGATGCGTTCCACGCGATGATGGCCGCCCGCAACCCGGACCTGCGCGGCCTGCTGCGTCAGGTCCACCGCGTCCCCCTGCCGCCCGACGAGGATCTGCAGGCGCTGACCGAGGCCGAAAAGCTGCCGATCTTCGCGGTATTCCTCGACTTCCTGCGCCGCAACCTGAACGGCCAGACCGGTCTTGCGACCCATCCCGGCTGGGCCTCGCAGTCCGAGGTGCTGGCCGGTTTTTCCCGCTTCGGCGCCCCCGACCTGGTCGCACGCGAGGACCGCATGGCGGAAGACTTGGGCTTCCTCGCCCGTGCTGCCGGGATAGAGCGCGACGGTCCCGCGCCCGAGCCGCTGCCCGAGGTGCTGGACGACCCCGCGCTGCGCCGCGCCGCCAAGGCCGCCTATCTGCGCGACTATGTGGCTTTCGGCTTTCTCGACCGCCCCTAGCGCGGCGTCCCCGCCCGCTGGCCGCGGCGGATGCCCAGGTGCCGCTCGCGCAGGATGATCGCGACGCCCGCCGCGATGATGACCGCCGCGCCCGCCAGCATCCGCAGCGTGGTCGGCTCACCGAAGACGAACCAGCCCACGGCGATCGCCATCAGCATCGAGGCGTAGTCAAAGGGCGCCACCAGCGAGGCGTCGGCAAAGCGGTAGGAGGAGGTCAGCATGATCTGCGCCAGCCCGCCCACCAGCCCCGCCGCAACCAGCAGCCCCGTCGTGGCCGGATCGGGCACCACCCAGCCGAAGGGCAGCGTGACCAGCGACAGTACCGATGCGGTGACAAGGAACCAGAAGACCACGGCCGACGTCTGCTCGGTCGCAACCATCCGGCTGATGAAGATCTGCGCCAGCGCCCCGAAGGCCGCGCCGGTCAGCGTCAGCATCGCGCCGAGGCTCTGTTCCGCCGAGGCGCTGCCCATCCCCAGTGACAGCCGCTGCGACAGCACGATCAGCACGCCCGCAAAGCCCAGGGCGACCATGCTCAGCCGGAAGACGCCGACCCGTTCGTCCAGGAACATCGCTGCGAAGATCACCGTCATCAGCGGCATGGCATAGTTCAGCGCGGTCGCCTCGGGAAAGGGCAGCAGCCCGAGGCCGGCGAATCCGCAGCCCATCGAGATCGTGCCGATGATGCCGCGATAGGCGTGGGCCATCGGATTGGCGGTCCGCAGCCCGGTCGCAAGCTCGCCCTTCAGCGCCAGCCAGACCAGGATCACGGGGATGCCGAAGAAGGACCGGAAGAACACCTGCTCGCCCGTGGGGACAGCCGGCGCCGTGGCCTTGAGGATCGCGGCCATGACGGTGAACAGGAAAACGCTGCCCAGCTTCAGCAGGATGCCGGTCCTGGGGTTTTTCACGAAAGCCGCCCCACCGCCCAGCGCGCCGCATCCGCCACCGCCAGGTCGGGGTCGTCCACCAGTCCTTCGGCTACAGGCTTCAGCCGGGGCTGACCGCTGTTGCCGATGGCGTAAAGCGCGTTCCGCACCATCCGGTCGCGCCCGATCCGCTTGATCGGGCTGCCCGAGAACCGCGCCCGGAAACCCGCATCATCCAGCAACGCCAGCTCATCCAGCGCAGGCGCGCGATGCGGCCCGTGATAGCGCATCTCCTGCGCCTGAACCGCGAACTTGTTCCACGGACAGGCGGCGAGGCAGTCGTCGCAGCCATAGATGCGGTTGCCCAGCATTGGCCGCAGTTCGGGACCGACCGGCCCCTTGTGCTCGATGGTCAGGTAGGAAATGCAGCGCCGCGCATCCAGTTGGAAGGGCGCGGGGAAGGCGCCCGTGGGGCAGGCGTCCAGGCAGGCGCGGCAGGAGCCGCAATGCTCGGGTTCGGGCGGATCGGGCGGCAGGGGCAGGGTGGTGAAGATCGCGCCCAGGAAGAACCAGTTGCCCAGGTCCCGCGACAGCAGGTTGGTGTGCTTGCCCTGCCAGCCGAGGCCCGCAGCCTCTGCCAGCGGCTTCTCCATCACCGGGGCGGTATCCACGAAGACCTTGATCTCGCCGCCCCAGCGCTCGATCATCCAGCGGCCCAGCCGCTTCAGCCGCGCCTTGACGATGTCGTGGTAATCCTTGCCCTGCGCATAGACGCTGACCGCGCCCCGGTCCCGCTGCGCCAGATCCTCGCGCGGATCATGCGGCGGCGTATAAGCCTCGGCCAGCATGACAACCGACCGCGCCTCGGGCCACAGCGCATCGGGCGCGCCGCGCCAATGCATCCGTTCGGCCATCCAGCCCATCTGTCCGTGCCGCCCCTCGGCCACGAACTCGGCCAGCCGCCCCGCCGCCTGCGGGATCGCCCCCGGCACCGTCACGCGGGCGGCCGAAAACCCCTCGGCCAAAGCCCGCGCGACCAGTTCCTTCTTCTTCGCCCAAATATCCTGGGGGGAGCCGGCATCGCCGGCGGGGGGCAACGCCCCCCTGTCTTTAGAAGTCGAGCTGCGCATAATGCGGCGCCGGCGCCAGCCCCGAGATCTGGTCCGCCAGCACGCCGCGGAAGGCCGGGCGCGACTTCACGGTCGCATACCAGTCCTTCAGCGCCACCGAGCGGTCCCAGTCCACGTCCGAGATGTAGTCGAGGCAGGAGAGATGCGCGGCGGCGGTGAAGTCCGCCAGCGTCAGCATGTTCCCCGCCAGCCATTTGCGGTGTTCCAGCAGGTGGCCCAGATAGTCGATGTGGTCCTTGACCGCCCGCAGCCCCGATTTCACCAGCCGCGAATCCGGGTAGCCCGCGTTCATCACCTTCTTCCAGACCCGTTCCGACAGGATCGGCCGCGTGACCTCGGTGTTGAACTTGTCGTCGAACCAGGCGCAGAGGCGGCGGACCTCGTGCCGCTCGGCGGGCGTCATGGGCATCAGGGCCGGGTTCGGATAAGCCTCGTCCAGATACTCGACGATCGCCTGGCTTTCGGCCCAGAGCCGCCCGTCCAGCCGCAGCACCGGGATCTTGCCGGCGGGGTTGCGGCGGGCGATCTCGGACCCCGGCTCCCACCAGCGTTCCTCGACCAGTTCCACGTCGATGCGCTTTTCGCCCAGCACCAGCCGCACCTTGCGGCAGAAGGGCGACAGGGCAACATGGTAAAGACGCGGGGTCGAGTTCGTGTTCATTGCCGGGGAAAGGTCGTTCGCTTGGGGGAGGGACCGGCCGGTGATACGCCCCCCTGCCGGGGTATTCAACCGCGGTGCCGCCGCCCGCTCACTGCTGGAAGCAACCCGCCCGCCCGTCCCGCTGGATCGTGGCCGCCCCGTCGGCAATCGCGCGGGCGCGGGCCGAGCGGGTCTGCGCAGCCCGCGTCTTGGGCGCGGGCAGGACGGCGGCCAGCGCCGCGGCCTGACCGGCGCTCAGCTTGTCGGGGGTCGTCCCGAAATGATGGGCCGAGGCGGCATGGATGCCGAAAACGCCGGGACCGAATTCCGCCACGTTCAGATAGACTTCCAGGATGCGCCGCTTGCTCCAGATTGCCCCGATCATGGGGGTGTAGAGCGTTTCCAGCGCCTTGCGCGGCCAGCTTCGCCCTTGCCACAGAAAGACGTTCTTGGCCGTCTGCTGCGTCAGGGTCGAGGCCCCCCGGCTTTCCCCCCGCGCGATCACGCGGCGGATCTCGGCCATGTCGAAGCCCCAATGCAGGCAGAAATTCGCGTCCTCGGCCGCGACCACGGACCGCAGCATCACCGGCGCGATGTCACCGGCGCGGGTCCACTGGCGCGGCGCGATGGTGCCCTCGCGGATGATCGTCCAGGTGGTCGGCGGGTTCAGGAACCAGCCGAACAGCACCACCACCGCCAGCATCAGGACAAGGAACCGCAGCCCCAGCCAGCGCAGAGGCCGCAGGAGGCGCCGCCGTATCCGCCGCCGCCATGCCGCGCGGCGGCGAAGCGGTCGGGGCGGCGGGATTGCCATGACGTCTGTGAAGGGCTCCGGGCGGGACATGGCCCGTCGTCTCACGCAGGCTGCAGGGGCGTCAAGAAAGCCCGGCGCCCTGCGGCCGTTCAGTCGGTTACGGGCTGGCTCGGGGCGGTCAGCGCCTGCCCGCCGGTTCCGGCCAGCGTGTCGCGCAACCGCGCCTCGTCCGCGTCCGACAGCGAGGTCTGGATCACCTGCGCGCGTGCGCCGTATTTTTCCAGCCGCGGCAGCAGCTTGTCGATGTTGAAGTCGCGCGCGAGGATGAAGACCGCGCCGCCGCCCAGCGGCACGGTCTTGCCGATCTGGCGGATGAAGTCGTCGTTGATGCCGTAATCCGTGGCTTTGCCCGCCAAGGCCCCCGAGGCCGCGCCGATCGCCGCGCCCGCCAGCGGGTTCAGGAACAGAAGGCCGATCAGCCCGCCCCAGAAGGTTCCCGTCAGCGCCCCCGTCCCGGTCATGTTCAGGGCCTGATGCAGTTGATATTCGCCCTCGGTGGGGCGGGTGACGACAACGGCATCCTCAAGCTTCAGCAGGTATTCCTTCTGCGCCGCGCCGAGTTCCTGGCGAAGCGCAAAGGCATCCGCCTCGGACGCGAAGCCGATGACGATCAGTTGGGACATGGGGCCACCTTCAGGTTCAGGATTGCCCCGACAACGCGCCCGCGGCCTGAATGGTTCACGAAGCCTTGAAACGGAAAGCCCCCGCAGCTTGCGCTGCAGGGGCCTTGCGACGATGGTGCCCAGAAGAGGACTCGAACCTCCACGCCTTGCGGCACACGGACCTGAACCGTGCGCGTCTACCAATTCCGCCACCTGGGCCGGTGTCGTGAGGCGGGGATGTAGAGCCAGCCGCAGGGGCTGTCAACGGCCCTTCTTCGGAAAAAACGGCCGTCCTTCCGAAAGCGCGGTTCCTGCCTGCGCTTGATGCCGGGGGACCGGTTCGCTATCAGGCTTGCAAGGCGCGAAAGCGGCACCCGGCTGCTGAAAGGGGCGAGACATGGCAAGGCTGGTCACGATCTATGGCGGCTCGGGGTTCGTCGGGCGGCAGATTGCCCGCGTCATGGCGGCCGAGGGCTGGCGCGTCCGCGTCGCCGTCCGCCGCCCGCATCTGGCGGGCGTGGTGCGGATGTATGGCCATGTGGGCCAGGTCCAGCCGGTCTTCTGCAACGTCCGCGACGACCTGTCGGTGCAGGCGGCGATGACGGATGCGGATGCCGTCATCAACTGCGTCGGCATCCTCGTGGGCCAGCGGCGCAACACCTTCGAGGCCATCCACCACGAGGCCGCCGGCCGCATCGCCCGCATCTCGGCCGAGCTTGGCGTCGAGCGGCTGGTCCACCTGTCGGCCATCGGCGCCGATCCCGATTCGGACAGCCGCTATGCCGCGACCAAGGGCAAGGGCGAGCAGGCGATCCTGCAGCACCGTCCCGACGCGGTGATCCTGCGCCCTTCGGTGATCTTCGGGCCGGACGACAAGTTCTTCAACAAGCTGGGGGGCATGATGCGGCTGGGACCGGTCGTGCCGCTGCCCGGCGCCAATGCGGAACTGCAGCCCGTCTTCGTCGATGACGTGGCCCATGCCGCGATGATGGGCGCGACGGGCGAGGCCGAACCCGGCATCTACGAACTCGGCGGCCCCGACGTGATGACCATGCGCGAGATCGCGCGGCTGGTCGCCCTTGTCACCAGCCGCCGGCGCTGGATCATGGGGCTGCCGGGCTGGATGGCAGGCCTGATCGGCGTCTCCTTCGACGCGCTGCAGACGGTCAGCGGCGGGCTGGTGATGAACCGCGTGATCACCCGCGACCAGGCACGGCAGTTGCGACGCCCGAACCGGGTGGGGCAGGGGGTCAGGACCTTCGCCGACCTCGGCATCCAGCCCGCGGCCGCCGCGGCGGTGGTGCCCGAATACCTGTGGCGCTTCCGGCCCTCGGGGCAATACACCGCCATCAAGGACTCGGCGAAGAACCTGCGCCCCGATTGATGGAAAGTGATACGATCGTTGCGGCGTTCCTCGGGCTGCTTGAGGGACTGACCGAGTTCATTCCGGTTTCATCGACCGGGCACCTGCTGCTGGCCGGGCATTTCCTCGGCTTCGACAGCCCCGGCCGCGCCTTCGAGGTGCTGATCCAGCTTGGCGCGATCCTTGCCATCCTGGGCGTCTATGCAGGGCGGCTGTGGCGCATCTTCTCGGAGGCGCCGCACGATCCCCGGGCGCGGCGGTTCATCGGGGCGGTGCTGCTGGCCTTCCTGCCGGCGGCGGTGATCGGCGCGATGGCGCATGGGATCATCAAGACGGTGCTGTTCGAGACGCCCGTGCTGATCGCCGTCATGCTGATCTTGGGCGGCATCGTGCTGCTGTATGTGGACCGGCTGGCGATCCGAACCCGCTATGCCGAGGCCGAGGATATCCCGCTGGGCGTCGCCTTCCGCATCGGTCTTATCCAGTGCCTAGCCATGGTGCCCGGCGTGTCGCGTTCCGGCGCGACCATCGTGGGGGCGCTGACTATGGGGGTCGGCAAGCGGGCGGCGGCCGAGTTCAGCTTCTTCCTGTCGATGCCGACGATGGTCGGGGCCTTCACCTATGACCTTTATCGCAGCCATGCGGTGCTGGACGCGGCGGCGCTGACGAATGTGGCGGTGGGCTTTGTCTGCGCCTTCGTGGCGGCTGTCTTCGTGGTCAAGTGGCTGCTGAGCTATGTCTCACGCAGGGGATACGGGCTGTTCGCTTGGTGGCGCATCATCGTCGGAACTGCTGCGTTGCTGGGGCTTATAGTGGTTGGGTAATAAAAGCTGACCTATCTACAGTAGAAAATCTGCTGAATTTTCAATTCTCGTGCTGGAAAATCAAAGATAGGTAAGCATTGCTGACTTTTTGAGTGATCCTGTCTGTTTTACAGCTTTCTCCGGTTAATGGGAGAAGGCGCAGCGGATGGCGACGCAGGTGATGCTCAAGTTCGTGACCCTGGGTCGCGAGATGCCCGAGAAACGCGCGGCGGACGAACGCAGCGGCGATTTCCACGAGATCTACCGCGAGTTCGCGGATGCCAAGGCGCGTGAGCAGGCGAGCCGCTGTTCCCAATGCGGGGTCCCTTATTGCCAGTCACATTGCCCCCTTCATAACAACATTCCCGACTGGTTGCGCCTGATGGCCGAGGGGCGCACACAGGAGGCCTATCTGCGCGCGCAGGAGACCAACAGCTTTCCCGAGATCTGCGGCCGCATCTGCCCGCAGGACCGGCTCTGCGAGGGGAACTGCGTCATCGAGCAGTCGGGCCACGGCACCGTCACCATCGGCGCGATCGAGAAATACATCACCGACACCGCGTGGGAGGAAGGCTGGGTCGAGCCCATCCGCCCGATGGTCGAGCGCGCCGAAAGCGTGGGCATCATCGGCGCGGGACCGGGCGGGCTGGCGGCTGCGGAACGGCTGCGGCAGCAGGGCTTTCAGGTCACGGTCTATGACCGCCACGACCGCGCGGGCGGTCTGATGATCTATGGCATTCCCGGCTTCAAGCTGGAAAAGCCCGTGGTCGAGCGCCGCAACCAGTGGCTTGAGGAAGGCGGCGTCGAATTCGTGCTGAACGCCGAGGTGGGCCGGACGATCAGCTTCGACGCGATCCGGGGCAAGCACGACGCGGTGATCATCGCCACCGGCGTCTACAAGACCCGCGATCTGGAGATCGACAATGCGCCGGAACGGGGCGTGGTGGCGGCGCTGGACTACCTGACGGCCTCGAACCGGGTGGACTTGGGCGACGAGGTGCCGGATTTCGCCGATGGCGAGCTGGACGCCTTTGGCAAGCGCGTCATCGTCATCGGCGGCGGCGATACGGCGATGGACTGCGTGCGGACGGCGATCCGGCAGGGGGCGGTCAGCGTCAAGTGCCTTTACCGCCGCGACCGGGCCAACATGCCCGGCAGCCAGCGCGAGGTGCAGAATGCCGAGGAGGAAGGCGTTGAATTCGTCTGGCTTTCCGCCCCTGCCGCTTTTGCCGGCCATGTCGCCGGTGTCGCCTCGACCGCCAGCGAGGCGCTGGTGGCGAATGCCGGCGGCGACGTGGACGGCGACGGGATCGGCGACAATCCCAAGCTCTCTCCGCTGCATCTGGTCACGGAAACCGACATCTCGACCGGGCCTGCCGGTGTCACCGGCCTGCGCGTGGCGCGGATGCGGCTGGGGGCGCCGGATGCCACCGGCCGCCAGTCGCCTGAAGTGATCGATGGCGGCGATTACGACGAGCCGGCCGACCTTGTCATCAAGGCGCTGGGCTTCGAGCCCGAGGACATCCCCCGCCTTTGGGACGTCTCCGGCCTTGAAGTCACGCGCTGGGGCACGATCCGCGCCGATTACCGGACCCATCGCACCTCTCTGCCCGGCGTCTGGGCGGTGGGGGACATCGTGCGGGGCGCCAGCCTTGTCGTCTGGGCGATCCGCGACGGGCGCGAGGCGGCCGACGCCATTGCCGCCGAACTGATCACTGAGGCCCGGGTTGCAGCGGAGTGAATGTCATGCACAAACCATGCACGGATGATGCACAGGCGATGCATATAGCAGGTGCGGCAAAGGCCGCCGCGTTGCGGCGCATGGGTCAGCGTCTCTGCCTTGTTCTGGTCTTGGGCGCCTCGCCCGCTCTTGCCGCTGAATGGACCCCGCCGCAGGGCTGCCGGCTTGACCTGACCGTGCAGCAGCGGTCCTGCACCGTGGCCCAGCACTACCGCTGCGAGGGTGATGCGCCGGGCGACCAGTGGGTGGCCTATTTCACCGACGAGGGCCTGGTCAGCCAGTCCCGCATCGACGCCGAGACGCGCTGGATGGAAAGCACCGATCTTGTCAGCGGCATCACCGACCGTCTGGACCCGGATGCCCGCGACCACGCCAGCCTGTCCACCCTGCTGCAGACCGGCAGCGACGATTTCGATTTCTGGACCCGGTCGGACAGCGGCGAGCGGCTGCGCCACATCGGTCGCGACGACCTGACCGGCACGGTCGAGATCGACGGCGAGACGCTGGACACCACGCGGTTCAACCTGCGGACATTCGCCGAGTCGGGAGAGCTTCTGATCGAGCGCAACGGCTCGCAATTCGTCAGCCGCGATCTGGGGCGCTTCTTCGGCGGTGCCGAGACCTCGACCGACTGGACCGGAGAGGCGCAGGAGACGAACGATTCGCCCGTCCGCTTCATCCGGCGGGGCGAGGCGGGCTTCGGGGGAACGACGCCCGACTATGACTGCAACATGCAGATGGTCGGGCTGCCCGCCGGGGGCGGCGCATGATCGAGGGGCGGTGCCTGTGTGGGGCGGTGAGGATCACCGCCGCCCGCTTCAACGGCGAGGTCAGCGTCTGCCATTGCGCCATGTGCCGCCGCTGGGGCGGGGGGATCATGGCCGGGTTCGTGGCGCCTGCCGATGCGGTGACGGTGAGCGGAGAGGTGGGGCGTTACGCCTCGTCGGATTTCTCGGAACGCGCCTTCTGCCCGCGCTGCGGATCGAGCCTGTGGATGCGCGACCATGGCGGTGACTACGAACTGTCGCCGGGGCTTTTCGACGGAGCCGCCGATTTCCCGCTGGTGCGCGAGGTTTATGCGGATCAGGCGCATCGCTTTGCCGGTTTCTCGGGCGACCATCCGCGGATCACGCGGGCCGAATATGAACAAACACATCCCCATGTGGAGGGAGACGCATGACCGACGCTTGGCAAGCCAAGGAAGAAGCCCGCCGCGCGTGGATGGCGGAGAACTCGCTGTATCGCGCCGAGGATGAGCATTCCTCCTGCGGGGTGGGGCTGGTCGTCAGCATCGATGGCACCCCCTCGCGCCGCGTGGTGGAACATGGCATCGACGCGCTGAAGGCGGTCTGGCACCGGGGGGCGGTCGATGCCGACGGCAAGACCGGCGACGGCGCGGGCATCCATGTGCAGATCCCGGTGCCCTTCTTCCACGACCAGGTGCGCAGCACCGGGCACGAGCCGGACGCGTCGAAGATGATCGCCGTGGGGCAGGTGTTCCTGCCGCGCACGGATTTCGGGGCGCAGGAACGCTGCCGGACCATCGTGGAAACCGAGGTCCTGCGGATGGGCCACTATATCTACGGCTGGCGGCACGTGCCGGTGAACACGGCGGTGCTGGGGGAAAAGGCCAACGCGACGCGCCCCGAGATCGAGCAGATCCTGATCCGCTGCGAGAAGGACATCGACGAGGAAGCCTTCGAGCGCGAGCTTTACATCATCCGCCGCCGGATCGAGCGCGCGGCGGTCGCCGCCCAGATCGCGGGGATGTATATCTGCACGCTGTCCTGCCGCTCGATCATCTACAAGGGGATGATGCTGGCCGAGCAGGTCGCCGTCTTCTACCCCGACCTGCAGGACGAGCGGTTCGAGAGCGCCTTCGCCATCTACCACCAGCGCTATTCCACCAACACCTTCCCGCAGTGGTGGCTGGCGCAGCCGTTCAGGATGCTCGCGCATAACGGCGAGATCAACACGCTGAAAGGCAACCTCAACTGGCTGAAAAGCCACGAGATCAGGATGGCGTCCTCCACCTTCGGGGAGATGGCCGAGGACATCAAGCCAATCGTGCCGGGCGGCTCCAGCGACTCGGCGGCGCTGGATGCGGTGTTCGAGGTGATGGTGCGGTCCGGGCGCTCGGCGCCCATGGTCAAGACGATCATGGTGCCCGAGGCGTGGAGCAAGGCCACGACCGACCTGCCGAAGCCTTGGGCGGACATGTATGCCTATTGCAATTCCATCATGGAGCCTTGGGACGGGCCTGCGGCGCTGGCCATGACGGACGGGCGCTGGGTCTGCGGAGGTCTGGACCGCAACGGGCTGCGGCCGATGCGCTATGTGGTGACGGGCGACAACCTGCTGATCGCGGGGTCCGAGGTCGGCATGGTGCCGGTGGACGAATCCTCGGTGCGCGAAAAGGGCGCGCTGGGGCCGGGGCAGATGATCGCCGTCGATATTCAGGACGGGCGGCTGTATCACGATGTCGAGCTGAAGGATAAGCTCGCGGCCAGCCAGCCCTTCGGCGACTGGGTCGAGAAGGTCGTGGCCCCCGGCACGATGCTGGAGAACCTGCCCGAGCCGGTGACCTACACCGACGAGGACCTGCGCCGCCGCCAGATCGCCGCGGGCTACACCGTCGAGGAGATCGAGGCGGTGCTGGCGCCGATGGCCGAGGACGGGAAAGAGGCGCTGGCAAGCATGGGCGACGACACGCCGCCTGCGGTGCTTTCGGCGCAATACCGGCCGCTGAGCCATTTCTTCCGGCAGAACTTCAGCCAAGTGACAAACCCGCCGATTGACTCCCTGCGCGAAAGCCGGGTGATGAGCCTCAAGACGCGGTTCGGCAACCTCAAGAACGTGCTGGACGAGTCCTCCAGGCATACCGAGATCACCCTGCTGGAGACGCCCTTCCTTGCGAATGGCGAACTGGCCGAGGTCGTGCGGATGTTCGGCGATGCCGTGACCTGGATCGACTGCACCTTCGCCGATGGCGCGGGACCGAATGCGATGGCCGAGGCGCTGGCACGCATCCGCGCCGAGGCCGAGGATGCCGTGCGCTCGGGCGCAGGCCAGTTGGTGCTGACGGACGAGCATCAGGGCGAGGCGCGGATCGGGCTGCCGATGATCCTCGCGACCTCGGCGGTGCATAGCTGGCTGACGCGCAAGGGGCTGCGGACCTTCTGCTCGCTGAACGTGCGGTCGGCCGAGTGCATCGATCCGCATTACGTCGCGGTGCTGATCGGCTGCGGGGCGACCACGGTGAACCCCTATCTGGCGCAGGACACCATCGCCGAGCGGATCGAGCGGGGCTTGCTCAAGGGCGACCTGATCCAGATCATGCGCAACTACCGCGACGCCATCGACGCGGGCCTGCTGAAGATCATGGCGAAGATGGGAATCTCGGTCCTGTCGTCCTATCGAGGCGGGCTGAACTTCGAGGCCGTGGGGCTGTCGCGCGCGATGGTCGCGGAATACTTCCCCGGGATGCAGAGCCGGATTTCGGGCATCGGCCTGCACGGGCTTCAGGCCAAGCTGGAGGAGATCCACCACAAGGGCTGGCACACGCCCACGGCTGATCTTCTGCCAGTCGGCGGCTTCTACAAGGCGCGGCGCTCGGGCGAGAAGCACGCCTGGGAGGCCAGCACCATGCGGCTGCTGCAACTGGCCTGCGAGAAGGCCTCCTATGAAATCTGGAAGCAGTTTTCCGGCGCGATGCGGGCGAATCCGCCGATCCACCTGCGCGACCTTCTGGACATCAAGCCGCTGGGCAAGCCGGTGCCGATCGAGGAGGTGGAGTCGATCACATCGATCCGCAAGCGTTTCGTGACGCCGGGGATGAGCCTAGGGGCGCTGTCGCCCGAGGCGCATATGACGCTGAACATCGCCATGAACCGGATCGGGGCCAAGTCCGATTCGGGTGAGGGCGGCGAGGACCCGGCCCACAGCGCCCCCCTGCCGAACGGCGACAACCCCTGTGCCAAGATCAAGCAGGTGGCCTCGGGGCGCTTCGGCGTGACCGCCGAATACCTGAATGCCTGCGAGGAGCTGGAGATCAAGGTCGCGCAGGGGGCCAAGCCCGGCGAGGGCGGGCAGTTGCCGGGGATGAAGGTGACGAGCCTGATCGCGCGGCTGCGGCATTCGACGCCGGGGGTGACGCTGATCTCGCCGCCGCCGCACCACGACATCTATTCGATCGAGGACCTGGCGCAGCTGATCTATGATCTCAAGCAGATCAACCCGCGGGCGAAGATCACGGTCAAGCTGGTCGCGGGCGGCGGCGTCGGCACCATCGCGGCGGGCGTCGCCAAGGCCAAGGCCGATGTCATCCTGATCTCGGGCCATAACGGCGGCACCGGGGCCTCGCCGGCCACGTCGATCAAGTTCGCGGGCCTGCCGTGGGAGATGGGGCTGACCGAGGCGCACCAGGTTCTCGCCATGAACCGGCTGCGCGACCGGGTGACGCTGCGGACGGATGGCGGGCTGCGGACGGGGCGCGACGTGGTGATGGCGGCGATGATGGGGGCCGAGGAATACGGCATCGGCACCGCCGCCCTGATCGCCATGGGCTGCATCATGGTGCGTCAGTGCCAGTCGAACACCTGCCCGGTGGGGGTCTGCACGCAGGACGAACGGCTGCGGGCGATGTTCACCGGCTCGGCCGACAAGGTCGTGAACCTCATCACCTTCTACGCGCAGGAGGTGCGGGAGATCCTTGCGTCCATCGGCGCGCGGTCCCTGGACGAGGTGATCGGGCGGGCGGACCTGCTGACGCAGGTGTCGCGCGGCTCGGCCAGCCTCGATGACCTCGACCTGAACCCGCTGCTGATCACCGTCGATGGGTCGGAGAAGATCGTCTATGACCGGTCCAAGCCCCGCAACGCGGTGATGGACACGCTGGACGCCGAGATCGCTCGCGACGCCGCCCGCTTCTTCGAGGATGGCGAGAAGATGCAGCTGTCCTATGCGGTGCGGAACACCCAGCGGACGGTGGGGACGCGGACATCCTCGCTGATCGTGCAGCGGTACGGGATGCGGAACAGCCTGCAGCCGGACCACCTGACGGTGCGGCTGACGGGTTCGGCCGGGCAGTCGCTGGGGGCCTTTGCCGCGCCGGGGCTGAAGATCGAGGTCTCGGGCGATGCCAACGACTATGTCGGCAAAGGGCTGTCCGGGGGGATCATTGTTGTGAAGCCCGCGATGGGCAGCCCGCTGGTCGCCGCCGACAACGTCATCATCGGCAACACCGTGCTGTATGGCGCGACCGACGGCTGGCTGTTCGCCGCCGGGCGGGCAGGGGAGCGGTTCGCGGTGCGGAACTCGGGCGCGAAGGTGGTGATCGAGGGCTGCGGGACCAACGGCTGCGAATACATGACCGGCGGGGTGGCGGTGATCCTTGGCTCCATCGGCGCGAACTTCGGCGCGGGGATGACCGGGGGGATGGCCTATCTGTACGACCCTCGGCGCGTGGCAGAACGCTACATCAACGCCGAGACGCTGGTGACCTGTCCGGTGACGGTGGCGCATTGGGAAGCCGAACTGCGCGGGCTGATCGAGCGCCACGGCGCCGAGACAGGAAGCAGGCGGGCGGCCGACATCCTGGCCGACTGGGAGCGCGAGCGGGCGCACTTCCTGCAACTCTGCCCGCGCGAGATGCTGCCGCATCTCAAGCACCCGCTGGCCGGGACGGGGGAGCTTGCGGCGATTCCCGCCGAATGAGGGGAGGTGCCGGACCGGGGCGCTGCCCCCCGCTCGGGCCTGCCGACCCCAGCCTCGCTGGACAGGTTCCAGCGGACCATCCGGCGGGAAAACAGCCGTTATGGTTGTTTTCTGATACGCCTCCTGTTCCGGGCGCTCGGCAGTCCGGGATATTTGAACGAAGAAGAATGAAGGGGGACGCAGGTCGCCCCCTTTTCCTCATGCGGAGGTGTAGGCCGTGTGAGCCGAGCAGCGTTGCGTAAAAGGCCGTTCTCGCCAATAGTCGCACCCAAAACGGGGACGGTTGCGACATGCTGGTAATGGTTCGGCCGCGGACGATCTGGATGCTGGCCGGGCTGGTCCTGGCGGTCATGCTGGTCGGCCGCCTGGGCAACGTGCTGGCGCCCTTCGTGCTGGGCACGGCGCTGGCCTATTTCCTGGATCCCCTCGCCGACCGGCTGGAGCGGATGGGGTTTTCACGCGGCTGGGCGGTGGCGGTCATCATGCTGGTGAGCCTGTCGGCCATGGTCGCGGCCGCCCTGTGGCTGCTGCCGACGCTGATCGCGCAGGTGCGCCAGGCGGTCGAGGCGCTGCCGCGCGCCGTGCGCTCGGGCTTTGACTTCCTGACCATGCATTTCCCCGAGATGATGGAGGACGGCGGCTTCCTGCGCCAGTTCATCACCGACCTTTCCGACCGCATCCGCCTGACCGCGCTGATGCTGCTGGGCGGCACCGTCAGCACCGTCATCAGCGCCGTCGGCACCATCTTCATCTTCATCGCCACGATGACCGTCTCGATCTACATGCTGTATGACTGGGACCGCATCGTGCAGGGCGTGAACAAGCGCCTGCCGCCGGGACAGGCGCCGCTGATCCGCCGCCTCGCCCGGGACATCGACGGAGTGATGACGGGCTTCGTGCGGGGGCAGGTGATCGTGGGCGGGCTGCTTGCGACCTTCTATTCCACGGTGCTGATGGCGCTGGGCCTGAACTACGGGCTTCTGATCGGGATTGCTTCGGGGCTTTTGAACTTCATCCCCTACCTGGGGTCCTTCTCGGGCTTCATTCTGGCGACGGGGGTGGCGCTGGTGCAGTTCTGGGGCGACTGGTGGCGGGTGGCGCTGGTGGCCTTCATCTTCGTCTTTGGCCAGGTGGTCGAAGGCAACTTCGTCACTCCCCGGATCGTGGGCGATTCGGTCAAGCTGCACCCGGTCTTCCTGCTGCTGTCGTTGGCGGTGGGCGGAACGCTCTTCGGCTTTGCCGGGCTGCTGCTGGCGGTGCCGCTGGCGGCGGGGCTGGGGGTGATCGTGCGCTACTTCGACGCCGAATACCGCGCCAGCATCCGCCGCCGCCGCACCCGCCAGCTGCTGCAACCACGGGTGGATTGAGGCAGCCGCTTGCGCCTTTCTGCAGATGCTGCCAAGAGCCGGGAAGATACCCGTCAAAGTTGATCTGGCCGTGCAGAGTTCGCGACATGAATGATTCCTTTCCCGCGGCGCGGCACCTCCGCGGATGCGTCGTGGTCTGTTCGGATGCCAACTGGGCTTGGCAGAGCGCCTTTCTGCTGATGCGCTCGATGGCGTTCGACGCCGGAAAGGCGCTGGATCACCATCTTTATCTGGCGGGTGACGTCGATCAGCGCGTGCTGGATATCCTTCCTCCCGAAATCACGCTGCACCGGATCGAGGAACTGCCGGAATCATATTCGCTTGCGGCCAAGGGGCATATCCCGGCAGCGTCCCTGCTGCGGCTTGTCGCGCTGGAGGAACTTGGCCGCAGCTATCCACGGATCATCTATCTTGACGGCGACGTGTTCCAAGCCTGGGGTTCTCTGGCCGACTTGCTTGCCGTCGATCTGGAGGGCAAGCTGGTGGCCGCGGTGCGCGACAAGCTTCAGTGGCCCAGCGGCAAGCGGTGGATGGAACGCTACATCAACCAGCTTGCGCGCAGGTGCGGTGTCGATCGGCTGGAGTATTTCAACTCGGGCGTGCTGCTGATCGACGGGACCGCCTATGTCGATGCCAAGATTTCAGCCCGGACATTCGCGTTCATAACCGACAATCGGGATTTCCTTCGGTTCGTGGATCAATGTGCGCTGAACGCGGTGTTGGCTACCCAGTGGTGCGAACTGTCGCCGGGCTGGAACTGGCAGGTGTCGCGCAAGGTGCTGGGCCTGACCGTCGGGCGTCGACCGCGGCTGGTTCATTTCGTGGGCGAGATCAAGCCGTGGGTGGATCAGCTGCGCGTGCTGCCGCCGGAAGCCTTCCACGCAATGCTCGACTTTCTGAAGCATCATCGGCTGACGGATCTTCTGTCGCCGAAAGCCCCCTGCCACTTCGATTTCCGCAGCATGGAGCGCGCGCGCGTCCGCTTCATCACCGATTGGGCCGGCGACACCTTTGCCAAGCGCGAGGCGGTGAAATCCTATCTCGACCGCACGGATTTCGCCGATTACGCGGCAGGCCTGCGGTCCTTCGGCTGAGAAGGGGGCTTCCGCGCCGCAGGCCGCTTTCAGCGCGTGCTGGTGTCCAGCGGATAGCCCGGCGTTGCCTTCAGCCGTTCCAGCACGAACAGGGACGAGCACGACTTGACGGTCACCATCGTGGTCAGGCGCTTGTAGAACGCGTCAAAGGCCGGGACGTCGCGGGCCACGATCTGCAGCAGGTAGTCGTAGACGCCGGCCATGCGATAGACCTCGCGCACTTCGGGCATCGCGGCCAGCGCCGATTCGAAGCCCGCGCGCCATTCGGGCGAGTGGTCGGGCGCCTCGACGCCTGAGAAGACGGTCAGGCCGAGCCCCAGCTTGGCGGGGTCTGCCAGCGCCACGCGGCCGGTCAGGACGCCCGTGGCTTCCAGCTTCTGGATGCGTTTCCAGCAGGGTGTCTGGGACAGGCCCACCTGGTCGGCGATCCGGCCGATGGGCTGCGTCGCGTCGCGCATCAGGGCTGCGACGATCTTGCGGTCGATGAGATCGAGCGTGGTCATGGCGTCCTCTTGTCGCGTCCCGCATGGCTGGCATTCTGGCGCAGGAATGTCTATTATCCAAGTCGTCTTTTATTCTTCCCCTCGCGGTGCTTGCGGCGACGCCGGTGCCTGCCTACGGCTTGCTGATGATCACGCAGAAGATGAAATACGCGCTCAAGGCGCTGCTGGTCCTGGCCGACGAGGCGGCCTCGGACACACCGCAGCCCTTGCCGATCGAGCAGGTCGCCAGGCGGTCCGGCACGCCAAAGCGGTTCCTGGAACATATCCTGCTGGAGATCCGGGACAGCGGGGTGATCGCCTCGCGGCGCGGGCGGACGGGGGGATATGTGCTGGTCAAGCGCCCGGCAGAGGTGAAGCTGTCGGAACTGCTGCGGCTGATCGACGGGCCGCTGGCGCCCTTGCCCTGCCTGTCGCGCAGCGCCTATCAGCGCTGCGCCGACTGCACCGACGAGGAAACCTGCCGCATCCGCAAGACCTTCGCGGATGTGTTCTGGACCTATCTGCTGATCATCGATTCGCTGACGCTGGCCGACCTGATGCGATCGGACGACATCGCCAGCCGGGTCATGGCCGAGCCCTGACAAGCCCTGTGCGGGTTCTGCCCGGTCCGTCCCGCCGCGCAGGCCGGGGGCGTTTTCGCGCACGCCTCATGCCCGGCCAGGCGGGAGCAGGCGAGAGAATGGTATTCTCAAATCACGATAAAATACGCCGTGATTTTTTTCTTGCCATAGACGACTTTCTGACTCGATATTTATCCCATGGCGACGGCCCCTGGCGGCCGCGCGATCATGAGGAACAACCAGATGACCCGGCAGACCCTTGGTTCCATCGCCCCTCGCCCCCGGCCCCTGACCCTTGCCGAGATCATGACGCCCCTGCGGCGGGTGCGCCCGCTGCTGACAGGGGGCGCGATCCTAGCCGCGCTGGCGCTGGGCATCGGCGGCGCCCGCGCCGAATCGCTGCTGAACGTCAGCTACGATCCGACGCGGGAGCTTTACCGCGACGTGAACGCCGCCTTCACCGAATACTGGACCGCGCAGGGCAACCCCGCGCCGCAGATCGAAACCAGCCACGGCGGGTCCGGCGCGCAGGCGCGCTCGGTGGTCGAGGGGTTGAACGCGCAGGTGGTGACGCTGGCGCTGGCGTCCGACATCGACCGCATCGCCGAGGCCGGCAAGCTGCCCGCCGACTGGCAGGGGCGGCTGCCGCACAACTCGTCGCCCTATACCTCGACGGTCGTGTTCCTGGTGCGTGAGGGCAACCCCGAGGGCATCCGCGACTGGGGCGATCTGGTGAAGGAAGGGGTCGAGGTCATCACCCCGAACCCCAAGACCTCGGGCGGGGCGCGCTGGAACTATCTGGCGGCCTGGGCTTGGGCGGAACGCAACGGGCAGAACCCGCAGGACTTCGTGGGGGCGCTGTTCCGCAACGTGCCGGTGCTGGATTCGGGCGCCCGCGGGGCGACCACGACCTTCGCCCAGCGCGGCATCGGCGACGTGCTGCTGGCCTGGGAAAACGAGGCCTATCTGGCGCTGAAGGAACTGGGCGAGGATCAGTTCGACATCGTGGTGCCCTCGGTTTCGGTTTTGGCCGAGCCGCCGGTCGCGGTGGTGGAGGCCAACATCGCCAATGACGAGCAGCGGGCGCTGGCCGAGGGCTACCTGAACTTCCTGTATTCGCCGCAGGGGCAGGCGCTGGCCTTCAAGCACTATTACCGCGCCTGGGATGCCTCGGCTGCGGCCCCCGAGGATGTGGCCCGCTTTCCCAAGCTCGATCTGGTGGACATCGCCCATTTCGGCGGCTGGGCCAAAGTGCAGCCCGAACACTTCGGCGACGGCGGCATCTTCGACCAGATCTACGTGCCGAAATGAGCGGCCGCCCCTTCGTGCAGCGGTCCCCCATCCCGGGCTTCGGCCTGGCGATGGGGGTGACCATGGCGATGCTGTCGGTGGTCGTGCTGCTGCCCATCGGCGCCCTGCTTCTCAAGGGCGCCGATTTCGGCCTGTCAAATATCTGGGCCACCGTGAACCGCGAGCGCGTCTGGAAGGCGCTGTGGCTGTCCTTCCGGCTGTCCTTCCTGGCCGCGATGTTCAACCTTGTCTTCGGGGTGATGCTGGCCTGGGTGCTGGCGCGCTATCGCTTCCCCGGCCGCCGCCTGCTGGATGCGGCGGTGGACCTGCCCTTCGCGCTGCCCACCGCCGTTGCCGGGATCGCGCTGACCGCGCTTTACGCGCCGAACGGGGCCTTCGGCTCGGTGCTGGCGGACTGGGGGATCAAGATCGCCTATACGCAATGGGGTATCCTGATCGCGCTGATCTTCGTGGGCCTGCCCTTTGTCACCCGCACCGTCCAGCCGGTCATCGAGGAGATCGAGCGCGAGGTCGAGGAGGCCTCGGCCACGCTGGGGGCGTCACGGCTTTACACGTTGCACCATGTGATCCTGCCGATGCTGGCGCCCGCCGCACTGACGGGCTTCGCGCTGGCGCTGGCCCGCGCCGTGGGGGAATACGGCTCGGTCATCTTCATCGCCGGGAACATCCCGCTGCTGACCGAGATCGCGCCCCTGCTGATCGTGATCCAGCTTGAGGAATTCAACTACGACGCCGCCGCCGCCATCGGCATCGCCATGCTGCTGATCTCCTTCGCGATGCTGCTGGCGATCAACCTCATCCAGATCTGGAGCCGTCGGAGGATCGGATATGTCTGACATCTCCCTTGGCCCCGCCCGCCGCTTCCGCGCGCCTACGGCTGAAGCCCCGGCCCTGCGGATCGCGCTGATCCTGCTGGCCGTCACCGGCATCGGCCTGCTGGTGCTGGCCCCGCTGGCCACCGTCTTTGCCGAGGCGCTGTTGCGCGGGGTCGGCGCGGCGGTGGCCAGCCTGTCCGACCCGCAGGCCTGGTCGGCGATCCGGCTGACGCTGCTGGTCGCCGCCATCGCCGTGCCGCTGAACGCGGTCTTCGGGCTGGCCGCCGCCTGGGCGATCACCAAGTTCGACTTTCGCGGCAAGGCCTTTCTCATCACGCTGATCGACCTGCCGTTTTCCATCAGCCCGGTGGTGGCGGGGCTTTGCATCGTGCTGACCTTCGGAGCGAACTCGATGATCGGGGGATGGCTGGTGGCGCATGGCTTTCCCATCGTCTTCGCCCTGCCGGGCATCGTGATCGCCACCATGTTCGTGACCTTCCCCTTCGTCGCCCGCGAGCTGATCCCGGTGATGATCGAGCAGGGCCGCGCCGAGGAGGAAGCCGCCCTGACCCTCGGCGCCTCCGGCTGGCGTGTCTTCTGGACCGTGACCCTGCCCAACATCCGCTGGGCGCTGCTGTATGGCGTGCTGCTGTGCAACGCCCGGGCGATGGGCGAGTTCGGGGCAGTCGCGGTCGTCTCGGGCAAGATCCGCGGGCAGACGGCGACCATGCCGATCACCATCGAGATGCTTTACAACGAATATCTTTCCGTGGCGGCCTTTACGATGGCGGCGCTGCTGGCGCTGCTGGGGCTGGTCACGCTGCTGGTCAAGACCTCGCTGGAAATCCGCCATGCCGATGCGTTGGCAGCCCAGAGGCGGCACTGAAAGGACATGGTCATGGTGATCCAGATCGACGAAATCTCGAAGCTGTTCGGCACGACCGCGGCGCTGCATCCGGTGTCGCTGTCCATTCCTGGCGGCGCGCTGGTCGCGCTGCTGGGACCCTCGGGGTCGGGCAAGACGACGCTCTTGCGCATTCTCGGGGGGCTGGAATACCCGACCTCGGGGCGGGTGCTGTTCGACGGGCAGGACGCGACCGGCATGACTGTGCAGGAACGCCGCGCGGGCTTTGTCTTCCAGTCCTACGCGCTGTTTCGGCACATGACGGTCTTTGACAACATCGCCTATGGCCTGAACGCCCGGCCCCGCGCGAGCCGCCCGCCAAAGGCGGAAATCGCCCGGCGGGTGACGAAGCTTCTGGACCTGATCCAGCTTCCCCAGATCGCCGACCGCTATCCCAGCCAGTTGTCCGGCGGCCAGCGCCAGCGGGTGGCGCTGGCCCGTGCGCTGGCTATCGAGCCGCGGATGCTGCTGCTGGACGAGCCTTTTGGGGCCTTGGACGCCAAGGTGCGCAAGGAACTGCGGCAGGGGCTGCGCGAAATCCATGACGAGACGGGGCTGACGACCGTATTCGTCACCCATGACCAGGACGAGGCGATGGAACTGGCCGACCTGGTGGTGGTGATGTCGATGGGCCGGATCGAGCAGATCGGCAAGCCGCAGGACATCCGCGACCGTCCTGCCACCGCCTTCGTGCGGGACTTCATCGGCGCGTAAGGGGCGGGCGGCGATGCCGCCCGCCGGTCTCAGGCGAGGGTGATCTCGCGCTCGGCCTCGGTCACGGTGCCGGTTGCGTCGAACCACGCCATGCGCAGGGTGCCGGGCTGGCGGGCGGCAAAGGTGAACTCGAGATAGGGGTTCTGCGAGATCGCCGTTTCCGGCAGCCATTCCATCAGCAGCGTATCGCCCAGGGTCGCGGTGAAGCCGGTCAGGATGTCGGCGGGGATCGGATCGCCATTGGCATCGAGGCGGAAGCCGCTTTCCATGACATGGACGATCTGGGCGCGAACGCGGACGATCTCGTCCTTGGCTGGGGTTTCGTTGCTGATCCAGATGCGGGGGGGACGGGACATGGCAGGCTCCTTACAATCCGCAGCCGCCGGCGGCGACGGTGATTTCCTGCCGCGCGACCAGCACCCGGCCGTCGTTCATCCGCGCCAGCGCCCGCACCGGCATGGTCCCGATCAGCCGCAGCCGCACCGCCACGTCGGCCGAGCCGGTGGCGGGGGTGAAGCGGAAGCGGCAGGCGAAGGGCAGGGGGTTCAGTTCGGCGATGACGATGATCTCCTCGCACCACGAGTCCTCAGTGATCGGTTCGGTCACATGGACGCGCACCGGCACGGCGGCGGGGTTGTCGCCCAGCGCGGGCAGGTCCAGCGCCAGCCCTTCGGTCAGGGGCGTGGCGCCGCCTGCGAACTCGGCCGCGAGGTCTTCGGCCAGGGCCGAGTCGAGCTGCGGCATCGCCAGCGAGCTTTGCGCCAGCGCCGGGCGCAGGCCCAGCGCCGCCATGCCGGCAAGCGCCGCGCCGCCCATCAGCAACCCGCGCCGGTCAAGGTCAGACACGAACGAAGTCATCGAACATCCCGTTGATCCAGACAAGGTCTTCCTCCATCAGGTCGGGGGTGCGGACGTCGATATCAATCTGCGTCTGCTGCACAAGCCCGTCAGCCCCGACCTCATACAGGAACTCGACCGAGATCGCCTCGCGCGGGTCGCCGTTGACCAGCATGTAGCAGAGGTTGTCGGGCAGCCGCGCCACGACCTCCTCGCCGCGCACGCGCTCGCTGATGTTCTTCGCCACCAGCTTGCCGATGTAATTCGCGACATGGGCGCTTTTCGGGTAATGCCCGAACTGGGGCGAGATCGGGCCCATGCTGTCGCCGACGATATAGACGTCCTCGTCCGCATTGGCGTGGTAAAGGCGCGGGTGCATGTCGGCCCAGCCGGTGGATCTGCCCTCGGCGTCCTTGCCGATCAGGTCGGCGTGGAACACCATCTCGGCCGCCTGATGCGGCGGCATGAAGATGGCGTCGTCGAAGTCGAAATCGCCTGCCTCGGTCATGATCCGCTTGTTGAAGGGATCGACCTCCTTCACCCGCGCATTCGGGACATGGGTGATGATGTCGGGGTAAAGCTCGGCGAAGGCCGCGCGATAGCCCGCGCCGATGGGGGCGACCTGCGGCTTGGGATCGAGGATCACGATCTTCGCCGGGATGTTGTTGGTCTTGAAATGCCATGCCATCAGGCAGGCGCGTTCATAGGGCGAGGGCGGGCAGCGGTGGGGCGGCGGCGGCAGGGTCATCACGATGGTGCCGCCCTGGAAGCTGCGGACCTTGTCCTTCAGCCCCAGCATCTGTCCCTGCGGGATATAGGCGGAGGCGTAATGCGCGCGGGTATGGTCGATCGCCGCCTGGTCGTCCCCGAACCAGACGTCCCAGGCGTCGCGGATGCCGCCCGACAGGATCAGGAAGTCATAGTCCACGTTCCCCTTGGAGGTGCGGACGATCTTCTTGTCACGCTCGATCCCCGTGACGTCGCACTGGATCAGGGTGTAGCCGTATCTGTTCGCGGGCCGCTGCATGTCGTGGACGAGGAAGCCCGTGTCCACCACGTCGATCAGCCACTTGTTCGAGAAGGGGGCGGACCAGAAGAAGGGGTTGCGTTCCAGCAGGATCACCTCGGCGTCGGGCAGTTCCTGCTTGACGTAGCGCGCGGCGGTCAGCCCGCCCCAGCCGCCGCCCGCGATGACGATGCGGGGGGCGCTGCCCGAGCGGGGCTTGAGAACGGTTTTCCCTGTCAGGGCGGCGGGGGCGGCCAGCGCCGGGGTAAGGTTCATCAGCCCTGCGCCCAGCGCGAGGGCCGGCGCGGCAGTCAGAAGCGTGCGGCGGCGGATCATGTTCATGTCCTTTCAGGAAAAGCAGGAAGGATCGTCAGGCCCAGCATCGTGCCGGCGAGGATGCCGGCAAAGGCGATGAGGCTGGCGACCGAGAGGGTGGAAAGGCCCGATAGCCCTTGTCCGATGGAGCAGCCAAGCGCCAACACGCCGCCGAAGCCCATCAGCGCGCCGCCGAGGGCCGAGGCGACGGTCTGCCGGGGCGAGCCGAAGCTTTCGGCCCGCAGGCTGCGGGTGAGAAGGGCGGTGGCGAAGGCGCCGATCAGGGTGCCGCCGATGATGGCGACGCCGAAAGCCGCCTGCCGCCCGGTCGATAGCATCAGCCACAGCACGCTTTCCCCCATCGGGCCGATGTAGCTGAGCGAGGTCAGCGGCTTCGGGTCAAAGGGGTCGTCGGTGGCGAAGGTGATCCACCAGCCGCCGACGACCGTTGCGCCGATGATGGCGGCCATCGCCGCCTCAAGCGGGCGGCGGCTTATCAGCGGCCAGGCGAAGGCTGCCAGCGCCAGCGCGGGCAGGATCGTGGCAATTGCCAGGGCGGCCTGCGCCGGGATGCCGGCGCTCGCGATGAGTTGCGGCAGCGACAGCCCGGCAAGGCTCGCCTGCCCGAGTTGCTGGACCGCCGCGCGGGCCGGGGCCAGAACGCCGGTCAGCGTGGCCTGCGCGGCCAGCCCGAGGCAGAGCAGCACCACCAGCGACCGCAGGTTGCCCCCTGCCAGCAGCACCAGCGCCCGCGCCCCGCAGGAATTGGCCAGCACCATGCCGAGGCCGAAGATCGCCCCGCCGATCAGCATGGAAAGCCACGGGCTGCCCGCCCGCAGCGGCAGGGCGGCGGACAGGTCGGTGCCGCCCATAAGGTTCAGCGCCTGCGACCCGGCCAGCGCCACGGCGAGGGCCAGCGCAAAGGCCCGCAACGCCGAAAGATCGCGCGCAGCCTTCCCCGGCACCAGCCCCTTGACCCCCCTCAGCAGGCAGAAGCGGCCTGCGCGGGCGGCGGCGCCGAAGACAGCGCCGAGGAGCAGGCCGAGGGCGACGACGCTCACGCCTGCGTGCCCCAGATGTCGGCGCAGATTGCGGCATACCAGCCGGCGCCGTAATCGGCCTCGGCCTGGCGGAAATCCGCGCCGGCGTCCAATGGGCTGACGCCGCCCGAGCCTTCGATCTCGACGACCCTCCCGTTTTCGCCGCGATAGACGCCGGCGACCGAGATGCCGTAGTCGGGGCCGATCAGGCTGTAGCAGGTGTTGGCGTAGCTTGCCCGTGGGGCCTCGCGCCCGGCGAGTTCCGCGGCGATCACAGCGGCCGCGACCTTGCCTTGCGTGTTCGCGGCAAAGCCCGACTTGGGCATGGGCGCCGCGATGGTCGCGTCGCCGAGGACGAAGATGCCGGGCACCCGCGCGGATTCGAAGCGGTCGCCATCGACCGGCACCCAGCCGGTGTCGTCCGTGACGCCCGCGCGTTCGGCGATCAGCCCGGCCTTCTGCGGCGGGATCACGTTCAGCACGTCGGCCTTGTGGACGTTGCCGAAGCCGGTCACGGCCTCGCGGGCGCTCGCGTCCACCTGTTCCACCAGCCCGTCGTCGGACAGGCTGACCCATTCGATCATGCCGGGATAAAGCGCGTCCCACCCCTGCTGGAACAGCGCCTGTTTCGAGAACTTGTCCTGCGAATCGAGGATCAGGATCTTCGAGCGCGGCTTGTTCGCCTTGAGGTAATGCGCGACCATGCTGGCGCGTTCGTAAGGCCCCGGCGGGCAACGGAAGGCGCCCTGCGGGACGACCATCGCGAAGGTGCCGCCGTCCTCCATCACCTCAAGCTGGGTCCGCAGAAGCCGGGTCTGCGGCCCGGCCTTCCAAGCGTGGGGGGCAAACTCGGCTGCGGCTTCGTCATAGCCCTCGATCCCGTTCCAGCGAAAGTCGATGCCGGGCGACAGCACCAGCCGGTCCCAGTTCAGGCGCGCGCCGTCCGACAGGGTGACGGTGCGGGCAGTGGCGTCCACATCCTCGGCGCGGGCGTGGATCACCTCGATCCCCTGGGCGCGAAGGTCGTCGAAGCCGTGGCCGAGGCTGTCCCAGTCGCGCAGGCCCGCGAGGTAGAGGTTCGAGAAGGGGCAGGTGACGAAGCGTTCGTTCGGCTCGACCAGCGTGATCCGCACCGCGGGGTCCAGCCGGCGCAGGTAGCGGGCGGCGGTGGCGCCGCCGAAGCCGCCGCCGACCACGACCACATGAGCTGCCCCTTGGCCGCGAACCAGCGAGGGCAGGGCGAACGCCCCGATCCCCGCGCCGATGCCCTGAAGGATGCTGCGGCGCGCGATCATGGGTCCACCCTTTCGAACCATTCGGCGAGGGCGCGGATCTGCGCCTCGTCATAGCCCTTCATCAGCCGCGGCATGACCGTGGCGGCGGGGTCCTGTCCGTCGCGGAAGGCCAGCATCTTCGCGGCGGTCTCCTCGGCCGGCAGCCCGGCGATCGAGGGGATGGCGCCGGGCGAGTGCCCGTCAGGGCCGTGGCAGTTGGCGCAGGAACCCGCCAGCACCTGCAAGGCAGCGCGGTCCGGTTCCTCGGCCGCAAGGGGCAGGGCCAGGGCGAGAAGGGGGGCAAGCAGGCGGATCATCCGGGCATCTGTTCGATATAAAGCTCGTCAAAGCCTGAAAGCGGGCAGGGCCGGCGGGAAAAGCGCAGGTCGGGCAGCAGCAGCGCCACGATCTCGGCGGTGGTGAAGACCTGCGAGCCGGGCAGCAGGTGGCCGCCGAAGGCCCGCCCCTCGCCGTTGGCGATGGACAGATGCAGGTGCTGGTGGGCGGGGTCGATGGTGCCGGTCAGCGACAGGATCTCGAAATGCCCTTGGTAGAGGGTCGCTTCGGTGCGGTTCGCATGGCGCAGCCGGACTTCGCGCAGGCTACCGACGCAGCTTGTGACCGCCATGGCCCCGGCCCCCGTCCGGCTCTGAAGCCGGCGCAGGCCGTCGATCAGGTCGCAACCGGGCTGCAGCCGGGTCGCGGCAAAGCCCCCCGGCGAGGTCGCAACAGCCGTATCCGCCCCGTCCGGAGCGGCAATGGAAAGAGAGGGGAAGGGCAAGCCGTTCTCCGCCGGATGACCGAACCTGGGCAGCCCCGCCGGGGCATCACGAAACCAAGGCGCATCCGCGACCTTCTGCCAGAGATACGACCCGCGGCAGGGTCATGTCAATCCGGCGGCCAGAGGGGACGGCTGCATCTTCCGGTTTCGCCCGTGATGCCCCCGCTGGATGATCTGTCACATGCTTGCGGGATGCCCCTGATCCTGACCGTTCTGACCGGAAGGCCCGTTCCCCCCGGAAGGACCGATGTCCCGGAGCGAGCGGGTGTTGGGAAACAGCCCCGCGCCCCGGCGCCAGGACAAGCTGCAGCCGAGGATGATCGCCGCTTGCGTCAGCCTGCTCGCTGGGGCGTTGGCCGACCGCAGGCCAAGGCGCAGGGCCTTCGGGATCGCCGCCGCATCATTCCCGGCCGTCACCTTCCGCCGCAGCGGCATGGTGCTGGAAAACGCCGCGCCCATGCTGCCAGAGCGCGCTTGACGCGGGCGGGCGGCTCGGCTCTCGATGCGCCCGCAACCAAGGAGCGCGCCGTGACCCAGACGATCTTCCCCGCCCCCATTCTGCCGACTGTTCCGGTGACCGGGCAGAACGCCGCCTTTCCGGTCCGCCGCATCTTCTGCGTCGGCCGCAACTATGCCGCCCATGCCGCCGAGATGGGGGCCGAGGTGGACCGCGAGGCGCCCTTTTATTTCACCAAGTCGGCCTTTTCGCTGACCACGGGCGGCACGCTGCCCTATCCGCCGGGCACCGAAGACTATCACCACGAAGTCGAACTGGTCGTGGCGCTGGGCCGCCCCGCCTTCGGCATTTCCCCTGCCGACGCGATGGGCTGCGTTTTCGGCCATGCGGTCGGTCTCGACATGACGCGGCGCGACCTGCAGGCGGTGGCGAAATCGAAACAGCGCCCGTGGGATCTGGGCAAGGATGTCGAGAACTCGGCCGTGATCGGCCCGATCACCCCGGCCGAGGGCTTCCAGCCGTCCGGGCAGCGCATCACCCTGCAGGTGAACGGCACGCTGCGGCAGGATGCGCCGCTGTCGGACATGGTCTGGTCGATCCCCGAACTGATCGCGGACCTGTCGCGCTATTACCACCTTGAGCCGGGCGACCTGATCTATACGGGCACACCTGCGGGTGTCGGCGCCGTGCAGCCGGGCGACCACCTGCAGGCGCGGGTCGAGGGGCTGGAGCCGCTGGATGCGGCGATCGGCCCCGCCGAATGATCAGTCGCGCAGAAGCTCGTTGATCGAGGTCTTCGAGCGGGTCCTGGCATCGACCCGCTTGACGATCACCGCGCAGTAAAGGTGGACGCCGTTCTTGGACGGCATCGAACCCGCGACGACGACGGACCCCGCAGGCACCTCGCCATACATGACCTCGCCGGTTTCCCGGTCCAGGATCTTGGTGGACTGGCCGATGAAGACGCCCATGCCGAGGACCGAACCTTCGCGCACGATCACGCCCTCGACCACCTCGGAGCGGGCGCCGATGAAGCAGTCGTCCTCGATGATCGTCGGGCCAGCCTGCATCGGTTCCAGCACACCGCCGATGCCGACGCCGCCCGACAGGTGGACACGCTTGCCGATCTGCGCGCAGGAACCGACCGTGGCCCAGGTATCGACCATCGTGCCCTCATCGACGTAAGCCCCGAGGTTCACGAAGGAGGGCATCAGCACCACACCCTTGGCGATAAAGGCGGAACGGCGGACGACGCAGGTCGGGACGGCGCGGAAGCCCGCCTCGCGCCAGCGGGCCTCGTCCCAGTCCTTGAACTTGCCGTCCACCTTGTCCCACCAGGTCCCGCCCTGCGGGCCGCCCGGATGCAGTTCCATGTCCTGAAGGCGGAAGCCCAGCAGCACGGCCTTTTTCGCCCATTGGTTCACGTGCCAGTCGGCCCCGCGCTTTTCGGCCACGCGCAGCTCGCCCCGGTCGAGTGCCTCCAGCGTCGCCTCGATGGCGTCGCGGGTTTCGCCCTTCGTCGCGGGGGTGAGGGAGTCGCGGGCGTCCCAGGCGGCCTCGATGGCGGTTTCAAGCGCAGCGTTCGACATGGTGGCCCTTTCCGGCGGTTGGGTGGAAATCTTTACCATTGGGCTATAAGCGGGGGGTCAGGACCGTGCAACGCCGGTGGCCACTTTGAGGTTTGGATGACGCCCCCCGACGACGAACGCAGCCATAACCTGCGCCACAGCGAACAGGACGTGATCGCAGTCGCGCAGGAACCGGACACGCCGCAGACCCGCGCGCCGTCCTATCGCCTCGCCTTCACCGACACGGAATTCCTGCTGCGCGAGGAACTGCGGCCTGTCCGGCTGCAGCTTGAACTGCTGAAGCCCGAGATGATCATGGACGAACGCGGGGTCGCCTCGACCGTGGTGATGTTCGGGGGCGCGCGGATTCCGGCGCCGGAACACGCGGGACAGGCGCGCACCCCCACGCTGGCGCGGCTGTCGGCCTATTACACCGAGGCCGAGCGGTTCGCTTGGCTCGTCACCCAGCGGTCGATCGCCAGTCACGGGCGCGAATGGGTGATCTGCACCGGCGGCGGGCCGGGGGTGATGGAGGCCGGGAACAAGGGCGCATTCGAGGCGGGCGGCCAGTCCATCGGCCTGGGCATCGTGCTGCCGCACGAGCAGGCGCCGAACCTTTACGTGACGCCGGAGCTGGCGTTCAACTTCCATTATTTTGCCATCCGCAAGATGCATTTCCTGATGCGGGCGCGGGCGATCACGATCTTCCCCGGCGGCTTCGGCACGCTGGACGAGATGTTCGAGGCGCTGACCCTGATCCAGACCGGCCGGATGAAGCCGATCCCGTTCCTGCTGTTCGGGACCGAGTTCTGGAACCGCATCATCGACTGGCAGGCGCTGGCCGAGGCCGGCACCATCAGCCCCGAGGACCTCGGCCTGTTCACCTTCGTCGAGACCGCCGAGGAAGCGATCGCCGCCATTGACGCCTTCGACCTCGGCTGAGGCCCGGCCCGCCGTCAGGACGGCACCGCACGGGCAGGGGCCGTCCGTCAAAGCGGGGCGATCACGCCCGGTGATAGGGCGATCCGGCAAGAATCGTCGCGGCGCGATAAAGCTGTTCGGAAAGCATCACGCGGGCCAGCATGTGCGGCCAGACCATCGCGCCGAAGGACAGAGTCACGTCGGCACGGTCGCGCAAGGAAGGGTCCAGCCCGTCCGCGCCGCCGATCAGGAACACGGCGTCGGACCGGCCGTCGTCGCGGAAGCGGGCAAGATGCATGGCGAAGTCGGGAGAGGTGAGCAGCCGCCCGCGTTCGTCCAGCGCGATCACCGCCGCGCCGTCGGGAATCTGGCGAGAGAGAAGGGCGGCCTCGGCGGATCTGCCGCCGCCCTTGCGATCCTCGACCTCGGCCACTTCGGCGGGACCAAGGCCGAGCGCGCGGCCAGTCTGGGCGAACCGGCCGAGATAATCCTGGATCAGCGCCGCCTCGGGGGCACGCGCGGCCAGCCTCCCGACCGCGGCGATACGGACCCGCAGCATGGCCGGCCTTACTGGGCCAGCGGCTGTGCGGCGTTGAGGGCCGTGCCGCTGCGCAGGCTGGCGACTGCGTCGGCGGGCATCCACATCTTCTCGAGCTGGTAGAACTCGCGCACTTCGGGGCGGAAGACATGGACGATGACGTCGTCGGCGTCGATCAGCACCCAGTCGCCGGTGTCCTTGCCCTCGATCCGGGCTTGGCGCCCGGCCTCGTGCTTGAGACGGTCAACCAGCTTTTCGGCAATGGAGGCCACCTGGCGCGCGTTGCGGCCCGAGGCGATGACCATGTGGTCGGCCATGGCGGAACGTCCGCGCAGGTCGATGGTGACGACATCCTCGGCCTTGTCGTCATCGAGCGAGGCGAGGATGCGGGCAAGCAACTGGTCGCTGCTTTCCGCGGTGGTCGCGGTCGGCACGTCGGCCGACGGGACGGTGGTGGACAGGGGACTTCCTCCGGTCAGCGCGCCGATCTTCCCCGGCGCAGGGATGAATCGAAAGATAGCACGCGAAGGCCCATTCTCAACCGCCGCAAGTTCACTTTCCGCAGCCACAGCACCGGAAAACGGCCATGCGCGCCGCTCAGACCCGCCAACCCCTTGCAGGACGTGGCGTCAAGGGCCTATCTTTACGGCCATGATCCGGTTTTTCGACATCCATGATCGCGCTCGTCTGCCCGGCCGATTCTACGGCGTGACCCGGACGGTGACCGCGCGACTGTGAGGCGGGCCTGCTTTCGCGCCTG
The DNA here is from genome assembly GCF_016617715.1 of Paracoccus sp. MC1862. NCBI lineage: Bacteria > Pseudomonadati > Pseudomonadota > Alphaproteobacteria > Rhodobacterales > Paracoccaceae > Paracoccus > Paracoccus sp. MC1862. Next base: position 2,019,248 of record NZ_CP067225.1, on the reverse strand, counting down.
CCTTTCCCCCAATCGCCATCCCTTCCGAAAGAGACAGCCATGACCGGCACCCCGACCCCCAGCGGCCCCCGCACGCTTTACGACAAGATCTTCGACGCCCATGTCGTCGACCGCCAGCCCGACGGCACCTGCCTGCTGTATATCGACCGCCACCTCGTCCACGAGGTGACCAGCCCCCAGGCCTTCGAGGGGCTGCGGATGTCGGGCCGCACCGTGCGCCGCCCCGACCAGACCATCGCCGTGCCGGACCACAACGTGCCGACCACGCCCGACCGCGTGGCGGGCATCCAGAACCCGGAAGGCCGCATTCAGGTCGCGGAACTGGACAAGAACGCCCGCGACTTTGGCGTGAATTATTACCCGATGAACGACATCCGGCAGGGCATCGTCCATATCGTCGGCCCCGAACAGGGCTGGACCCTGCCTGGTATGACCGTCGTTTGCGGCGACAGCCACACCGCGACGCATGGGGCCTTCGGCGCGCTGGCGCACGGGATCGGCACGTCGGAGGTCGAGCACGTGCTGGCCACCCAGACGCTGATCCAGAAGAAATCGAAGAACATGAAGGTCGAGATCACCGGGCGCCTGCGTCCCGGCGTGACGGCCAAGGACATCACCCTGTCGATTATCGGCCACACCGGCACGGCGGGCGGCACTGGTTATGTCATCGAATACTGCGGCGAGGCGATCCGCGAGTTGTCGATGGAAGGCCGAATGACCGTCTGCAACATGGCGATCGAGGGCGGCGCCCGCGCGGGCATGATCGCGCCGGACGAGAAGACCTTTGACTACGTCAAGGGCCGTCCCCATGCGCCGAAGGGCGCGGCGTGGGAGGCTGCGCTTTCCTGGTGGAAGACGCTGTTCTCGGACGAGGGCGCGCATTGGGACAAGGTCGTGACCATCCGCGGCGAGGACATCGAGCCGGTCGTGACCTGGGGCACCTCGCCCGAGGACGTGCTGCCCATTGGCGCGACCGTCCCCGCGCCCGAGGATTTTGAGGGCGGCAAGGTCGAGGCGGCGCGGCGTAGCCTCGACTACATGGGCCTCAAGCCCGGCATGAAGCTGACCGACATCAAGGTGGACGCGGTCTTCATCGGCTCCTGCACCAACGGCCGGATCGAGGACCTGCGCGCCGCCGCCGAGGTGCTGCGCGGCAAGCATCTTGCGCCGGGCGTGCGGGGGATGGTGGTTCCCGGCTCGGGTCTGGTCAGGATGCAGGCCGAGGAGGAGGGGCTGGACAAGGTCTTCCTCGACGCGGGCTTCGAATGGCGGCTCGCGGGCTGTTCCATGTGTCTGGGCATGAACCCCGACCAGCTGGCGCCGGGCGAACGCTGCGCCGCGACCTCGAACCGCAACTTCGAGGGCCGGATGGGCCGGGGCGGGCGCACCCACCTGATGTCGCCGGTGATGGCGGCGGCCGCGGCCGTGACCGGCCACCTGACCGACGTGCGCGAGCTGATGGCCGCGCCGGTGGATGCCTGAGGGGAGACGAGGACAACATGGACAAGTTCACCACCCTGACCGGCATCGCGGCGCCCATGCCGCTGGTCAACATCGACACCGACATGATCATCCCCAAGCAGTTCCTGAAGACGATCCATCGTTCGGGACTGGGGAAGAACCTGTTCGACGAGATGCGTTATTTCCCCGACGGGACCGAGAACCCGGACTTCGTGCTGAACAAGCCGGCCTGGCGGGACGCGCAGATCATCGTGGCGGGCGACAACTTCGGCTGCGGCTCCTCGCGCGAGCACGCCCCCTGGGCGCTGCTGGACTATGGCATCCGCTGCGTGATCTCGACCAGCTTCGCGGACATCTTCTACAACAACTGCTTCAAGAACGGCATCCTGCCCATCGTCCTTCCGCAGGACGCCGTGGACGCGCTGATGAAGGATGCCGAGAACGGAGCCAACGCCCGGCTGATCGTCGATCTTGAATCGCAGGTGGTGACGGGCGCGGACGGCACCGCCTATCCCTTCGAGATGGACCCGCACCGCAAGCACTGCCTGCTGAACGGATTGGACGACATCGGCCTGACGATGGAGAAGGCCCTGTCCATCGATGCCTATGAGACCCGGATCGCCCAGTCTCAGCCTTGGGTCTGAGGCGGCTTGCCCTCGCGCTGGCGCTGGCCTCGGGGCCGGCGCTGGCGGATACCATCCGCATTGCCAGCTACAGCCCCGACCTGTCGCGCGACGGGCCGGGGCTTCTGCTGCGTGACATCCTGTCGGGCAAGGACGAACAGGTCGCGGCCGCCGTGCAGGTGATCGCGGCTGCGGATGCCGATGTGCTGCTGCTGACCGGCTTCGACTGGGATCATGACGGCGCGGCGCTATCGGCCTTTGCCGATCTGCTGGAAGCGGCAGGCGCGGGCTATCCCCACCGCCATGCGAGCCGCCCGAACAGCGGGATGGCGACCGGCCTCGATCTGGACGGCGACGGGCGGACGGGGACGGGGGACGACGCGCAGGGCTTCGGGCTGTTCTCGGGGCAGGGGGGCATGGCGCTGCTGTCGCGGCTGCCGCTTGGCGAGATCATGGACCACTCCGGGCTGCTGTGGCGCGACCTGCCGGGGAACCTGATGCTCGCGGTGCCGGCTGAGGTGGCCGAGGTCCAGCGCCTCTCGTCCACCGCGCATTGGGACGTGCAGGTGCTGGTCGGCGGAGCGGTCTTGCACCTTCTAGCCTTCTCGGCCACCCCGCCGGTGTTCGATGACCCTGAAACCGACCGCAACGGCCGCCGAAACCATGACGAGATCGCCTTCTGGACGCATCACCTGCCCGCCGCGCCCTTCGTGATCCTCGGCGACTTCAACCTTGATCCCGTGGACGGAGACGGGCGGCGCGAGGTCTTCGACCTGCTCTGGCCTCATGTGCAGGAAACCGAAGCCGCAAGCCGGGGCGGATTCCTGGCCCCGCAGGACGGAGCCAATGCCGTGCAAAAGGGCGACCCGGCGCGTGACACGGCGCAATGGTCGGCGGCGGATGGGCCGGGCAGTCTGCGGGTGGACTTCGTGCTGCCCGCAAAGGGCCTGACGATGGTGGACGCGGGCGTGCTGTGGCCCGCGCCGGGCGAGCCTTTGGTAGATACCGTCGCCACGGCCTCGCGGCACCGGCTGGTCTGGGTGGACCTCGACTTCGGCGCTATTGCGAATGCGACAGCGGCGTCGTCGCCCCGCCCATCGCCTTGAGCCGGGCGATCAGCGGCTGCGCCCTCGGCCCGATCCGGTCGCAGGCCTCGGGGTCGTCCAGCAGCTTGAACGCGGGGCCGTAGAACTGCTTGTCATATGCAGAAGCGTCCAATCCAAGCTGCGCCGCCAGCTTGTCGCCCGTCCCCGCGATCAGCGTCCATTCCGCGTCTGATACCGGATAGGCCGGGCAGTTCGAGGTGATGACATTGACCTGCGCCAGTTCCGCGATCAGCGTCCGCGCCTGATCGGGCGACAACCCCGAGGTATCGGGCAGGGGCACCGTCATCCCTCCCTCTGCCCAGGCAGCACCTGAGACAATCACCAGCAAGGCGGCGGCAAGCATGGGTTTCATCATTCGTCTCCCGTCGATGGGCTTGCCCTTACCGACAGGACATGGAGGGCAGGGGCAAGCCAAATGGCCGTGAACTTGACCCTTGCGCGGGGCGGGGCTAGGCGGGACGCGACCCGCATCCCGAACACACAAAGGCGCAAGATGAGCGACAGCTATTCCCTTCTGATCCTGCCGGGCGACGGCATCGGCCCCGAAGTCATGGCCGAGGTGCGCAAGGTCATCGACTGGTTCCAGGCGAACCGCGGGATGCGCTTCGACGTCAGCGAGGACCTGGTCGGCGGCGCGGCCTACGATGCCCATGGCAAGCCGATTTCGGATGAGACGATGGCCAAGGCGCAGGCCGTCGATGCGGTGCTGCTGGGCGCCGTCGGCGGCCCGGCCTATGACAACCTCGACTTCAGCGTGAAGCCGGAACGCGGGTTGCTGCGGCTGCGCAAGGAGATGGACCTTTACGCCAACCTGCGTCCAGCGCAGTGCTTTGACGCGCTGGCGGATTTCTCGTCGCTCAAGCGCGATGTCGTGGCGGGGCTGGACATCCTGATCGTGCGGGAACTGACCTCGGGCGTATATTTCGGCGAGCCGCGCGGCATTTCCGCCGACGAGCGGCCGGAGAACGAGGGCGGCCGCGTGGGGGTGAACACCCAGCGCTATACCAGCGGAGAGATCCGGCGGGTCGCGCGTTCCGCCTTTGAACTGGCGCGGAAGCGCAACAATCGCGTCTGTTCCATGGAAAAGGCCAACGTCATGGAATCGGGCATCCTCTGGCGCGAGGAGGTCCAGTGGGTCCATGACAACGAATACCCCGATGTCGAGCTGACCCACATGTATGCCGACAACGGCGCCATGCAGCTTGTCCGCCGTCCCTCGCAGTTCGACGTGATCGTGACCGACAACCTGTTCGGGGACATCCTGTCGGACGCGGCGGCGATGCTGACCGGCAGCCTCGGGATGCTGCCTTCCGCGAGCCTGGGCGCGCCGATGGCGAACGGCCGACCAAAAGCGATGTATGAGCCGGTGCATGGCTCGGCCCCCGACATCGCGGGGCAGGGCAAGGCCAACCCCATCGCCTGCATCCTCAGCTTCGCCATGGCGCTGCGCTATTCCTATGACGAGGGCGCTGCCGCCGACGCGCTGGAAGCGGCGGTTCAGAAGGTGCTGGCGGACGGCGCCCGCACCGCAGACCTGATGGGTCCGGAAGGGGGCACGCCCATCAGCACCGCCGAGATGGGCGACCGGATCGTCGCGGCGCTGGCGGCGGGCTGATCGCCCATGCGCGGCAACCTTGCGGGCGCCGCGCTGGGCCTTTGCGCGATGGGCGCCTATGCGAGTCATGACGCCATCATCAAGCTGCTGGGGGCGAGCTATTCGCCCCTGCAGATCGCCTTCTTCGTGGCGCTGATGTCCCTGCCGGCGCTGGCGGTGGTGGCCGCACGCCGGTCTTCGGTCAGCCTGTGGCCGCGGCATCCCGGCTGGGTCGGGTTGCGGTCGGCCTGCCTGACGGTCAACGTGCTCTGCGCCATGGCGGCCTTTGCCGCGCTGCCGCTGACGCAGGTCTATGCGATCCTGTTCACCATGCCCCTGCTGATCACGCTGCTGTCCGTGCCGCTTCTGGGCGAGCGCATCGGCCCGCACCGCCTTGGGGCGGTGCTGCTGGGCCTTGCGGGGGTGCTGATCGTGCTGCGGCCGGGACAGGCGCAGCTTGGCCCCGGTCATCTCGCCGCCGCGCTGTCGGCGCTCTGCGGCTCGCTGTCGGCGGTGATCGCCCGCCGCCTGGGCGGGTCCGAGCGCACGCTGGTCCTCGTCCTCTGGCCGGTGCTGCTGAACCTGACCGTATGCACCCTGGCGCTGCCCTTCGTCTACCGTCCGATGCCGGGGGGCGACCTCGGCCTCGCCGGGCTGGTGGCGCTCTTCGGCCTGGTGGGCGCGGTGCTGACCGTCCGCGCCTATCGCACCGCCGAGGCGGCCGTAGTCGCCCCCATGCAATACAGCCAGATCCTGTGGGCCACGATCTACGGCTGGCTGCTGTTTTCCGAACTGCCCGACGGCGCCACCCTGCTGGGGATCACGGTCATCGTGGCCTCGGGCCTTTATATCCTGTGGCGCGAGACACGGGCGCCCGCCACCCGGCGGCCGGTGACGGCGGCCGAGGCGCTGCCCTCGCCCAGCCTCGGCGGCTTCCGACGCCTGCTGCGTCGCTGATTTCCCCTTGCAATCGTCCCCCACGCGGGATACCTGCCCCGTCACGGTCGGAGCGTAGCGCAGCCTGGTAGCGCACCTGCTTCGGGAGCAGGGGGTCGGAGGTTCGAATCCTCTCGCTCCGACCAATAAGAAAAATCCCGAAATGTCAGTGCGTTATTTTTAGAGTGCGATCTCTTCCGAAACACCCTTCCGGCGCAGAGAACCGGATCAGCGAAGCTGGCTCCTCTCCGGTGCTCGACCAGTTTGTCTGCGCTAGCCGAATCGACAGGCGCATCTAGCTGCCACAGGAAAGCGGCCCTCAACTCCACTCACGTATGGAGCAGGAGGAATGGCCAAGTCGCGCTGAGTCCCCAGACATGCGGCCAGTTCGGCAGACAGCCTACTCCAGAGTTGGGTGAGCTTCCCACGCTTGACGGTATGGAAGCCGCCTTTCCCGTGTTCAGGAGAACCAGGTTCGTTCACAGCTCGGCACTGTCCGCACCCTCGACCACAAGGCTCCACATGCGTGCCAAAGGCAGTTCAGCCCGAATGTCCTCAGGTAGCTGCTCGTAAACGCCAAGAAGATTGTCCATCAGTTCATCCCGGCCCCAGAGCCGAACGCGGAAGTACAGTTCGTTGATCCGACATTTGAAAGGTCCGGTGAACCCGGCCCAGCGTAAGCGGTGCTCCGATCACACCTTTGCAGCGTAGTTCCACGGCAGGAGATCGTGGATCTGGCTCTGCTTATGTCCAGTGACGATGGCGGTGAGCGTTGCCGCCAACCAGGCGTGGGGATCAACGCTGTTGAGTTTGCAGGTTTCGATCAGCGAGGCGATGAGGGCCCAGTTTTCGGCTCCGGCGTCGTGCCCGGCAAAGAGAGCATTCTTCCGGTTCAGGGCGATCGGACGGATGGTGCGTTCGACGGCGTTGGAGTCCATCTCGACGCGACCGTCGGTCAGAAAGCGCCTGAGACCGTCGCGGTATCTGGCAATATAGGCGAGCGCCTCGCCCAGTGGCGACTTTGCGGACGCGCGGGCGCGATGATGGCGCAGCCAGTCGTCAATGCGGGCGAGGATCGGGGCTGAACGGTCCTGCCGTGCGATCAGGCGGGCGGTGGTGGGGTCGCTGCCGCGAATGTCAGCCTCGATACGATAGAGATCGCGGATGAGGTCGACGCCCTCCTCGGCGATCGGTGCGGGTCCGGTGCGGGTGATCTCGATGAGCTTTCGCGCGCGCGCAGCGATGGCCCGGACCCGCCGCCAGTCCAGCCCGGCAAACAGCGCCTCGAACTGGGCATGGCTCAGCGTCATCAGGCCGTCCTTCACCGCGGGCCAGCTGAAGCTGTGCTCCTCCAGCCGCTTGCAGGCCATCACCAGCCCGGTGCCGTCCCAGTAGAGCAGCTTCAGCCGATCGGCCTTGCGGGCCCGGAACACGAACACCGTCCCGGTGAACGGGTCCTTGCGCAATTCGTTCTTCACCAGCGCCGCCAGGCTGTCGTGGCCCTTGCGGAGCAAGCCATCAAGGCGCCATCGGTCCGAGCCCGATGGCGAGCGATGGGCTTTGTCGCCACCATGATCCGCACCCGGTGCGACGGGAAGATCATGCCGGGGCCGTCAGCGCGCGCACGAGGGCCGCAAGCCGTTCGGCCGAGACGCCGGCCTCGAGGCGGATCGTCACCGCGCCGACCCTGATCTCCAGGCCGACGGCTTCGGAACAGCGCGGGCCTTCGTCGGAGGGCGCCACGATCATGGCCGCGAACCCGACCGAACCCTCCGGCGCGGGCAGCACCAGCTGCCCCGCCCGGGCGCGCGAGCGCCACAACGACAGATGGTTGGCCTGCAGCCCGTGCCGTGCCGCGACCTCGTTCACCGTCACACCCGGGCGCAGCGTCTCCGCCACGATCCACGCTTTCACCTCATCCGGCCAAGTCCGCCGATGGCGACCGCCGCCATCGAGCGGGAGAACCTCCAGTGTAGCCGCCATGGAGAAACTCCCTCCCGCCCATCACAGGACATCCCGATCCCAGATCAGAACAGGCCAGAGAAGGTGGGAGCAGAACAGCGCTTACGGCCCAGCTTACGATCAGGCCATGATCTGCCTGGGTGTCCTAATGCTCCCGATGAGAGCCTGTAGACTCGGCTGATCGACGATCATGGTGCCCGACTTGACCTGGACAACAAGGCGCGGACTTTCGAGGCCGAGGGGACCGCTACCGGCCACGATGTCGACACCGTTGTCAGCTCCTAGCGGGGTGACGCGGGCGACATAGCCTTGGGCATTCAGGATGGCCCCGACGAGCCGCGTGAAATCGTGCCCCGTAAAGACTGATGCCACCCGCCGCTCGATCTGGTCCCGCGCGATCCGCTCAAGATCTACGAGTTGGTCGGATGCCTCTGCACTCTCGGGGACGCTGGAAGACACCACAGGTGTGGACGGGCCGGTAGTGAGCGTAACCCCATCCCCGTGGTCCTGGCCGGTGTCTATGACGCTCTCGATGCGCTTGAGGGCATTGTTTCTACTCACCTCGCATACCGTCATGAATGCACCGAAGCTGTAAAGCAGATCCTGCTTGAATGTATCCCGTGGCAGGTCGGTCTTCAGCCACTCAACCTTTCTGGTGATCTGCCCTTCCGGTCCGGGCGCGTAGTCCCCAACCAAGCGACCGATCCAGATCGTCGAGCTCGTCTTCATCGGGGACACGACGAAGTCGCCGGCGCGCGCGACGTTGATGAGCTGATTGACCTGTGCCGCGTAGTTTCGCAGCGTAGCAGCCTTCTCGTCGGGGTGGATGCGCGAGATGACGGCCAGCACTGCCCCTCGGTCCTTGCATGCGCGTAGATCTTCACGGACACCGAAGTCGATCGAGAGAAGGCACTGTTCTTGTGCCTGCTTCTCGCCCTCGCCATGGCGACCGAGACGGACCAACCAAAGACGTTCCATTGCATCTCCAAGCTTAGCCTTGGGAGAGTAGCTTGGAGGTGGCGAAGCGCAACGACGTGGGACGGGCGACCCTTATGAGGAATGGCGCGACCTCCGTGGATCCCGGGGGTCACGAGGAGACGGTTGATCGCTGCGTCCTCTTGCCCCTGTCAGTTGCGCATCCGGTCCAGCGTCTGCCGGAGTGCCGCGGTGCTCTCGAGGTCGACAGCCGGGTCCGAGCCAGCCGAGATCACCCGGATCATCTCGATCCAGCCTCGTTCATTCGGGGTGAGAACGTCTCAGCCGGAAAGGCGCGCGGGATCCGCCGGTGCAGCGAACATGGTGATCACTTCCCGAAGATGGCGCGGATCGCGGCGCGACCCTTTGCGGTGGGTCGGGGATCGGCGTTGTCAGAGGCCTCCCGCAGTTCCTGGAGCCAAAGCACCTCTTTTGCCGTGACCGGGGTGCCGAAAATCTCGAGAACTGCCCGGGACGCGGTTTCGCCGATGGACTGGGCAAGAGCGAGCCGCATCAGATGTCCGGGATCGACGTCGAGTGCCCGTGCCAGATCGGGCACCCGGTCGAGTGCGATCTTGTTTGCGCCTGACTTCAGCATCGCCAGGAAACTTGCGTTCGGGAAGCCGGCTTCCTGCGCGATCTGGGCCTGGGTCTTGCGGCCCTTCAGGTCGATGATGCGCGAGCGAATGAGCTGTGCTGCGGGCGTGTCTTTGAAAGGTCTGGTCATGATGGTCGCTTTGCTGTTGATGACAGCACCTTGCCAACCGTCTGCACCGCAACGCGCGGGTGGGGCCTTGCACGGGGAGCGAAGTCCTGGAGAAATCCCATGACTGCATGGGGATGGACTCCGGGTCGGCAGCCTTGGGGAAGGCTAAGTCCTCCCACTGATCCCCTCTTCTATAGAGCTTGCCACGTTGCGCCGGTTTTCGCAGGCCTGCGTTGATGGCGGCACTCAATAAACTGGCGCCCCGCTGGTTCCTGAGCGTGCTAAAGCGCCGAGAGGTTCGTTTACAGGTTCTGACTATAGGACCGATCTCCGCGCCCTGCTCGGGCTAATGGAGGTCCTGCTCTGAGGCCAGTCGCACGTGACAAGTGCAGGAGTTTCCACCAAGTGCTACATTCGCGCGCACAGCAGGCGAGCCACGGTGATGAAGCTCCCCCAGACGCGCGATGCCCGGAGCGGCGACCTACGGCTCGCCTATCAGGTCGTGGGCCAGGGACCGATCAACCTTGTCTTCGTGCCCGGCTTCCTTTCCAACCTCGACGTCCATTGGGAAGATCCGGGCTATGCTCATCTGCTGCGCCGGCTGTCAGGCTTCACCCGGCTGATCCAGTTCGAGAAGCGCGGCACCGGCCTGTCGGACCGGGTCGATCCCGCCCATCTTCCCGACCTCGAAACCCGCATGGACGACGTGCGCGCCGTGATGGATGCCGCCGGAAGCGGGCGGGCTGCGCTTCTGGGCGCATCGGAAGGCGCGCCCATGTCGCTGCTCTTTGCCGCCACTCATCCCGAGCGGGTGCGGGCCCTTGTGCTTTATGGCGGCTATGCGTGCTTTCACCGCTGGGTGCAGGATGCCGAGGCAGTCGAGCAGTTCGTGGCGCAGGCCGATACAAGTTGGGGTCAGGGGAGAACACTGCGAGCCTTTGCTCCCGGCCGAGCCGGGGACCCGGAATTCAGGGGATGGTGGGCCCGGTTCGAGCGACTTTCCTGCAGTCCCAACGCAGGGATCGCGCTGGCGCGCATGAACTCGGCCATTGACCTTAGGGCCATTCTGCCCGGCATTCGGGTGCCCACCCTGATCCTGCACCGCCGCCACGATGCGCGCGCGAGCCCCGAGGCCGCATCATACCTGGCGCGCCATATCCCGGGCGCTGAACTGCGGTGGCTTGAGGGGCGCGACCACCCGATCTGGACCGGAGACACGGACGCCGCGGTCGATGCAATCGAGGAGTTCCTGACCAGGGCCACCCCCTCGACTCAGCCCGAGCGGAGCCTTGCGGCACTTCTTGCGCTGCGGATAACGGGCGCGTCCCGAAGGGCGCTTCTTGACGGAGAGCTCGCAGAGCGCGCCGGCACGTTCGACGCGCGCCTTTCCGACGAGGCACGATGCTTCGGCGGCTCCGTCGTGGCCTCCGGGCCCGAAGGGCGGCTGCTGCGCCTCGACGGTCCGTCGCGGGCGCTGGGTTGTGCCCGGAACCTGTCCGCTCTCGCGCGGTCGCTGGGGATCGGGCTTGGCCAGGGTGTCCATGTCGGCGAGGTCCTGCCCGGCGAGGGCGCCGCCTCCGGCGTCACGGCGCGGATTGCCCTTGCCCTGGCGGGAGAGGCGACGCCGGGCGTCGTGCTGGTCTCGATGGTCGCGGCCGAGGTCGCCTTCGGGACGGGACAGCATTTCGTCTCGTGGGGAGAGATTCGGATCGACGGCGCCTGCCTTTCGGTCGAGCGCCTTGTGCCCGAGCAACATCTTGAGCCCGCACGCGGGATTCGGGGTCATAACCCCGATCTCACCCATCTCACCCTGCGTGAGCGCGAGGTGCTCGGGCTGGTGGCTGAGGGCCTCAGCAACCACGAGATCGCCGAACGGCTGGAGCTTTCCGCACATACCGTCAAGCGGCATGTCACGAACATCCTTCTCAAGCTGGACCTCCCCTCGCGCGCTGCCGCTGCCGCGCTGCTGGCCCGCAGCGAAGCCTCCTGACGCTGGCCCGATCGGGCCATGTGCGACGTCGGCCCACCGGCGGAAGCCGGATCTTGTCCCTTCATGGGAAGCTGTTCCCATCGCCGCCGGCACCGATTCCTCCCGCGCGGCGCCATGAAGGAGAAAGCCATGAAACATCTTCTTGCCGCCGCCGTTCTTGGCCTCGTGCTCGGCACAGGCGCCGTGGCCCAGGACCAGGCCACCGATACGCGCGGCCAGATCGAAGCCGCACTGGGGATGGTGCCATCGATGTTCGACGTCTTCCCCGAAACCGGGCTTGCCGGCGCATGGGGCGAGTTCTCGGCCCTCCAGCTCAGCAAGGATACCGCGCTAGACAACAAGACCAAGGAGCTGATGGGATTGGCAGTGGCATCGCAGATCCCCTGCAGCTACTGCATCTATTTTCACACCGCCGCCGCCCGCGCCCATGGCGCCACGGACGAGGAGATCGCCGAAGCCGTGGCCATGGCTGCCATCGTCCGGCACTGGAGCACGGTGCTGAACGGGATGCAGGTCGACCAGGCTCGGTTCCGGTCCGAGGTCGACACGCTCATGTCCGCGGCCGCCGAGGCCTCCGCGTCGGCCAGTGCGAAGTCGAACTAGGAGAGAACACCATGGAAAGCACAACGACCGAAAGGGTCAGCGCCAGCGGTCTCAAGCAGGCGATCGAGAGCCGCGATGGCCGCCGGCTCGCCGGCTTCTACGCCGATGACGCCGAGGTCCGGGTGATCGATCGCAATAACCCGCCGAGTCGCCCTCGGCTGGTGCGTGGCCGCGCCGCCATCACGACCTACTGGGACGACATCTGCTCGCGCGCCATGACCCATGCTGTGGATTTCGCCGTGGCCGAGGGCGACCGGCTCGCCTTCACCCAGTCCTGCGCCTATCCCGACGGCACTAGGGTCTTCTGCATCGCGACGATGGACGTCGAGGGCGGGAAGATCGCGCGGCAGACGCTCCTGCAGGCATGGGATGAGTGAGCCACATGGTATCCGAGCGTTCAGGAATACGGTGAGCCGATCTGTGACTGCCCGCCGCGCCTTTGGCGGGTCCTTCCACTGCGGCCGATGATCGCGCGTTCCTGGCGCCGGCTCTTGCCGCGGCATGTCGTTCCCAGGCTTCCGTGTTGTGAAAGCACCGGAACTAACGGCGGTTCACTCCGAGCGCCCTCAGTCCAGCGTCCGCCTGAACCGCGTGAGCGCGAGAACTGCGAGCACGACCACCATCGCGCCGAGCGTGAGGAACTGCGCCCGGACATCGGCAAGCCCTGCGCCCTTCAGCATCACTGCCCGGACCAGCCGCAAGAAGTGGGTAACCGGCAGCACCTCGCCGATCATCCGCGCCCATCCCGGCATGCCGCGGAAGGGGAACATGAAGCCCGACAGCAGGATCGAGGGCAGGAAGACGAAGATCGACAGTTGCATCGCCTGCATCTGCGTTCGCGACACGGTCGAGATCAGGTAGCCCAGGAGCACTAAGGCAAGCACGAACAGGAACACTCCGGCAAGCAGCAGTCCGGGCGCGCCCTCGAACGGAACGGCGAAGATCGCCCGTGCCGCGGTCAGGATCACCGTTACCTGCACGCCCCCCACGGCGAGGAAGGGGGTGATCTTGCCAATCATGATCTCGCTCGGCGTCGCAGGCATCGCCAGCAGGTTCTCCATGGTGCCGCGCTCGATCTCGCGCGTCAGCGCCATCGCGGTCATCATCACCATCGTCATCTGCAGGATGATGCCCAGAAGACCGGGGACGATGTTCAGCCGGATCGACCCTTCGGGGTTGTAGCGGCGGTGAATGAGGATCTCGGGGCCGCCGGCAGGCAAGGCCGCGCCGAGTTCGCGGGTCAGCGCTTGCGCAGCAACGGTGCCGAGGGTCGATATCGCACCCGAAGCGGCAGCCGGATCGGTCGCATCGGCTTCGACGAGAACCTGCGCCCGGTCGCCCCGCAGCAGGTCGGCGCCGAAATCGGGCGCCATGGTGACGACGAAGGACACGCTTCCGTTCGTCAGCATCCGTTCTGCCTCGGCCGCCGTGATGCCGGGCGCGACGAAGCGGTAGTAGCCGGTGTTCTCCAGCGCCGTGACCATGGCGCGGGCAAAGCGGTCGTCGGCCGGCCCGACCAGCGCGGCGGGCAAGAGCTTGGGATCGTTGTTGATCGCAAAGCCGAACAGGAGCAGCTGGATGATCGGTATGCCCAGCATCATCGCGAAGGTGATCCGGTCCCGCCGCATCTGGATGAATTCCTTGCGCAGGATCGCAAGCACTCGGTGCGGCGACAGGATCATCGCATCTTGTCCTCCGCCTGCTCCATCAGCCGGATGAAGACGTCCTCAAGGCTGGTCTCGACCGGCGTTCCCTTGGCGCCCGCGGCTGCGATGGCGGCATCCAGCGCCGCGGCGTCCAGGCCGGTGACATGCAGCAAAGCCCCGAAGGGCTCGACCTGCGCCACGCCGGGCGCTCGGCGAAGTTCCTGCGCCAGCGCGGCCGGATGGTTGGTTTCGACGCTGCGGGTGACAAGGCCCGCTGCGGCAATCACCTCATCGACCGTCCCGTTGGTGACCAGGCGGCCATGGGCGATGTAGTGGATGCGGTTGCAGCGTTCTGCCTCGTCCATGTAGTGGGTCGAGACGAGCACCGTCATGCCGCGGCCCGCCCGGTCGTGGATCTCGTCCCAGAAGGCGCGGCGGGCCTTGGGATCGACGCCCGCCGTTGGCTCGTCCAGCAGCAGCAGCTTCGGGCGGTGCATGAGGCAGGCGGCCAGCGCAAGCCGCTGCTTCCATCCGCCCGACAGCGAGCCCGCAAGCTGGTGGCGGCGGGAGGACAGGCCGAGGTCCTCCAGCGTGTCGGCCACCGCCTGCCGCGGCAGGTGATAGAGCCCGGCCACGAAGGCAAGGTTCTGCCGGATCGACAGATCCTCGTAGAGCGAGAACCTCTGGGTCATGTAGCCGACCTGCAACCGGATCGCGCGCTGCCCGCGCATGAGGTCCAGCCCCAGGACGGTCCCACGGCCCGCATCGGGCGTCAGCAACCCGCATATCATGCGGATGCAGGTGGTCTTGCCCGATCCGTTCGGCCCCAGGAACCCCGCGATCTCGCCCGCCCCGACGGTCAGGCCGACGCCGTCCACGACCCGGCGGCGGCCAAAGGACTTCGTCAGCCCTTCGACGGCGATGACCGGGGTGTCGGGAGCCTGCGGTTTCATGGCGCCAGCCGCACCTCGACGATCTGGCCGGGCTTCAGGGCGTCGGCCGGCTCGGGCAGGGCCTCGACCATGTAGACGAGCTTTTGCCGCATCTCGCGGGAATAGATGACAGGCGGGGTGAACTCGGCCTGTTCCGCGATCCACGTGACGCGGGCGGTCAGCGGCGCACAGCCGTCACACTCGACCGTCAGCCGCGTGCCGACCGTGATGGAGGACAGCGCGGATTCCGGCAGGAACACCCGCAGCGTGACGGCGCCGTCGGGCAGATAGGAAAGGACCGGCGCAGAGGGGCCGGCAATCTCGCCCGCGTTGCGGATGATGTCCGAGACTACGCCTGCGCCCTCGGCCCGCAGGCTGCGCTGGTCAAGTTGCCAAAGGCTGGTGTCACGCGCGGCGCGGGCCTCGGCGACCGCCCCGCTGGCGGCCTCGATGCGATCGGCACGGGCAGGCAGGCGCGCGGCCTCCAGCCGGGCCCCGGCCTCGGCGACGCCCGCCCGGGCGACATCGGCGGCAGCGCGCAGGGCCGCGCTCTGCGAGGCGGAGGACACGCCGCGCGCCTGCAGTCGATCCTCGCGCTCGGCATCCTGGGCGGCGCGGGCGGCAGTCGCCTGCGCCGCCGCGAGCGCGGCCTCCAACGCGGCAAGCTCCTCGGGCCGGCTGCCGTGGGTCAGGTCGGCAAGCTCGGATTCCGCCTGCTTCAACCGCGCCTCGGCCGCATCGACGGCGGCGCTCGCATCCGCCGTCTCGGCCTGCGCCAGAAGCTGTCCGGCAGCGACTCGGTCGCCACGGCGGACGACGACCTCGCTGACCCGGGCCGTCACCAGCGGCGCGACCTGGATATATTCCCCCTCGACATGGCCCGTGGCGAGCGGCGGCGGAGGGGCGCAGCGGAGCAGCAAGGCCGAAAGCAGCGGCAGTGCGCAGAGGAAGTCAGCCATCGGCGGCGTCCAGGATCGCGTCGAGATTGGCGAGAAGCCGCCGCTGGATCGCCCGCGCCTCGCGCCGGGAATAGCCCGGCCAGCCCATCCGCCGCTGCACCAGCGGCGCGGCCAGCCGAAAATAGGCGGCCTGCCCGACCAGCGAAAATACGGCAAGGCGCGTGTCCTCGCTGTCCGGGTCGCTGCCGGTGGCCGCGCCCCAGAGCAGGCACAGCGCGCGGTGGCGCGGCTCGATCAGCCTGGCGCAAAGCCGATCGAGCACCGGGCTATCGGGGATTGCAAGTTCCCGCAGCAGGAAGCCGACGACATCCGCGGCGGCAGGGGTCATCAGGAAGGTCACGATCCGGCGCATCAGCCGCCGCAGGCTGCGGCGTGCCTGGTCGCGACCGATTGCGCCCGGTTCCGCCGGGATCGCCTGCGCCACCTGACCGATGGACGCTGCCACGGCATCGGCGCAGGCGAGCCGCAAGCCCTCCTTGCCGCCAAAATGATAGGCGATGGAGGAGATGTTCGTGCCCGCCTTCGCGGCAATGGCCCGTGTCGAGGTCGCCTCGAAGCCGTCGCGCCCGAACAGATGCACTCCGGCCGCGACGAGTTGGGTGATGGTCGGATGCACGGGTTGGCTCATCACTCATGATTGGATCAATCGATTGATCCAATCAAGTGGAAAACTCCTTGTGCTGATTTCGGCGATGCTCGTTTGGAAAAGCTGCCACTCATGCGGTCTTGTGCTACCCTCAGGCGCGCAGGCAGACCTCGACGCGCAACAGGGCGAGATCATTGCCCTGAGGGAGAAGTTCGCCTGATACGATGTCGAGTTCTCCCATGAGGAAGGCCCTGTCACCCGGTCTGCTCCTTGCTCCCTCAGGCGGATTGAGGCTTTTTGGCACGAAGGCCTGGATGGTTGTTCCTTCGAGGGCCTTGTCAGTGCTTCGGAGCCTGACATTGACAAGGCTGCCGGCACGGGTCGTGGAAACGGCTGTGACGGTGCCGTAAGCATTCTCGTAGAGCGACATGGTTGTCTCCCGGGCTGAGTTCTCCGTTGACGTTCCGCCACGCTCAACGCATGCGTGTATGTGCGGTTCGGCAAGATTTCGCAGGCCAGCGAGTTCTCGCCGTCAGAAGAGCCGTGCCCGCGGTATGTCACGCCTGGCATCGGGGATACGCGGTTCGCCAGCGTGTCGATCAGCCCCGCGCGGTCGGGCGCGGGCGCCTCCAGCGGGCTCGCCGCCTGCCGAGGCGCCAGGGGCTCGGCAAGCGTCGCCATCAGCACCATGATCTCGATGCCGAACCCCGGCCCGATGGCCTCGATCCGGGCGCAGAGGAGCGGGGTGAGCGGCTGCGGGTCCTGCACCGGACACGCGAGCCCAACCCGCACCGTCTGAAGGTCGTTATTGATGCGGTGGCAGAGGAGATCGAGCCGGCGGGCGCCGAGGCCGCGCTCTTTCAGTTGCTCGCACAGCGCGACGACCAGCTTGCGAATGTAACAGGCGATGATCTCGGCCGCGGCGATAGGCTCGGCAAAGACCCGGCGCACCGCGACAAGTCCTTCGGGGCGGACGGGCTCGAACTCCACTGCCACTGCGCCCAGCGCCTGGTCGAGCCTGCGGCAGAGGTCCGGGCCGAAGCGGCGGGTGAGCGGGGCGCGGGGCTGGTCCCAGAGATCGCCGTGCGGGTGAAGCCCAAGGTGCGCAACCCGGCGATCGTGGCGAGGGGCAGACGCAGGGCCTGGATGGGCAGCGGCGCCAACACGCGCTCTGCGGTGCCGGGGGCAAGGAAGACTGGATCCGCCATGTGTCGGGCGAGGGCATGCGCCGCGCCCCAGCTATCCGCAACCGCCGCACGGGCAGTGACGCCGGACATCACCAGCCGTCCAACCAGCGCCTCCAGCATGGTGGCCTCGCCGCCCTGCAGGTGGTCGGCGCCCGTCGTGTCCAGGACGATGTCGCCGGGCGGATCGGGGGCTACGATAAGCGAGACCCGCTGCATGACCCAGACCGCCAGCCGCCCAAAGCTTTCTGCATCCGCTTTGGGATCGGCTTGCACCATGACCAGCCCCGGCACCAGCGCCTGTGCCGTGCTCACCGGCATGCCCGCTGAGAGACCCAAGGCTTGCGCCGCCGCATCCGCGGCTGTCACCACCCGGCGGTTGCCGACGCGCCCGGCCACTACCAGCGGCACGTCATCCTGTGGCGCGGCGTTGCCAGCCTTCTGCCGCAGCCGATCCGTCCGCCACATGGGCAACCAGACCGAGGCGACCCGCCCCATCGCATGCCTCTAGTTCAAGTTCGAAGCATTCGCCGGCGCGGGCGCGGACCAACTCGACCAGCCGGCGCGGCCGTCCCATGCCCGGCACCGGCAGTGGCGCTGAGAGCAGCGCCGAGATCCGCCAGCGCGTCATCGCCGCCGTGGGCTGGCCGAAGTCCGAAGCGTCTGCCTGAGGCCGGCCGCACCGGAGCGCGAGGCCCATGGTCCCCGCTCTCCCGGGCCGCCAAGTGCAGCCGCCGCGATGCGGTCATCGGGAGACGCGGGGCTTCCGCGACAACGACCGCAAGCCCGCCATGCCGAAGCCCTTCCTCCATTCAGGCGAGCACGGGTGTCTCGTCCCCCGTCTCGACATGGATCACCCGGTCCGGCGAGAACTCCGCCTGCGCCAGCCCCGGGGCAAAGATATCTGCCGCGATCACGCACCAGAGCACCGTGCCGGACAGCCGTGCCGCGATCCCGGCCGCAAAGCAGGCCGCCGCCGCGCCGTCCACCGCGCCGTTTCCGCCCCCCGCCACCTCGTGCAGGCGGCCCAGCGCCAGACCCCCACCCGGCAGCCTGCAGTCGAGCGCGGGAAGGTCGAAGGGGAGAACGCCGGATGCCCGATCGCCTTCGCCCCCGATCCGGACAATCTGCTTTCGGAGGTGAGCAAGGCTGGGAGCAGGAGAGGTCATGGGTGGAAGGCTCCGGCAGGACAATGGAACAACATCAATGTTCTGTTTTTGTTCCGAATAGTGGACCATGTCAATCCGAGCCACAGAGAGCATGAGCCGGAGATGCGGAACTGTCGCTGCCCCGCTACACTATGCCGACCAGGCCGGAGGCAAGCGGATGTGCAACCTGTATAACCTGACCACAAACCAGCAGGCGATCCGGGACTTGGCGCGGGTCGTCCAAGACAGCACCGGCAATCTCGAACCCGAACTCGACCTTTATCCCGACCGTCCGGCGCCTGTGGTGCGCAACACCGCGAGCGGGCGCGAACTCGCCCGGCTGACCTGGGGCATGCCGACGCCGCTGCAGTTCCTCAAGGCGCCGGACGCGCCCGATACGGGCGTCACCAACATCCGCAACGTCGCAAGCCCGCACTGGCGGCGGTGGCTGGGAGTGGAGCATCGCTGCATCGTGCCCGCCACGGCCTTCTCGGAATACGGCCAACGCCCCGATCCGGTCACCAAGCGCAAGCCGATCGTCTGGTTCGCGCTCGACGAGATACAGCCGCTGTTCTTCTTCGCGGGGATCTGGACGCCCTGGCACGGCACGCGGGGATCTAACCGGACGCCGCGACCGGGCCGACATGAGCTTTTCGCCTTTCTCACGACCGAGCCCAATGCTGTGGTCAAGCCGGTTCATCCCAAGGCGATGCCTGTGATCCTGACGACACAGGACGAGATCGAGGCGTGGCTCACGGCGGACTGGACGGACGCAAGGGCACTGCAGCGACCGCTGCCGAATGACGCGCTTTCAATTGTTTCCGCACCTGCTCGGCAGGCCTAGACCCGTGCTGGAAGGAGCAATTTCACTGTGTCGGACTCCTGCACTGCGAATCCACGCTGCTATCAAGGGAGTAGCGGTGGTGGACACCAGCGGTCGATCCGCGCCCTTATGTCTAGGTTAAAGGCTTCAAGACTGGTCCCAGACAGTCAGTCTGGATCAGGACATGTTGTCGGCCACCGCCAAATAACCCCCAGAATGCCGAAAACGAGACGGTGCGGGGAGTCATCCAGCCGACAGGCTGCAGGTTAGATCGCGAGGGTTCGCACCCCGTCAGGGAATGACGGACGCCCCAAGCGGTTGCTTCCCGGGAACTCCGAATAGCATCAAAAAAGATGGCAGTTCTGTCCTGTCCCGCAAGGGGGGTGTGACAACTGCCGGATATGGTCGCGGTTGAAGGTAAGCCGTCCATGTCGCGCAGTCGCGAGACTGCAACCGCTTTGACCCGAGAGGGTCAGGATGCGCTGAATATCGCCGGGACTTCGGAAGCCGCCCGGCTTGTCTGACACACAAGTTTCAGTTCACCACATCGACGAAGGGAAACGTCGAGCATCCCCCTGCCATTCCAGAGCCGCGCCGGAGTTTTTCCCCAGCGCTTCCTATTCGTTCTAGTGGCAGGGGGAATAGTCACCTCCGAAGGGACATCAACAGAAGATCACAGGAGTTGCGTCACGCTGAACAGGCTCCGGTGAAAAGGCTCAAGCTACTCGCGCGAAGCGCGAGCAAGACGCGCCGCAGGCGCGACGCGCAGGGAGCGAGCGAGTAGGGGCACCTGCAGATCGGAGGTAGCTCCCACAGGTAAGTGGAGGAAGCTGGTTCTGTCCATCGAGTCCCGGGCAAGCTCTCGCTTTCCGAACGTAAGGCAGTGAACCGCGCCGGGTTTGCCGGAGGCAGACTCGGTTAGTTACGAGGCTATGGGCCCGGTTTCCAGAGCTGCATAGAAGTTGGCCTCCGCTCCGGCCAGCGCCAGGCCAAACGGGTCATCGGGGGTGGAAGGGCGACCGTCAGGACGGCCCGATCCGGACCGCGCCGAAGCTCGGCCACCCGGTCCATCGTGACCGCCTTGGCGATCAGCCAGTTGTCGCCGATGCGCTAGGCGGCGACGCAGTTCGTCCCGCTTTTCAGGCGCAGGTAGTCCAGCCGCAAAGGCCCGCAGCCAAGAGTATCCGCCAGCCTTAGCGGGTCCAGCATCAGGGGCAGTCCCGGCAAGCCGTGCTCTCGGGCGATCAGGTCGGCGTTGGCGCGCATCAGGTCCTCCGTCTTGCCGGAACCGCCTGCGCGGTCAGGCGCGCGAACAGCCCGTCCCGGGACTCGGAAGCTCGGCCGGGCTGCCGTTTGCGGCCAGATCGCCGCCGTCGAGGCAGAGGATGCGGTCGCAGTGCCCGGCAAGGGTCAGGTCATGGGTGATGATCAGGGTGGTAACGGCCGCGGGCCATCTCCATGATCGTCTCGATCACTGCCTGCTCGTTCTCGGCGTCAAGGTCCACGGTCGGCTCGTCCAGCACGAAGATCGGCACGCGGCGCAGGCCCGCGTGGGCGATGACGATGCGCTGGCCTGCTGACAGCGAGCCGCCGCGTTCCGCAAGCTGCGTATGTAACCCTAGGGCAGCGCCGCGATGAAGTCATGCGCGCGGGCGCGGCTCGCGGCCTGCTGCATCTTGGCATCGCGGATCTCTCGTCCCACGCCCAGCGTCAGGTTCTCGCGCAGGGTCTGGGAAAACAGCAGCGCCTCTTGCGGGACGAAGCTGATGCGGCTGCGCGGCTTTTCAGGGGGAAGCCGTGGATGTCGGTGCCGTCGATCTCGATCCGGCCCGATTGCGGGTCGTGAAGCCGCATCAGCAGGCTGACGAAGGTGGACTTGCCCGCGCCCGACGGCCGGAGATGGCGACAGTCTGTCCTGCCGGGATGTCCACGCTGACGCCACGCAGTTGCGGGCGGTCGGAATCGTAGCTGAAATGCACGTCGCGGAAGGTAATGCGGCTGTGCCGGAAGTCGGCCTCGCGCGCCCCCTCGCGGTCCACGGTTGCGGGCAGGTCCAGAAGGCCCACCACCCGCTCGCCCGCCGCCGTGGCCTTGGCGAGACGCGCGGAATATTTCGCGTAATCGCGGACGGGGCGAAGGTGTTCTTCAGGTAGGTGATGAAGACCAGCAGGTCCCCCGACGAAAGCCTTCCCGCCAGCACCATCCGCGCCCCAATGAACATAATCAGCGCCGTCGCCACCGCGACCAGCAGATTGACCGAGCGTTCCAGCCCCGCCGACAGCCGCTGCGATTTCACGCTGCCCTTCAGGCTTTTCAGGTTGTTCTCGATGAAGCCGCGGGCGACCTGATCCTCGACTCTCAGCGCCTTGATCGTGCGGATGCCGGCGAGGCTTTCGGCGGCGGTCGCGGCCATCGTCCCCTTGATCCTGCGCTGCTTGCGGCTGACGGTCTGGATGCGCTTGCCGCAGCTGATGGACAGCGCCCATAGCAGCGGCGCCAGCGCGATTATCGCAAGCTGCCAGTTCATCCACAGCATGACCCCGGCCATGCCGAACAGGATCAGCGCGTTTACCGCCAGCGGCAGTACCGCCGTGACCGCCGTTTCCTTGAGCATCCCCACGTCGGAAATCAGCCGCATGGTCAGGTCGCCGGTGCGGCTGCGCGAATGGAAGGACAGCGGCAACTGCTGCAGGTGGCGGAACAGGTCGCCGCGCACCTGCGTCAGCACCCGGCTGCCTGCCTTGGCGAAGCAGATCGTTGCCGTGTATTCGAAAAGCGCGCGAAAGCCGATGATGACGACAAGGCCGATGGCGCAGGCCAGCAGCAGTTCCTGCGTGGTCAGGCCGTCCAAGGCGGCAAACCCGGTGGTGCGGGCGGTGTCGGGGCCGACATCCACCACGTTGTCGATGACGAACTTCAGCGGCCATGGCTCGGCCAGCTTGGTCAGGACCGAGGCGATCAGTGCCGCGCTGCCCCCGGCTACCAGCCCCCGGTGCGGTCGCAGATAGGGCTGCATCCGGGCCATCATCCGGCGCAGGCCGGGCATCGCCTCGACAAGGTCACCTTTGCGGCTGCTTGGCCTGGCGGTCATGGCCCGATCCCGGCGCGCGCCAGCAGGTCGCGGGCGATGCTGCCCCAACTGTGATACCGCAGCACATGGTCCCGCGTGGCCTCCCCTATCGCTACGCGGCGGGCAGGATCGGTAGCAAGCCCGGCCAGTGCGGCGGCAAGGGCACGGGGATCTTCCGGCGGGGCATCCGGCCTGAAACGGGCCGGCGCCGGTCAGATCCTTCAGCTCCCCCGGTCCACAAGACGACGGCAGGCAGGCCCGCCGCCATGTATTCGTTAAGCTTCAGCGGCGAGAAATAGAAGAGCTGGTCTTGCCCATGGCAGGCGATGCCCACCGACATCCGCGCCAGTTCCGCCGCCACCCGGTCGGCGGGGACCGCGCCGGTGAACTGCGCCCTGATCTCCTGTCCTGTCCTGCAGGTCAATGGATGTGGGGCGGCTTCGCGGCAAAGGCCTGCGCGGCGAAGAGGGTCACGTTTTTAAGCCCTTCATGTTGATCGGGCAGGGGAAGTTCGACTGTCTGCGCGGACGATCCATCCAGGCCGTCAGGCGGTTTGGCCGAGATCTCGTCGGGGTGCAGCATGTCGATCAGCCCGAGGCTCGCCAGCCGTTCGGCGCGGATCAGTTGTTCCGCTCGCGGCGTTGCGCGGGGCACGATCAGCCCATCCTTGTTCAGCGACAGAACCTCGCAGGCGGTGTTGTAGCCGCCCATGCCGATGAGCCTGTCCGCCCCGTCGATCAGGGCGATGGTTTCGGACAGGAAGTCGATCACGTCAGCTGGTGATTGTCCCGTGCGATGTCCGCCACGGTCCGCGCATCCCGCGGCGACATCTGCGAGCCGGTGACGAGGATGCCCTGCCGCCCCTCCTGCAGCCGCGTCTTGCCGAAGGCCTTGCAGAGCGCGAGGCCATCGCGCCCGCCGCCGACCATCGTCATGATGCAGGGCGTGGAATCGCCGTGCAGGACTTTGTCGCGGATCATGTTCGAGGCGGCTTGATCAACCGCGTGGTCACGGTGCAGGCAGCCGGTGAAGCGGGCCTTGTCCCGGACGATCGGACCCATGTCGTATTCGGCGATCAGGTCATGGAAATCCTGCGCGCCGTAGATCCTGACGTCGTCATATCATTCGCTGACCGTGGTGAAGTTGCGCTGCTTCACCCATTGGCCGCGCACCTTGTCGCGTCGGTCGATGACGTCGCGCAGGCCAAGGACCACGCGGGTGCCGCCGGTTTCGCGCAGCATCCTCAGGGTGGCGTCCAGTTCGTGCTGCGCCCCGCGGGGCACGTTGTCCACGATGAACAGGTCGGGGCGGAAGGACAGGACCGCGGCCATGATGATGTTTTCCCGGATCTTCGCCAGCGCCTTGAGGTCAAGGCCGAGGTGCCGCAGCGCATATCTGCCATCCGACTGCTTGGCATTGGCTGGCAGCGTGATGAGGTCGATGCCCGCAGGCAGGTTGAACGACCCGGCCTCGCGCTTCCCGGCCAGCAGCAGAATGTCGGCCTGCGAGGGAAGCTTTCGCAAGCGGCTCGCCAGCATGATGTTGCGGCGCAGATGCCCGAATCCGAGGGTATCATGCGAATACAGCACGATCCGCAGGCGGGGTTCTTCGGCGATACACTTCAGCATTGCGTTGACGCTTTCTTGGTCCAGTGACCCCGAAGCGCTGCGGGATGCGGCAGCCTGCCGGACCTTCCATCGTCTTACGCTGTTACTTTCAGAAGATGTCTGCACGTAATATCAAAAGTGCTTAGCACTTGAACATCTGCAGCCAGGTGCTGTCGCGAACGTGGTGGAGTTTCAGGGCTGGCGTAGTCTCCGGGCATTGACCCAACCTTGGACGGCGGTTGCCGCCGCCGTGGAGACCACGCCATGGATGAGACTACGACGACACCGACGTCGTCGCCACTTCTCGGTGTGGGGTGGAGCGATCCGCTGGAAGACGAGGTGCGCGGCCGGGTTCGTGCCTTCATCGAGGAGATCCTCGAGGAGGAGCTGTCGGCCGCGCTCGGGCGGGGCCGCTATGAGCGCGCCGAGGAGCACATACTCGGTTGGCGCAATAGCCACCGCGACCGGCAGGTGATCGGCACGTTCGGCGCCGAGACGGTGCGCGTGCCGCGGGCACAGCTCGTGTGCGAGGATGGCGGGACGGCGGAATGGCGCTCGAAGGCACTGCGCCGCTATCAGCGGCTGACGAAGCGGGCAGAGGCGCTGATCGCCGGTGCCTATCTCGCCGGAACGAACACCCGGAGAGTGCGCCGTGCCCTGGCGGCGCTGTTCGACGGCGCCGTGGGCAAGGATGTGGTCAGCAGCACCTGGCGCAAGGTTCGGACCGACTGGGAGGGCTGGAACGGCCGCGGCCTCCACGACGAGGACATCGTCCGGCTGATCCTGGACGGCACGGTGATCCGAACGAAGATCGACCGCAAGGCCACCATCATCTCCCTGCTGGTGGCCTTGCGGTCGGGATGCGCCGAGACGGCCAGAAGGTGCTGCTGGCGCTCAGGAGCATGGGCGGCGAGAGCACCGCCGCCTGGGCCACCTTCCTCGCGGACATGACCCGGCGCGGCCTGAACGCGCCCGGGTTCGTCATCGTCGACGGCGCGCCCGGGCTCGAAGCGGCCTTGGCGGCGCTCTGGCCCGACGCCCCCGTTCAGCGCTGCACGGTTCACAAGCACCGCAACCTGCTCGCCCACGCGCCGAAGCGGCTGCACGACGAACTGACCAACGACTACCGCGACATGATCTACGCCGAGACTGCCGCCGACGTGGAGGCCCGTCGGAAGGCGTTGTCTCGCGCAAGTGGCGGCTGAAGTGTCGAGCCGTCGCCGACGGCCTCGAAGAAGCCGGCGACCGGCTCTTCACCTTCACGCGCCTGCCGCCCGGCCAATGGGAATCGGCCCGCACCACCAATGCCATCGAGCGTCTGCACGAGGAGTTCCGCCGCCGCATCAAGACCCAGACCGTCCTGCCCGAGGCCGAGACCGCGCCGATGCTGTTCTGGGCGCTGCTCGCCTCCGGGCAGATCGTCATGCGCAAGGTCGACGGCTGGGAGACGCTCGCCGCCAGCTCCATTGATCTCGCCGCATGATCACGTAACCTTCGCCGCACCGGAGATCGCCGACCGCGAATTTCCACCACACCCCGGATAGTACCTGCAGCAATCTTGAGCGACCTGGCCGCAGATGATCTCGTGCGGATGGTGATTGCGCGGATCGTGCTGACCCGATAGGGGCGCCACACTACACTGCTACATTCGCAACATGGGGCAAGCGAACTCGCCCCATGTCAACTGAGTTATCCCATCGTTGGCATGACAAACTCGGCCTCTGACCGCATGCCAGTCGGCCAGCGGGTCGTAAGGGTCTTTAGACAAGTGTAGAACCGAACGTCCTCGGGTCCATGCATGTGGTGGTCGCCAAAGAGTGAATCCTTCCATCCCCCAAAGGAATGGAACGCCATTGGCACCGGGATCGGGACGTTGATGCCAACCATGCCGACCTCGACCTCGTGGCCGAAGGCGCGTGACGCGTCACCATCACGGGTGAAGATGGCGACACCATTGCCGTATTCATGTTGGGCGACCAGGTCCACCGCCTCCTGGTAGTTCGCGGCACGCGCGATGGAGAGGACCGGGCCGAAGATCTCTTCCTTCCAGATCGTCATGTCCGGCGTCACGTTGTCGAACAGGGTGCCGCCGATAAAGTAACCGTTCTCGTAGCCTTGAGGCGCTGTGAAGTCGCGGCCATCCACAACGAGCTTTGCCCCCTCTCGCTCGCCCTGGTCGATGTAACCTCGGACCTTGGCGAGATGCTGCGCGGTGACGAGCGGGCCCAATTCCGAGGTCCGATCGGCGGCAGGGCCGATCTTCAGCGCCTCGATCTTCGGGATGAGCTTTTCGATCAGCCTGTTCGCGGTCTCTTCGCCGACCGGCACGGCCACCGAAATCGCCATGCAGCGCTCACCGGCCGAGCCGTAGGCCGCGCCCGTCAGCGCGCCGACGGCCATGTCGATGTCCGCATCCGGCATGATAATCGCGTGGTTCTTGGCGCCGCCGAGCGCCTGGACGCGCTTTCCATGCGCGGTGCCGGTCGTATAGATGTCGCGTGCGACCGGCGTCGAGCCGACAAAGCTGATTGCCTTCACATCGGGGTGGGCGAGCAGCGCGTCAACAGCCTCCTTGTCGCCGTTGACCACGTTGAACACGCCCGCCGGCAGGCCCGCCTGAGTCAGCAGCTCGGCGAGGAACAGTGGCGCGGAGGGATCCCGCTCAGATGGCTTCAGGATGAAGCAGTTGCCGCAGGCAAGCGCGACGGGAAACATCCACATCGGGACCATGCAGGGGAAGTTGAACGGCGTGATCCCGGCCACGACACCCAGGGGCTGGCGCAGGGAATGACTGTCGACGCCGGTGCCGACATTCTCCGTCACCTCTCCTTTCAGCAGTTGGGGAATGCCCACCGCGAACTCGACGACCTCAAGCCCTCGCGTCACCTCTCCCAAGGCGTCATCATGGGTCTTTCCATGTTCGACGGAGATGAGTTCGGCAAGCTTGTCGGCATTCTCCATCAGCAGGAACTTGAACCTGTCGAGGATGCGCGCGCGCCGCAGCGGGGGCGTCTTTGCCAGGCAGGCCATGCCGCCTTGGCCACCGCCACGGCTTCGCCGATCTCTTCGGCGGTGGCCAGCGCCACTCGTTTCTCAATGCTGCCGGTCGCCGGGTTGAACACGTCGGCGAAGCGGCCGGATCTGCCCGGGACACTCTCGCCAGAGATGTAGTGGAATAGATCGGTCATGGGTGTGGTCCTTTTGGATTTTGTTTGGCTGGCTTTCTGCCGCCCTCAGGCGCCGGAGAGGGTCGCGACAAGTTCGATCTCAACCGCGGCGCCCCGGGGCAGAGCCGCGACCTGCACGGTCGAGCGCGCCGGCTTGTGGGCGCCAAAGCGCTTTTCGTAGATCGCATTGAGCTTGGCGAAGTCCCCGAGATCGGTGACGAAGACGGTCGCCTTCACCACCCGATCAAGGCTGCTATTGGCTTCAGCGAGCACTGCTTCGAGGTTGTCGAAGACTTGCTCGGTCTGCGCCTCGATGCCGGCGGGCATTGCACCCGAAAGATCGAGCGGAATCTGCCCCGAGGTGAAGACGAACTCGCCGAAGGCGACGGTGTGGCAATAGGGTCCGATAGCGGCAGGCGCGCCGGTGGCGTTGATCGGGATCATGCGGGAAGCTCCTTGCGGCGGATGGATCGGAGAGGCGTGGCGGTATAGCGTTCGATACTGAGTTCGCTCGCGTCGATCTCGGGGGCGCGGCCAGAGACGAGGTCGGCCAGCACCCGGCCCGAACCGCAGGCCCTGGTCCAGCCGAGTGTGCCATGGCCGGTGTTGAAGCCAAAGATTCGGATACTTCGCCCGGCCGATTACCGGCGGTCCGTCCGGGGTCATCGGCCGGTGGCCGGCCCAGAAGCTGCCCGCCTTTGCGTCGCCGCCGGCCGGATAAAGGTCAGACACCACATGCTCAAGCGTCGCACGGCGGTTCGGGTGCAGGTCGGTTGAGTAGCCGTCGAGCTCGGCCATGCCCCCCACACGGATGCGGTCGCCGAGGCGGGTGATCGCCACCTTGTGCTTCTCGTCCATCACCGTCGATTCCGGCGCGCCGGCAGGGTCGGTGATCGGTACGGTCAGCGAATAGCCCTTGACCGGATAGATCGGCAGATCGATGCCGTGGGGCTTCAGCATGAGCGGCGAGTAGCTGCCAAGTGCCAGCACATAAGCGTCGCCGGTGACGGTGCCCTGATCGGTGGAGACACCGGTTATCCGACCACCATCGGCGATCAGATGCTTGATCGTGACGGCGTAGCGGAAGTCGACGCCCCGAGCGGCGGCGAGGTCCCGCAAGGCGTTGGTAAACTTGAAGCAGTCGCCGGTCTCGTCGTTGGGCAGGCGGAGGCCGCCGACGAACTTGCCCCGGGCTTTGGCGAGCGCCGGCTCGACGGCGATGCAACCATCGGGGTCGAGGAGCTCATTCGGAACGCCGAGCGCATCGAGGACCCTCATGTCCTTGGGCGCGCCGGCCATCAGCTTCTCGGTGCGGAAGAGCTGGAGCGTGCCCTGCATGCGCTCGTCGTAGGCGATCCCGGTCTCGACGCGGAGGGCCTTGAGCATGTCGCGGCTGTACTCGGCGATCGGCACCATGCGGCTCTTGTTCACCTCATAGCGCTCGGCGGTGCAGTTGCGGAGCATGGCAAGGCCGAAGCGCCAGAAAGCCCGTTCGAGGTGCGGGTGGATGAGGAGCGGGCTGTGCCGCATCATCATCCACTTGATGGCCTTCAAGGGGACGCCAGGTCCTGCCCAAGGCGTGGCGTAGCCGGGCGAGATTTCGCCCGCGTTTGCGAAGCTCGTCTCAAGTGCGGGCCCCTGCTGTCGGTCCAGAACTACGACCTCATAGCCGGCCTGCGCGAGATACCAAGCAGACGTCACGCCGATAACGCCGCTGCCAAGAATGACGATCTTCATGCCGTCTGCCTTTCCGTGCAGAGAGCGTCGGCATAGGCACGCGCATAGCGGCTGCCGAGCGAGGTGAGAACTTCATAGCCGATGGTGCTGGCCGCAGTGGCAACCGCATCAACCGGATTGTGAGGACCGATCAGGTCGACGAAACCGCCTGGAACGGCCGCTGGCGCACCGGTGACATCGAGCGTGATACTGTCCATCGAGACGATGCCGACGAGCGGCACCGGCATCTCGCCTACATGTGCGACAGCACGGTGGCTGAGGCTGCGGAGATAGCCATCGGCATAGCCAACCGAGACAGTGGCAATCCGACCCGGCCGCTCCGCAGTCCAGCTGGCACCGTAACCAACCTGCGCCCCGGCCGGGATGTCCCGGATCTGCACAATGCGGCCGCGCAAGCGGACCACCGGCCGCATCGGGTTTGGCGCATTCGCGACTGGCGCAATCCCATAGAGCGCCGCACCGGGGCGGGCCAGATCGAAGTGGAAATCCGAGCCGAGGAAAATCCCGGAGGAGTTGGCAAAACTGCCGGGAGCAGCGGGCAGGCGCCGCCGTGCCGCCTCGAAGCCGGCAAGCTGGGTGCGGTTCATTGCGTGATCCTGCCGCTCGGCGCAGGCGAGATGACTCATGACGAGGCGCAGTGTGATGCCCTCAAGCCGTTCGGGGGTGGCCGTGACCGCCTCGAGTTCGTCCTCGGGAAGTCCCATGCGGGACATGCCGCTGTCGACCTGCACCACAGCCAGGAGGGGGCGGCCCTGCAGGCGAGCGAGGCCGGCCCAGGCGTCAATCTGGGCCGCACTGTTCAGCACCGGAATGAGGCCTGAAGCCGCGCAATCCGCCTCAGCACCCGGCGGGAGGCCGTTCAGGATGAAGACCTCGGCTCCCGCCGGCAGCGCTGGCCGAAGAGCAAGCGCCTCGTCCAGATGCGCGACGAAGAACTGACGCGCGCCCTCGGCGTAAAGGACTTGGGCGACCGCCGCTGCCCCGAGCCCGTAAGCGTCGGCTTTCACTACGGCGGCACAGGTGCCGCCTACCATGGCGCGGAGGGTTCGGTAGTTGTGCCGGATAGCCGAGAGGTCGATCTCGAGCACGGCGCCGGCGTGCCGAAAGTCGGTATCACGCATCGGCCCCCCTCCCGGCTCCCTTCGCTCAGGCGGCGCGCGCGAGGGCGTCGCCAAGGACGCTGACCATCTCGTCGATCTGGCCCTCCTCGACGATCAACGGCGGCGACAGGGCTATGATGTCGCCGGTGACGCGGATCAGCAGCCCTTTCGCCAGGCAGTCGACGAAGACATCATAGGCGCGCGTCCCGACCGCGCCTTCGCGCGGAGCAAGCTCGATCCCGGCGATCAGGCCGATGGTGCGGATGTCGATGACGTTCTTCGCGCTCTTCAGCGCATGGATCGCATCATTCCATTTCGCCTGCAGCCCTGCCGCGCGGGTGAAGAGACCCTCGCCTTCGTAGATATCGAGCGTGGCCAAGCCTGCAGCGCAGGCAGCGGGGTGGCCGGAGTAGGTGTATCCGTGGAACAGCTCGATGACGTTCTCGGGTCCGGTCATCAGGGCATCATGGACAGCGCGCGAGGCGAAGACCGCACCCATCGGGATCACGCCATTGGTCAGACCCTTGGCGGTCGTCACCAGAGCCGGGGTCACGCCGAAGAAGTCGCTGGCGAAAGGTGCGCCGAGGCGGCCAAAGCCGGTGATGACCTCGTCGAAGATCAAAAGGATGCCATGCTTCGTCGCAATCTCGCGCAGGCGCTCGAGGTAGCCCTGGGCGGCACGAGGACGCCGGTCGAGCCGGCGACCGGCTCGACGATGCAGGCGGCGATGGTTTCGGCGCCGTGCAGCTGGACCAGGCGCTCGAGATCCTCGGCCAGGTCGGCGCCATGCTCGGGCTGCCCCTTCACAAAGGCGTTCTTCGCGAGGTCATGGGTATGTCGGAGATGGTCAGCCGGAATTTGCGGGAAGACGCGGCGGTTGTTGACCAGACCACCAACCGAGATGCCGCCGAAGCCGACCCCGTGGTAGCCTCGTTCGCGGCCGATGACACGGGTACGGGTGCCCTGTCCAACGGCGTGCTGGTAGGCGATGGCGATCTTCAGCGCGGTGTCGACCGACTCCGATCCCGAGCCGGTGAAAAAGACCCGGTCGAGCCTTCCGCCCTCGGGCCCCGGCGCGATGGCGGCGAGCCGCTCGGCAAAATCGAAGGCGATGGGATGGCCCATGTTGAAGGAGGGCGCATAATCGAGCGTGGCGAGCTGGCGGCTCACGGCCTCGGTGATCTGGCTGCGTCCATGACCGGCGTTGCAGCACCAGAGGCCGGCAGTGCCGTCAAGCACCTGGTGACCATCGGCGGAGGTGTAATGCATGCCCTCGGCCGCGACGAGCAGCCGCGGGGCCGCCGCACTACAGCAGGATGCTTTGTACATCGCAGAGACAATTGGTCTGCAAGCAAGAAGCACCCCGGAGAATGCGTCTTGAACAGTTGATCTTGAAACTGAAATCTGGAGCGGGCGATGAGATTCGAACTCACGACCCTAACCTTGGCAAGGTTATGCTCTACCCCTGAGCTACGCCCGCGCTCCGTCTCCGGTGGCGTCCGCCGCCGGTGGAGGGGGATTTAGCCAAGCCCGCGGATGGCTGCAAGAGGAAAAATGCACCGGACCCTTTCGGCAGTCGTGATTGTTCGGCTCGAGTCTCCGGCAGGGATGTTCCGGGACGGAAAATCGGGCCTGCCGGCGCTTGACCCCGCGCCGCCGATCCTGGCCAATGCAGACTGGAGAACGGGGGCAGGCATGTCGCGCAGCGATGATCTGGGCGATTTCGTGCGGCAAGGGCTGACCGCGGGGCGCAGCCGGGACGACCTGGCCGCCGCCCTGGCAGAGGCGGGGTGGAGCGCGCGGGAGGCCGCCGAGGCGCTGGACGGCTGGGCCGTCGCGCCGGGCCTGCCGCCGGTGCCGCGGCCGCGCCCCCATGTCTCGGCGCGCGAGGCGCTGGTCTACGGGCTGCTGTTCCTGCTGCTGATCTTCATCTGTTGGCATGTGGTGATGCTGGGCTTCCAGGTGATCGATTCGGTCCTGCCGGGCCTTGCGGACCGCTATCCGCCGTCGCCCTCAGCGCTGCGCTGGAACATGGCGGCGCTGATTTCTGCGGTGCCCCTGTTCCTGTGGCTGAACCGCAGGGTGGCGCGGAACACGGCGCAGGATGCAGGCCGCCGCAGGTCGCTGGTCCGCAGATGGTTCGCGGCGGTCACGCTGCTGCTCGCGTCGCTTGCGCTGCTGGGCGATCTGGTGGCGGTGATCTACGCGCTGCTGAATGGCGAGCTGACGGCGCGCTTCTTGGCCAAGACCCTGCTGATCGCAATGATCGGCGGGCTGGCCTTTGCCTGGTGGCGGGATGAACTCGATGACCGCTAGAAGGACGCAGGGCTGGGCAAGCTGGGCCATCGCGGCCCTTGCGGGCACAACCGTCGTGGCCGGCCTCGCCATCGGCGGGGGACCATTGCAGGCCCGCAAGGAACGCCGTGACGATGCCCGGATGGAGGACCTGCGCCGCCTTGCGGGCCATGTCGTCTGCCTTGCCGATGAAAGCGAAACGCGCCGACTGCCCGCCGACCTGTCGCCCACGCCCGGCTGCCCCGACACGGTGCCGCTGACCGACAGCCGCTCAGGCGAGCCTTACCGCGTCGAGGCGCTCAAGGCGGGCAAGTTCCGTCTCTGCGCCGCCTTCGAATTGCCGCCGGAGGATCAACGCTGGGTCGCGAACCGCCGTGACGGCGATTGCATCGTCGAGGACCTGCCCCGCCGCCTGCGCGATGACCCGGAAGCCCCCTCCGGGATCGAACGCTGATTCTCCTCCCTGCCGGGCTTCGGACGGTTTCAAATATCCTCGAGGCGGGTGAATGCCGCGCAGCGGCAGAGGGGGCGCGAGCGCCCCCTTCCTTCACTCCAGTTCGACCATCAGGTCCTTGGCGTCGATCTGCTGGCCAGGGCTCACATGGACCGCCTTCACGATGGCCTCGCGGTCGGCGTGGATGCCGGTTTCCATCTTCATCGCCTCGATGGTCAGCAGCAGGTCGCCCGCGCGGACCTTGGTCCCCGCCAGCGCCGCCACCGTCGCCACCACGCCGGGCATCGGCGCGCCGATATGGCCGGGGTTCGCCGTATTCGCCTTGGGCCGGGCGGCGGTCACGCCCTTGGCCGCGCGGTTCGGCACCCGCACGGTACGGGGCTGGCCGTTCAGTTCGAAGAATACCCGCACCTCGCCCGCGTCGTCGGTGTCGCCGATGGTCTGCAGACGGATCTCCAGCGTCTTGCCGGGGTCGATCTCGACGCTGATCTCCTCGCCCGGTTCGATGCCGTAGAAGAAGGCGGGGGTGGGCAGGGTGCGGACCGGGCCATAGGCCTTGTGGCGCTCGGCATAGTCGCTGAAGACCTTGGGATACATCAGCCAGCCGTTGAAGTCCTCGTCGTCGAGCGCGACGTCCAGCTTGGCCTGAACCTCGACGCGGGCGGCCGCCAGATCGACGGGCGGCATCAGGGCACCCGGACGGTTGGTGATGGGCGCCTCGCCCTTCAGCACTTTCCGCTGCAGCGCCTCGGGCCAGCCGCCGGGGGGCTGGCCGAGGTTGCCGCGCATCATGTCCACGACCGAATCCGGGAAGGCGACCTCGACGGCGGGGTCCTCGACCTGCGCGCGCGTCAGCCCTTGGGCTACCATCATCAGCGCCATGTCGCCCACGACCTTGGACGAGGGCGTGACCTTGACGATGTCGCCGAACATCCGGTTCACCTCTGCATAGGTCTCGGCCACCTGATGCCAGCGGTCCTCCAGCCCCAGGGACCGCGCCTGCGCCTTGAGGTTGGTGAACTGCCCGCCCGGCATCTCGTGCAGGTAGACCTCCGATGCCGGGGCGCGGCTTCCCGCCTCGAAGGCGCAATACTGGTCGCGCACCCGTTCCCAGTAGTTCGAGATTTCCCGGACCCTGCCGATGTCCAGCCCGGTGTCGCGGTCCGTCCCGTCCAGCGCCGCGACGATGGACCCGAGGCAGGGCTGCGAGGTGCCACCCGAGAAGGCGTCCATCGCCGCGTCCACGATGGCCACGCCCGAGTCCGCTGCCGCCAGCACCGTGGCCCCCGCGATGCCGCTGGTGTCATGGGTGTGGAAGTGGATCGGCAGGCCGACTTCCTCGCGCAGCGCCTTGAACAGCACCCGCGCGGCGGCGGGCTTCAGCAGGCCCGCCATGTCCTTGACGCCGAGGACATGCGCGCCCGCCTCCCGCAGCTGCCGGCCCATGTCGACGTAATAGGCGAGGTCATACTTGGACCGATCGGGGTCCATCAGGTCGCCGGTATAGCAGATCGCGGCCTCGCAAAGCTTGCCCGAGTCCACCACGGCGTCCATCGCCACGCGCATGTTCTCGACCCAGTTGAGCGAATCGAAGACGCGGAACACGTCCACGCCGGATTGCGCCGCTTGCGCGACAAAGCTTTGCACCACGTTGTCGGGATAGTTGGTGTAGCCGACGCCATTGCTGGCGCGCAGCAGCATCTGCGTCATGATGTTGGGCATGGCCGCGCGGATGTCGCGCAGCCGCTGCCAGGGGCATTCCTGCAGGAAGCGATAGGCCACGTCGAAGGTCGCCCCGCCCCAGCATTCGACCGAGAAAAGGCCGGGCAGGTTCGCCGCATAGGCCGGCGCCACCCGGATCATGTCGATGGACCGCATCCGCGTCGCCAGCAGCGACTGGTGCCCGTCGCGCATGGTGGTGTCGGTCAGCAGCAGCCGCTGCTGGCGGGACAGCCAGTCCACCACGCCCTGCGGCCCCTCACGGTCGAGAAGATGCCGGGTGCCCTCGGGCGGCTCCTGCCGCGGGGCAGGGGGGACGGGCAGCTTGGACTCGGCGGGGCGCGGGCGGCCTTTGGTCTCGGGATGCCCGTTCACGCTGATGTCGGCGAGATAGGTCAGGATCTTCGTCGCCCGGTCCTGCCGGGGCGAGAAGTCGAACAGCTCGGGCGTCGTGTCGATGAACTTGGTTGTCGCCTCGTTCGACAGGAAGACCGGGTGCTTCAGCAGGTTGATGACGAAGTCGATGTTGGTCGAAACGCCCCGCACCCGGAACTCGCGCAGGGCGCGGTCCATGCGCCGGATCGCGGCCTCGGGCGTCTGCGCCCAGGCGGTGACCTTCACCAGCAGCGAATCGTAGTAGCGGGTGATGACCGCGCCCGCATAGGCCGTGCCGCCGTCCAGACGGATGCCGTTGCCGGTCGCGGTGCGATAGGCGGTGATGCGGCCATAGTCGGGGATGAAGTTGTTCTGCGGGTCCTCGGTCGTCACCCGGCACTGGATCGCGTGGCCCGAGAGCGTGACGTCCGCCTGCGAGGGCATCCCCGTCGCCTCGGCCAGCGTCGCGCCTTCGGCGATGCGGATCTGGGCCTGCACGATGTCGATGCCGGTGACCTCCTCGGTCACGGTATGCTCGACCTGGACGCGGGGGTTCACCTCGATGAAGTAGAACTGCTGCGAGTCCATATCCATCAGGAACTCGACCGTGCCCGCATTGCGGTAGCCGACGGCCTGACCGATCTTCAGCGCCAGCCCGCAGACCTCGGCCCGCTGCTCGGGCGTCAGGTAGGGGGCGGGCGCGCGTTCCACCACCTTCTGGTTGCGGCGCTGCACGGTGCAGTCACGCTCATACAGGTGATAAAGCCCGCCGTGGCTGTCGCCGAGCAGTTGCACCTCGACGTGGCGGGCGCGGAGGATCATCCTTTCCAGATAGCCCTCGCCGTTGCCAAAGGCGGCCTCGGCCTCGCGCCGGCCCTCGCGCACCTTCTCGGGCAGTTCCGCCGCCGACAGGATCGGCCGCATCCCCCGCCCGCCGCCGCCCCAGGATGCCTTCAGCATCAGCGGATAGCCGACTTCCTCGGCCGCCCGCGCGACCTCGGCCATGTCATCGCCCAGAACCTCGGTCGCGGGGATGACGGGGACGCCCGCGGCAATCGCAACGCGGCGGGCCGAGGCCTTGTCGCCCAGCGCCCGCATCGTGTCGGCAGTGGGCCCGATGAAGGCGATGCCCGCGGCGGTACAGGCATCCACGAAATCCGGGTTCTCCGACAGCAGCCCATAGCCCGGGTGGATCGCATCCGCGCCCGAGGCTTTCGCCACGCGGATGATCTCGGGGATCGACAGATAGGCCGCGACCGGCCCCAGCCCCTCGCCGATGCGGTAGGCCTCGTCCGCCTTGAAGCGGTGGAGGCTCAGCTTGTCCTCCTCGGCATAGACCGCGACCGTGCGCTTGCCCATCTCGTTGGCCGCCCGCAGCACCCGGATCGCGATCTCGCCACGGTTCGCCACAAGGATCTTCTGGAACATCTGCACCCCCGGAGGATTTGCGCGGCACCTTTCAGCAGCCGGACCCCGAGCGCAAGGGCGACGATAAGCTCAGCGCCGCGCGGCGAAGAAGCGGCGCAGCAGATCGGTCGCAGGCTCGGCCGCGATGCCGTCATAGACCTGCGGCCGATGGTGGCACTGGGGATGGTCGAAGACCCGCGCGCCATGGGCGACGCCCCCCATGCGGGGGTCTGGGGCGCCGTAATACAGCACCTCGATCCGCGCGGCGGAAATGGCGGCGGCGCACATGGGGCAGGGCTCCAGCGTGACCCACAGGCGATGGCCGGGCAGGCGTTCGGACCCGACGGCCGCGCAGGCCGCGCGGATGGCAAGGATCTCCGCATGGGCCGTGGGGTCCGACAACTCGCGCGTGCGGTTGCCGGCGGCGGCAACGACGCTGCCCGACGGATCGGTCAGGACGGCACCCACCGGCACCTCGCCGCGTTCGGCGGCGGCGCGGGCTTGCGCCAAGGCGGCATCCATGTGGCTGCGGAACATGCCTGCGGGATGCCGTGACACGGCGCCCTGCGCAAGAACCGCTTTCGCCTCGGCTGCGTTGGGGCTAGACCCGGCACCTTGCCGCCACACCACCGCAGCGATGCGCAGGAGATCGCCATGACCGACCCGAACACGCCCCCCGATCCCGACACCCCCCGCGACGAAGACGAAGCTCTGCCGCCCATCGAGGGCGCAGAGGAAGAGGATACCGACCAGATCGAGCTTGCCGCCGAGGACAAGGCGGGCGAACCCTTCGACGACGACGACGACGACGACGACGACGACGACGACGACGACGACGACGACGACGACGACGACGACGACGACGACGACGACGACGACGACGACGAGCCGGAGAAGGGACCCAAGCCTGTCAAAGCCGCGGCTGCCAAGAAGCCCGCGCAGGCGGCAGGCGGCGAGCGCATTGCCAAGGTCATGGCCCGCGCGGGCGTGGCCAGCCGCCGCGAGGCCGAGCGGATGATCGTCGAAGGCCGCGTCACCGTGAACGGCCGCAAGATTTCCAGCCCGGCGCTGGACGTGCTGCCCTCGGACAAGGTGACGGTGGACGGCAAGCCGATGGAAGCCGCGCAGGAAACGCGGCTCTGGCTTTACTACAAGCCCGTCGGCCTTGTGACCTCGGAAGCCGATGAGAAGGGCCGCCAGACCGTCTTTGACGCGCTTCCCCGTGACCTCCCGCGCGTGATGAGCGTGGGGCGGCTCGACTTGAATTCCGAAGGCCTGCTGCTGCTGACGAATGACGGCGAGCTGAAGCGGCGGCTGGAACTGCCCTCGACCGGCTGGCTGCGCCGCTACCGCGTCCGGGTGAATGGGCAGCCGAACGACCTGACCTTCGACCCGCTGCGCCGGGGCGCCACCATCGAAGGCGAGGAATTCGCCCCGATGGAAATCAAGCTCGACAGTCAGCAGGGCGCCAACGCCTGGCTTACCGTGGGCATCCGCGAGGGCAGGAACCGCGAGATCCGCCGCGCGATGGCGCATGTCGGGCTGATCGTGAACCGCCTGATCCGCATCGGCTACGGCCCCTTCAAGCTGATCGGGATGGAGGAGAACGAAGTGCGCGAGGTCAAGCGCCGCGTCTTGCGCGACCAGTTGGGCGGGTTGCTGACCGGCGACACCGACGCGGCGGAGGAACGCGGCGAACGTCCGGCCCGGAACGCCACGGCCCGCGGGTCCCGCCGCGATGACGCTGCCCCGCGCCCGCCCCGTGTCCCGCGTCGGGATGGAGACGGCGAGCGCAGGCCCCGCACCGAAGGGGACCGCAGGCCATGGGCGGCCGACCGTGCCGAGAAGGACCGGGCGCCGCGAAAGCCGCGCCATGGCAGCGACGGGGGCGATCACCCCGCCCGTGCGGGTGCCGGGCGCGGCGGCCCCGCGCGCGGCGGGCCGGGCGACGGTTACGACCGCAAGCCTCGCGCGTTCAGCCCGGATCGCCGTGACGACGGGGCAGGCCGTGGCCCCCGGCAGGCTGGCTTCGACCGCCGCGGGGAAGGCCGCCCCGATCACGCGGCCGGGTCCACGGGCAAGCTCCACTCCCGTTCCGGCGAGGGCGGCGAGCGGGGACCGCGCCCGCCGGGCCGCTTCGGGCGGCCGGGTGACGGGCCGCGGCTCGAGGGGGACAAGCGCCCCCGCACCCCCCGGGCCGAAGGCGGGACCGAGCGCAAGGGCTTCAGCCCCCGGCCAGAAGGCGCGGATCGCCCCCGCGGACCCAGGCCGCAGGGCGAGCGTCCTCGTTCCGATCACACGCGCGCCGAAGGCGGCAGGGACTTTGACCGGGACCGTTCCGACAGGTTCCGGCCGGATCAGCCGCGCGGCGACCGCAAGCCCTGGGCCGCGCGGGACGACCGGGACGGGAACCGCCCGCCGCGTCCGCCCCGCGAAGGCGGTCCGCGCAGCGCCGAGGCCGAGGGCGGCTTTTCGCGCAAGCCCCGCGCGGCCCGGCCGGATCGCGCCGGCGCCTCGGGTCCGCAAGGGGACCGACCGTTCCGCGGACCCCGGCCCGCCGGGACAGGTGGACGGCCCCCGAAGCCCGGCACCGGCCCGCGCGGGCCTGCGCCCTCGGGCCGTGGACCGGGCGGCAAGCCGGGGCGGGACGGAGGTCCCCCGAAAGGCGGTGGGCGGCGCTGACAGCGACGGCTTGGGGCAGGGGGGAACCATGCCCTTGGCCCGACGATGCGGGGCGTCCGGGAAAAGCGCGTCAGGAACGGACCGGGGAACATCTGCAAGGCCGCTAGGGATCAGAGGAGATGGTTCCCTTCCGCCTCAGTAAGCCCTCGGAAAAGCTACTGCTTTCCGTCACCGGAACTGCAGTGCGGTGCATAACGGCCACAGGTCCGATCGTGCACGAGGCAAAGCGGAACCAAGCCAACCAGAAGGGGTTGGCGATTATGCAACAGTGAGCGCTGACCCGCAGCGGAACCGGTCGTTAGCCGCTTTTCAACTTGAGGGCTTTGTGTAACTGTCGCCTCGATGCTGTCGGGAAACCGGCAGACTTCACAAGAATACGGAGCATGATCATGACCAAATTCGCTACCTTTGCCGCGGCTCTTGGCCTGTCGGCCTCGACCGCACTCGCCGGCGGCTACGTCGCCCCGGTCGTCGACGTCGAGCCCGTCGTCGTCGACACCCGCCCGGCGTCGACCAACGCCGGTCTCGTCGTCCCCGCCCTGCTGCTGCTGGGCGTCATCGCTGCCGTCGCTTCGGACGACGATGACGATGATGACGACGACACCCCCGACAGCGAGTAATCTCGCATCGGTACCGATCAGGGGTCAGTCTTCGGACTGGCCCCTTTTCTTTTGCCTGTCCGGCTGCCCAGCGCATGAAAAAAGCCCGCCATGAGGGCGGGCCTTGGATAAAACGTGGGATGGATCAGTTCCGCAGCACCTGGATCGTCGCATGGCCCAGGCCCGGCCCGATCCACTGGCGCGAGACGCCGGCCGAGGGCAGGTAGCTGTTCTCGAACTGCAGCCCGTGCCCATCGCAATTCTCGACCATGACGCCGGGGTTGGGGCCGCGGCCGATCTGGCAGGCGAAGACAAGCGGCCGTTCCTGCCCGTCGCCGCTGTAATAGCGCATCACCCGCCGCGCCGGCCCGGATTGTCCGGCGGCGACAAGGGCTGCGGACTGTTCGGCCTCGGCCACTGACAGGTCGTGGCCAAGGCCGCGGGTGCCCGTCAGCATGAAGCCGCGCATGATCAGCGCCTGCTCATTCTTCGTCATGTAGGTCCGCATTCCCCGGTTCTCGCCGGTCATGGCAAGCACCTGCGTGGTGCCGAGCCGTTCCAGCCCGACAAGGATCAGCGGGCCGGGGTTCACGGCCAGCGCCTCGGCCGCCATCGCCTGCGGATCGGGCGCGGCTGCCGGTTCTGCCGGGGCCTGGCGCTGGGACAGCACGGCGCGGGCCAGCGAGCCGCCGATCCCCGGTCCCGTCCCCGCGTCGCCCGAGGCCGAGCCCCCCGAGCATCCGGCGGCCAGAAGGGGCAGGGCCAGTGCCAGCGCGGCGCCCCGGATCATGCCGTTCATCGCCAGAATCTCCCCCAGCCGTCATACATCTTGGTCGAATGGCTGTCGCGCACGGCGTCGTACAGCCGGCCCCCCACCCGCACCCGCTGCCCGCCGTCGCGGTTGAGCGAGCTGATCGTGCCGCCCACCGTCCGCTTGGACGGCGTGCCGACCGCGAAAGACAGCGGCACGCGGACGGTGATGCCCTTGTCGAACGAGCCTTCGCCATATTCCTCGGCCGACAGGTCGGTCTTGGTGGCATAGGCGCCGACCGACCAGCCGCTGGCGAATTCGCGCGTCAGCGTCACCGTGGCGCCATCGTCGCCGGCCAGATAGCGGCCCACGTCAAGCTGGCCGACAAAGCCGCCCCCGAATTCGTAATAGGCCGAGACATGGCCGGTCGTGACCTCGTAATCGAGAAACTCGAAGGCGTCGCGGTAGTCGCGCTTGCGGACCCGGTTGACCTCGGCCCCGAGCGCGAGGCGCGAGTTCACCGGCTTCCACAGCGCTTCGGTCGAGACGCCGCCATACATGTTTTCCAGCAGGCCCACGGTCACGCGGGTATAGACCGTCTCGGTCGGCCGCGCGTTCCAGTTCAGCGTCAGGTTCGGGATGCGCGGATCGTCGTTGCCGGAATACATCCGCCCGTCCGAACGGACGCGGTAAACGCCGTTGTTGCGGTCGGCGATCTCCTCGTCCGACAGGGCAAGGTAGTCGTCGACCGAGAGGCCGCCCGGCGCGTCCTGCTCGGCATTGCCGAACAGCCGCTGCCGCACCGTCCCGTTCAGCGTCAGGCCCGGCAGGATCTCGTAGGTGGCGCGGGCCGAGATGCCCACGTCATAGCGCAGCGGCTCGTCGGGATCGAACAACCCGGTATTCAGCGAGGGTCCGATGGACCACTGGAAGCGCGGCGTGATGCCGGGGCTCTGCACCAGCCCGGCGGGGCGCGGGTGGGCGTCGGTCATCACCGCGGCATTGGCGATATGGCTGACCTCGGTGTTCTCGAGCCGCTCGACATCCGCGCGTCGGAAGGTCAGGGACGAGGTCGGCATCCCGTTCTCGACCGAGGTCACGACCAGCGTTTCCACCGAGGGCGGCAGGGCGCGGGTCATCAGGCGGACCGTGCGGCCCACGGCCTCGGCCTGCTGGATGTAGCGGTTGTTGCGGATGCGGACCTCGGCGCGGGTTCCGGTCAGCGTCATCGACTGCAGCGTCTGGCCTTCCTTGGCCAGCGCATCGCCCAGCGCCTTCTGGATCGCCGGCTGTGCGGTCGGGTCCGCCGACCAGGTGCCCGCCCACCCTTCCGGGTCGGCGGCGACGGCGGGACGTGGGCGCACCGGCGCGGGGCCTTTCTCCAGCCCCGAGGGGTAGGGCGCCTGACGCGGGTTCAGCGTCATGCTGGCGGTAACGCCGAAATGCGTGCCACCCAGCACATAGGCGCCGATCTGGTAGTTGCGCCCGGCCTGGTAGGTCAGCCCGAGGTTGATGTTGTTCGACAACTCGTCTTCGTCGCTGAGCCAGGCCGAGCGGGCGCAGTTGTCGGCATCCCCTGTCTCGCAGGCGTAGTCGTCGCCGGAATACTCGGCCAGCAGGGTCAGCTTGTCGGTGGCCTTCCACTGGACGTTCAGGAAAGGCGCGGCCTCGCCCCGGAACCACTGGTCGGTGTTCAGGGTGCCGCCTTCCGCCTCGTCAGGCCCGCCCCGGTCATCGATCAGCGAACCGATGCCGCCCGAACTCGCCAGCCGCCCCCAGCCAAGGCCCGCGCTGACGCGCAGGCGCGGCGACAGCGTCTTGGTCGCAACGATGTATTCCGAGGCATAGAAGCCGGTGCCGATCATGTCCTGCAGGCCAACGGCCATGGCGGGGCGCCAGCCGTCCGGGGCCTCGTCCAGCAGAGACAATCTCAGGTCGAAGGAGCGGTCGCGGACATAGCCGCGCCGCTGCTCGGTGCTGTCGAACTTGCCGTAGCGCAGCACCACCGTCGCGCGGGGCAGGATCTGGAAGCTGAGGCCGACGGTGTTGCCGACCTCGGCATAGCTGAGGACCGCGCCGAGGGTGGCGTCGGGCATCATCTCGGCCGTGGGGGTGTCGATCGCGCCCGGCAGGCCGTAGCGGTTGGTGACGGCACCGATCATCGGATCGGCGAAGCCCGCGCCGGCCGGGACCAGCGCCACCGCAACCGGCAGCGCCGTGGCCAGCAGGCGGCGGGTCAGGGGGGACGGGCGGGCCTTTGTCATGCGGACAGTCCTTTTGCGGTCAAGGCCGGGCGGGATGAAAGGGCGCCGGGCGCTGGGATCCGGCGGGGTAGGCCGGGGCGGTCCTGCCGCCCCAGGCCGCGATCAGGCGGCACTGGCAGGCGTGGCGCAACCGGGCAGCGTGGTGCCGCGGGCGCGCAGGGTCGCGGTCAGCGGCTGGCCGCCGCAGTCCTGCGCGTTCACCCGCAGCACGAAGGGCTGGCCGCCGAGGACGCCGATATATTCGACGCCGCCCGAATAGGGGATGCGGCGGACATCGATGTTGCTGGCATTGCCGCCCGCGGGCTGGAAGCGGGCGGTCGAGCCGGTGACGGATGCCGTCCAGCCCTCGCCCGCGGCGGTCAGGTTCGTCACCGCCAGCGTCTCTGCCTCGGCGGTCGAGACCTTGGCGGTGGGACCTGCGACCTCCAGCGGCTGCACGGTGGGCGAGGCGCCGGTGGGTTCGGGGATCGTCGGCAGGCCGGGTTCTGCAGGGGCTTCGGGGGCGGGCGGCGGGTCCCAGGGCATGCGGAAATCCTGCATCTGGTCACAGGCGGCCAGCGCAAGCGGCAGCGCCAGCAGGGCAAAGCGCAAGGTCATCTTCTATCCTGTCCCACGTATCCGTTTTGCGTTCAGCCTTAGACAGCCCGTTCCACCAGCACAAGCATCCGCGGGTCCTGACGGCACCCTTTCGCCGTCAACAGTTCGGCA
Organism: Paracoccus sp. MC1862; assembly: GCF_016617715.1. Lineage (NCBI taxonomy): Bacteria > Pseudomonadati > Pseudomonadota > Alphaproteobacteria > Rhodobacterales > Paracoccaceae > Paracoccus > Paracoccus sp. MC1862. Next base: position 1,976,079 of record NZ_CP067225.1, on the reverse strand, counting down.
CGTTGACCGCGAGGCCCCCCAGCGAGGTTTCCTTGTATTTCTCGCTCATGTCGCGGCCGGTCTGGCGCATCGTCTCGATGGCGGCATCCAGCGGCACGAAATGCTTGCCGTCACCCCGCAGCGAGAGGCTGGCGGCGCTGACCGCCTTGATCGCGCCCAGGCCGTTCCTTTCGATGCAGGGCACCTGCACCAGCCCGGCGACAGGATCGCAGGTCATCCCGAGGTGATGTTCCAGCGCGATCTCGGCCGCGTTCTCCACCTGCTCGGGCGTGCCGCCCAGCACCGCCGCCATCCCCGCCGCCGCCATGGCGCTGGCGGACCCGACCTCGGCCTGGCAACCCGCCTCGGCCCCGGAAATCGAGGCGTTGTGCTTGACGAGTCCCCCGATGGCCGCCGCCGTCAGCAGGAAGGTGTCCAGGTCGCGTTCCGAGGCGCCGGGCACATGATCCAGCCAGTAGCGGATCACGGCGGGCACCACCCCCGCCGCGCCGTTGGTGGGGGCGGTCACGACCTGCCCGCCGGCGGCGTTTTCCTCGTTCACCGCCATGGCATAGGCTGACATCCAGTCGTTGATGACATGGGGGGCGGTCAGGTTCTGTCCGCGTTCGGCCAGCAGGGCCTCGTGGATGCCTTTCGCCCGGCGGCGGACCTTCAGCCCGCCCGGCAGCGTGCCTTCCGCCGCAAGCCCCCGGTCCATGCAATCGCGCATGACCTGCCAGATCCGGGCCAGACCGTCGCGGATCTGCGCCTCGCTGCGACAGGCCCGCTCGTTCGCCAGCTTCATCCGGGCGATGGACAGGCCCGATTGCGCGGCCATCTCAAGCATCTGGGCGGCGGTCGAGAAGGGATAGGGGACGCTGGACGCCGCGTCGCTGCGCCGGTCCGAGGCGCGGTCCTCCAATTCCGATTCCGTCAGCACGAAGCCGCCGCCAATGGAATAATAGGTTTCGCGCAGGATCACGTCGCCCTGCGCGTCGGTGGCCATCAGGATCATGCCGTTGGCATGGCCGGGCAGGGGGCGGTCAAAGTCGAAGATCAGGTCGCGTTCCGGGTCGAAGTGCAACTCGCCCAGGCCTTCGGGATGCAGCAGCCCGGTCTGGCGGTTCCGTTCCAACGCGGAATCCGCCGCCTCGCGCTCCATCGTCTCGGGAGTGAAGCCCGCAAGCCCGAGGATCGTCGCCCGGTCGGTCGCATGGCCCTTGCCGGTGAAGGCGAGGCTTCCGTGCAGGCTGGCCCGCAGCCCATGCGCCCCGAAGCGCGCCGCCCGCAGCAGGTCGAGGAACCGTGCCCCCGCTACCATCGGCCCCATCGTATGCGAGGACGACGGCCCGACGCCGACCTTGAAGAGATCGAAGACCGACAGGAACATGGCTGCGCTTTCCCCCTCAGATTCCATGTGAACCTATGGGTGTCGCGGCTTGCGCGCCAGTATGGCTCCGCTTCGTGGCTGGCAAAGCCCGCAGATTTCTTCTTTGTAGAAATATCCTCGGGGGTGCGGGGGCAGACAGCCCCCGGCTCCGACGCTTGACGCCAATCCAGCCTCCGCTGCCTACAACGGGCTTTGTGCGTCGTCGCGCTTGCCTGATTCAGCATTTACAATCTGCCTAATTATTGGGCATATCGGCGGTGTACGCGGCAGATGCCGCCGCGGCCCCATGCCATCAGCCTCATCTGCCGTCCGCCTGCTTTCCGTCCTCTGCCTGCAAGGTCAACTGAACCCATGACCAACGAACCCATCCGCCTTGGCGCCGCCGTGCTGGACCCTCCGGTGTTCCTGGCCCCGATGGCCGGGATCACCGACCTGCCGTTCCGCCGTGCCGTCGTCCGCCACGGGGCGGGGCTGGTGGTCAGCGAGATGGTCGCCTCGACCGAGATGGTGACGCCCCGCCCATCCACCCGCGCGGCCGTGCGCGCCAAAGCGATGGTCGAGGAGAACGGCGTCCCCGTCAGCGTCCAGATCGCCGGGCGGGAACCGGGGCCGATGGCGGAAACCGCGCGGATCGTGGCCGGCATGGGCGCGGGGATCATCGACATCAACATGGGCTGCCCCGCGCGCAAGGTGACGGGCGGGCTGTCGGGCGCGGCGCTGATGCGGGAACCCGACCGCGCCCTGTCGCTGGTCGAGGCGGTGGTCGCCGCCGTCCCCGACCTGCCGGTGACCCTGAAGATGCGGCTCGGCTGGGATGCGGACTGCCTGAACGCTCCCGATCTCGCTCGCCGGGCGCGGGACGCGGGCGTGCGGATGATCGCGGTCCACGGGCGAACCCGGGCGCAATTCTACACCGGCCGCGCCGATTGGGCCGCCATTCGGGCGGTTCGGGCGGCGGTGCCGGACTTGCCGTTGGTCGGCAACGGCGACGTGGTGGATGCGGGTTCGGCCGCCCGTGCCCGCGAATTGTCGGGGGCCGATGCGGTGATGGTCGGGCGCGGTGCGCAGGGCGCGCCCTGGCGGCTGGCGCAGATCGCTGCCGTGAACCACGGCCTTCCCGCCCCGGATGTGCCGCAGGGCGCGGCGCTGGCAGATGCGGTGGCGGAACACCACGCCGACATCCTGTCGCACTATGGCCGCGACCTCGGGATGCGGGTCGCCCGCAAGCATCTCGGCTGGTACGCCGAAGCGGCGGGCCTGCCCGACCTTCCGGCCGCCCGCGCCGCGCTGATGGCCGCAGCAACGCCCGAGGCCGCAGCCACCGCGATCCGCGCCGTCTTTTCGGATGCGCCTGCCGAGGCGCAAGCGGCATGACTGACGCCCTCGCCTCGCCCGACGCCCGCGAGGTGCTGGAGGCGCTGCCGATCCCGGTCGCAACTTTCGACGCCACGGCGCGCTTTACCGGCCTGAACGAGGCGGCGGAACTGTGGCTGAACCTTTCGACGCGGGGCGTCGCCGGGCTACGAACCGATAACCCCTCGCTTTTCGCCCGCCTGCGGGTCGAACCCGAACTCGGCCCCCTTGTCGCGCAGGCGGCGAGTGTCGGCGAGGCGGTGCATCCCTGCGTCCGCTTCCAGATCGGCGACCGCGCGGGCGGCTGGACCGCGCGCCGCGCTGGCCTGCACCTGACCGCGCTGCCGGGTGGCGGGGTCGTCGCCCTGATCCGGCCCGAGCCCGAGGCCGAGAACGTCTTGCCCCGCCGCGCTGCCCGCAGCGCCATCGGCATGGCCGAAATGCTGGCGCATGAAATCAAGAATCCGCTCGCCGGCATCCGCGGCGCGGCGCAGCTTCTGTCCGAGGGCCTCGGCCCCGAGGACCGGGAGCTGACCGACCTGATCGTGGCCGAAAGCCGCCGCATCGTCGCCCTGCTGGAGGAGGTCGAGCGTTTCGGCGACACCTCGCGCCCCCAGCTTCAGCCGGTGAACATCCATGACATCCTCGACCGCGCCCGCCGCAGCATGGCGCTGGGCGGGACTGCGCCGCGCATCGTCACCGATTATGACCCCTCGCTGCCGCCGGCGCTGGTTGATCCGAGCCGCATCATGCAGGTCGTCCTGAACCTTCTGCGCAACGCCGCCGAGGCTCTGGCCCGCGAGGCCCCCGCCGCTGACGGCGGTCCCGCGCTGATCCGCCTTCGCACCGCCTTTGACGGCGAGTCGCGGACGCCGGAGGGCGCCCATTTGGGCTTGCGGGTCGAGGTCGAGGACAACGGCCCCGGCATCCCCGAAGCCATCGCCGACCAGATTTTCGAACCCTTCGTCTCAGGGCGCGAGAACGGCACAGGCCTCGGCCTCGCTCTCGTCAGCAAGATCGTGACCGAGCATGGCGGCTTGGTCCGCGTGGACAGCCGCCCCGGCCGCACCCTGTTTCGCCTATCCCTGCCGCTCGCCGGAAAAGGAGACCCCTGATGGATGGAACCGTATTGATCGCGGACGACGACCGCACCATCCGCACCGTGCTGACGCAGGCGCTGACGCGGGCGGGTTGCCGGGTCCATGCGACCGGCAGCCTCGGCCAGTTGATGCGCTGGGTCGAGGACGGGACGGGCGATCTGGTCGTGACCGACGTGATGATGCCTGACGGCAACGGGCTGGACATGATCCCCTCGATTTCCCGCGCCCGGGCGGACCTGCCGGTGATCGTGATCTCGGCGCAGAACTCGATCGTGACGGCGATCCGGGCGACGGAAGCGGCGGTCTTCGACTACTTGCCCAAGCCCTTTGACCTGCCGGACCTGATGGCGCGGGTGCGGGCGGGCCTCGAACGCCGCAAGCGCCGCGAACCCGACGCGGTGGCCGAGCCGCCTGCCTCCATGCCGCAGAGAATCTCGCTCATCGGCCACACGCCGGTGATGCAGGCGCTGTTCCGCAGCGTGGCGCGGATCGTCAACACCGATCTGCCCGTCGTGGTCGCGGGAGAGCCGGGGGCGGGCCGCAGCACGCTGGCGCAGGCATTGCACGAACTCAGCGACCGCCGCGGCGGCCCGCTGGTCCGGCTAGGTTCGGTGGACAGCGCCGAGGCGCTTGCCGTCCGGCTGGCCGAGGCGCAGGGCGGCACCCTGATTCTTGAGGATGCTGCGGCGATGGAGCCGGGACTGCAGGCCCGCCTTGCCAGCCTGATCGAATCCGCCGAAAGCGGCCCCGACCGCGCCCACGCGGCGCGACTGGTTGCCACGACCGGCCCTGACCCCGAGGGCGATGCCGAGGCGGGACGGCTGCGGCCCGACCTTTATTACCGGCTGGCGGGCATGGTGGTGATGGTGCCGCCGCTGCGGGCGCGTCTGGACGACCTGCCGGCGCTGGCGCGGCTGATGCTGGACCGCGTGGGGCACGGGAATGCCGCGCTGTCGGACGACGCGCTGGAGGCCCTGCGCGCCTATCCCTTTCCCGGTAACCTGCGCGAGCTTGACAACCTGCTGCGCCGCCTCGCCCTGACAGCCCAAGGTCCCCGGATCGGGGCCGAGGATGTCGCGGCCGCCCTGCCTGCACCGGGGGCGCGCGTCACCTCGCCCCGCATCGACCCCTCGCGACCGTTGTCCGAAGCGGTCGAGCAGCATCTGCAACGCTATTTCGACCTGCATGGCGACCAGCTTCCGCCCCCCGGCCTTTACGAGCGGATTCTGCGTGAGGTTGAACGTCCCCTGATCCAGATCGCGCTGGACGCGTGCAACGGAAACCAACTGCGGTGCGCCGATCTTCTGCAGATCAACCGGAACACGCTTCGCAAGAAAGTGAACGACCTGAATATCGAGGTGACACGGCGCCGTCGCCTGATGTAAAACGGTCACAGAGACACAGGATCGCGTAACGCCTGTGCAACAAGAAGCCGCGACACAGCGGCGACCGAGGCGAGGCAGACACGGTGGCACACGCAATCGCGGGGCGACCTTGGGAACGGCTGGCGCGGCTGCGCCGGCAGCGACGCGTCCGCACCGCGGCCACGCTGTTCCTGGCTGTGCTGGGGCCGGTGCTGGCGGTCGCGACCTATGTCGTCATGGGCCCGCTCAGCCAGCATACGGCCAGCACCGGGCTGCGGCTGATCTTCCTGGCCGATCTCATCTACATCCTGCTGCTGACGGGCGTGGTCGGCGCGCGCATGGCCGCCATCCTGACCGCGCGCAAGTCGGCCGCCGCCGGGTCGCGGCTGCACATGCGGCTGGTCGGCGTCTTCACCGCACTGGCGCTGTTCCCGACGGTGCTGGTCGCGTTGTTTGCCGGGCTGACTGTCAACATCGGGCTTGAGGGCTGGTTCTCGGGACGGGTGCAGCAGGTGGTCGCCACCTCGCTGTCGGCGGCCGAGGCCTATCAGGACGAACACCGCCGTGATCTGGCCGAGGATGCCCAGCTTCTGGCCCGCGTGCTGAACGACGGCGCCCGCGCCTTGCCCTTTCTGGACGACGGCACCATCCGCGCCGTGCTGACGGACGGGCAGGCGCTGATCCAGCGCGGGTTGCGGGAAGCCTATGTCATCGACGCGACCGGCGCGATCCGCGCACGCGGCGACCGCAGCTACCGCTTCTGGTATGAGCAGCCCTCCGAGGCGCAGTTCCTTGCCGCCGACCGGGATGGCACGCTGCTGGTCGAGGACTGGCAGAACAACGAGTTCCGTGCACTTGTCCATCTCGACCGGCTGCCGAACCGTTACCTTTATGTCACCCGCGACGTGGACGGCGACCTGCTGGGCCTGCTCGACGACACCCGCGCCACGGTGGGCGAGTACCAGCAGCTTGAACGCACCCGCAGCCGGGTACTGTTCGAGTTCTCGCTGCTTTACCTCGGCTTTGCGCTGCTGCTGGTGGCCGGAGCGATCTGGCTGGGGCTGTGGTTCGCCGAACGGCTCGCCCGTCCCATCGGTCGGCTGGCGGCGGCATCCGAACAGGTGGGCGAGGGGAACCTGGACGTGCAGGTGCCCGAGCCGGACACCGGCGACGAGATCCAGACGCTGGGCCAAAGCTTCAACCGCATGACCCAGGCGCTGAAGCAGCAGCGGGTCGCGCTGGTCGAAAGTTATCGCGTGACGGATGAACAGCGGCGGCTGTTCGACAGCGTGCTGACCTCGGTCACGGCGGGGGTGATCGGGCTGGGGGACGATCAGCGGATCGACTTCGTCAACCGCTCGGCGCTGCGGCTGCTGGGACTTGATCCTTCCGCCGAGGACCAGCCGCTGCTGGACGTGGTGCCCGAGTTCGGCCCCCTGTTCGCGCGGCTGCAGGGATCGGTCGCCGACAGCGTGCAGGACGAGGTGCGGCTGCACCGCGACGGCCGCATCGAAAGCCTGCTGGTGCGCATGGCCGCGCGGCAGGCCGAGGACGGGTCCGTCGCGGGCTATGTGATCGCCTTCGACGACGTGACGGAACTGGTGACGGCCCAACGCATGGCCGCCTGGGGCGACGTGGCCCGGCGCGTCGCGCATGAGATCAAGAACCCCCTGACGCCCATCCAGCTTTCGGCGGAACGCATCCGGCGCAAGTTCGGCAAGCTGGCGAGTTCGGACGAGGACCGCGAGGCGCTGGCCCAATATACCGATGTCATCATCCGCCAGACCAACGACCTGCGCCGGATCGTGGACGAGTTCAGCCGCTTCGCCCGGATGCCCGATCCCGACCGCAGCGAAACGGACATCGCCGCGCTGCTGCGCGAGGCGGTGGTGCTGCAGAAGGACGCGGTTGAGGGCGACATCTCGACCGAGATTTCCGCGGGTCCGGTGATCGTGGACTGCGACCCGGGCATGATGGGGCAGGTCTTCACCAACCTGCTGAAGAACGCGGGCGAGGCGGTGCGCGACCGCCCGGCGGGCGACTGGACCCCCCGCGTCGAGGTCGTGCTGGATGCCCGTCCCGACGCGGTGACGATCCGCATCTGCGACAACGGCGTGGGTCTGCCCGAGGACCGCGCCCGGCTGTTCGAGCCTTACGTGACGCTGAAGCAGGGCGGCACCGGGCTGGGACTGCCCATCGTCAAGAAGATCGTCGAGGAGCATGGCGGCAGCCTTGTGCTGACCGATGCGCCCCCCGACGCCACCGGCCATCGCGGTGCGATGGCCGAAGTCAGACTGCCCCGCGAACGCCAGCCCGTGCGGCTGGCCCATCCGCGCAAACATAAACTCGAAGAGGCGACAGGCACATGAGCGACATCCTGATCGTGGACGATGAGCGCGACATCCGCGAACTCATCGCCGACATCCTGGGCGACGAGGGCTTCAAGACCCGCACCGCCGCCAATGCCGACGAGGCGCTGGCCGCGATCAATGCCGAGGAACCGGCGCTGATGATCCTGGACATCTGGCTCAAGGACAGCCGGATGGACGGGATCGACATCCTCAAGCAGGTCAAGCGCAACAATCCCTCGGTGCCGGTGGTCATCATCTCGGGGCACGGCAACATCGAGATCGCGGTCGCGGCGATCAAGCAGGGGGCCTATGACTTCATCGAAAAGCCCTTCAATATCGACCAGTTGATGGTGGTGATCACCCGGGCGATGGAGACCAGCCGGTTGCGCCGCGAAAACAGCCAGTTGCGCCGGCGCGAGGTCGCGGCGACCGAGATGCTGGGCCATTCCGCCGCCTTCCGGCGGCTGCGCGACAATCTCGACAAGGTCGCCAAGTCGAACGGTCGGGTGATGCTGACGGGCGAGCCGGGCGCCGGCAAGGAACTGGCCGCCCGCTATATCCACGCCCAGTCGCCCCGCGCCGAGGCCGCTTTCGTCGCCGTCCCCTGTGCCACCATCGAACCCGAGCGCATGGAGGAAGTGCTGTTCGGCCGCGAGACGCCCGAACGCGGGATCGAGCCGGGCCTGCTGGAACAGGCCCATGGCGGCGTGATCTATTTTGATGAAGTGGCGGACATGCCGCTGGGCACCCAGCCCAAGATCCTGCGGGTGCTGACCGAACAGCAGTTCACCCGCGCGGGCGGCAGCGACCGGGTGCGGGTGGACCTGCGGGTGATCTCCTCGACCAACCGCGATCTTGGCAGCGAGATCGCCGCCGGCCGCTTCCGGCAGGAGCTTTACGACCGCCTGAACGTGGTCCCCGTGCAGGTGCCCGGCCTTGCGGAACGGCGCGAGGACATCGCCGAACTCGCCCGCCACTTTATCGAGCAGTTCCACGCGAGTCAGGCCCTGCCGCTGCGCGCCCTGCCCGATGACAGCATTGCCGCCCTGCAGGCGATGCGCTGGCCCGGCAACATCCGCCAGCTGCGCAACGTGATCGAGCGCGTGCTGATCCTGGGCGAGGACAGCGGCCCGATCCAGCCCGCGGAACTGGAGCCCCAGGGTGCGACCCCCGACAACGGCGAGGCGCTGGCGCTGGGTCCCCAGATCACTGCGCTTGCCTTGCGCGAGGCGCGGGAGCTCTTCGAGAGGGAATACCTGCTTGCGCAGATCAACCGCTTCGGCGGCAACATCAGCCGCACTGCGCAGTTCGTGGGGATGGAGCGGTCGGCCTTGCACCGCAAGCTCAAGTCGCTGGGCGTCGTGGGCGGGATGCGGGTCGAGGACGAGGTGATGGCGAAATAGGCCTTCGGACACCGTGCCGGCATCCCCGCTCCGACGCCTCCGGCGGGGATATTTAGGGCCGAAAGACGCAGCATTAGCCTTTTGCGGGCTTTGTCTTTCGGCTGCAAATATCCCGGGGGTTCGGGGGCTGGCCCCCGATCCGGCTTCAATCCTTGGCCAGAGGGTCCCATCCGCCCATGCGTGGGGGCGGATCGTCGTCATCGTCGTCTGGTTCCGTGCGAGCCATCTCGCCACTCAGGGCGTCGAAGGCCGTCTGCTGGCGGCGGGTCCAGAGGACATTGAGGCGAGGCCCTTCCTCGGTCTGCTCCTCGCTTTCCACGACGCCGGCCTCGTGCAGCCAGGCGCGGCGGCGGCCCTCGGCGTGAGACAGCGTCACCACGCCCGGCTCGCGCGGTTCGTCCAGAACCTCGGACAACCGCTGGTCGATGGCGGCGATGAGGTCCGGCAGGCCCTCGCCCGTGAGCGCGCTGACCGCCTGCACATCGGCGCGGCGGGCGTCCGTGCGGCGCAGGGCGGCGCGGGTTTCGTCGGACAGCGCGTCGATCTTGTTCCAGACCTCGATTAGCGCCACGTCCTCATCCACGCCGAGGCTGTCGAGGATGTCGCCCACATCTCCCGCCTGCTCCTCGGTTTCGGGGTGGCTGATGTCGCGGACATGCAGGATCAGGTCGGCCTCCAGCACCTCCTCCAGCGTGGCGCGGAAGGCGGCGACGAGTTCCGTCGGCAGGTCCGAGATGAAGCCCACGGTGTCCGAGAGGATGATCCGGCGGCCCCGCGCTTCGCCGTCGGCGGCAGGAAGGTGGATCGCCCGCATCGTCGGGTCCAGCGTGGCGAACAGCATGTTTTCCGCCAGCACCTCGGCCCCGGTCAGGCGGTTGAACAGCGTGGACTTGCCGGCGTTGGTGTAGCCGACAAGGGCAACGATAGGATAGGGCACCTTGGCGCGGGCGGCGCGATGCAGGCTGCGGGTGCGCGTCACCCGTTCCAGTTGCCGCCGCAGGCGGACCATCTGGTCGTCGATGGCGCGGCGGTCGGCCTCGAGCTGAGTCTCGCCGGGGCCGCCGACGAAGCCGAAGCCGCCGCGCTGGCGTTCAAGGTGGGTCCAGGCGCGCACCAGCCGCGTGCGCTGATAGGACAGCGCCGCGAGTTCCACCTGCAGCACGCCTTCCCGCGTCCGCGCGCGGTCGGCGAAGATCTCAAGGATCAGTCCGGTGCGGTCCAGGATCTTCACGTCCCAATGCTTTTCCAGGTTCCGCTGCTGGACCGGGGTCACGGGGCCGTCGATCAGGACCAGCTCGGTCTCGGCCGCATGGATCGCCTCGCCCAGTTCCTCGAGCTTGCCGGATGAGAACAGCATCCCCGGCGAAGGGTTGCGCAGCTTGGTTACACCGCTGCCGACGACCTCGATCGCCGGCAGCGCGCGGGCCAGCGCCACCGCTTCCTCAAGCGCAAGCTCGGGCGTGCGGCGCTGGTCGCGGCGCGAGCCGAGGTCGGGGTGTATGACGAAGGCGGGCGTGGGCCGCGTTTCGGTCGCCTGTGGCTCGGCCACTCAGTCCTCGCCTTCGTACAGGCTGATGGGCTGGCCCGGCATGATGGTCGAGATCGCGTGCTTGTAGACCAGCTGCGACTGGCCGTCGCGGCGCAGCAGGACGCAGAAATTGTCGAACCAGGTAATGACGCCCTGCAGCTTGACGCCGTTGATCAGGAAGATCGTGACCGGCACCTTGGCCTTTCGGACATGGTTCAGGAAGGCGTCTTGAAGGTTCTGCTTGTCGCCGGCCATGCGGGACACCTTTTCTTGTTATTGCGGCATTGTGTTCACATTAAGGTCATCCTTTGCAATGTGACAAGGCGGGCAGGGAAATGCGCCACAGGTGTTTCCCTTTCGCCACGCTGCGCCATCGTCGGGCGGACCGGCGAGAATAGGCCGCGATACCGCCGCCTTCCACCTGGCCGGTCACGTCACCGATCCAGATAAGGAGTGCCGCCGGAGCCGAGCTTCAGCCCCAAGTCCGGTTCAAGGCCAGCCGGGCAGGCAAGGGGCGATGTTCTTCCGCAACCCTTGGGGCATCTTCTCCTGTCAGCGCTGCCAGGCGCCGGGAGTCAGCAGGGCGAGAATCGCCAGCATCTCGAGCCGCCCGGCCACCATGGCTGCCGCAAGCACGGCCTTGGTGAAGGGGGCAAGCCCGGCCCAGCCCTGCCAGGGCGCCCCCGCGATCCCGGCGCTGCCGTCGAAAACGGGGGTCAGCGGGATCGCCTCGGCCAGATGGCCGGTATTGGTCAGGGCGGCGACGCTGAGGATCGTCGCCGTCTCGAAGGCAACGGGCCGCAATGACACCAGCGCGATGGTCAGCACGACGGACAGTGCGAAAACCATGAAAAAGATGAAGGACAGGTAGGCTCCCGGACCCCTCAGCCGCCGGATCACGGGACTGCCGCCCGCGACCGAGGCGGGGTGGACGATCTTGTCCAGTTCGCGCCTTGCATGCAGCGCCAGCGCAAAGACCCGCAGCAGCTTGACGCCCCCTGCGGTGGTGGCGACGCCGCCCCCCATGATGGCCAGACCCGCCAGCATCAGCCCCGGCGCCGACAGCCCCGCCCAGGCCCGCGCCCCTTCCCAGTGCATCGAGGTCCAGCCGGTCGTGGTCAGGAACGACAGCGCCGTGAACAGGCTGCCCCAGGCGGCCCCGGCCGCGCGGGCCAACCCGCCGGCAAGGTTCGGGGCCGCCGGCTCGGGCGTGGTCACCGGCTGGACGTCTTCCAGGAAGGCGCCGATGAAAGGGCGCAGCACCAGCGTCAGCATCACCAGCGCCACCAGTCCTGCGGCGACGCGCAACTCGGGATCGTGGCGCAAGCGGCGGGTGACCTGCAACTCGCCCCCGCCCGGCCAGGCGCGGCGGGTCAGGGCGGTCAGCATGAAGGCGGCGACCAGCGCCTCGGCCGCCATGCCGCCGCTGGCGCCGACGGGCCGCGCGTCAAGGCCGACGCCGCTGGTGGACAGGGTCCCCATGGCGCGGATCAGCGCGTTCAGCGCATGGTCCCCGGTCATCATCAGCCCCAGCCACAGCGCCCCGGTCGCACCCGCGTAAAGCGGCGCAATGGCAAGGCCCCAGCGGATCAGCCGCAAGGCCGGGTCGCCGAGATGGGCGGCATGGTCCCGGTCCGGGGGCAGCCCGGAGCCGCCGCCCAGCCGCTCGAACCGTTCATCCGCGCCGGTGGCGCGGTCCATGATCTCGAACCCGCCCACGCGCACCGGCGCCATAAGGGCGATCGCGGCGACAAGGATGAACAGCCCGCCCAGCCAGCCCACGAGGCCGCGCCACAGGTGCAGCGTCGGGGCTACCAGGTCGGCCGCATAAAGCGTGGCGCCGGTGGTGGTCAGGCAGGACAGCATCTCCCACCAGGCGTTGAACAGGCCGGTGTCGGGCATGACCAGGGCAAAGGGGAAGGCGCAGACCAGCGGCAGCCCGGCATAGACGCCGAGAAGCGTGCCCAGCACCCCGCGCGAGGGCGCGGAGGCGGGCGTGGCGGCCGTCGCCAGCGCCAGCATCGCGCCCAGCACCAGCGCGCCCGCGGCCGAGCCTGCGAAGATGGCGGCGATGCGGCGGTCGCCGATGGCCTCGGCATGGGCGGCGGGAATCAGCATCGCCAGCCCAACGGCCAGCCCGGCGATGACCAGCACGGGCAGGCGGGCTAGCCAGCCCATCAGAACCAGTCGGCCGAGACCTGCAGCAGACGCTCGACCTCCTCGATGTCGCCCGACAGCGCAAAGATCAGCACCAGGTCGCCGGGGTCCAGCCGGGTGTCGGGCCGCGGCTTCAGCAGCGCGCCGGGCTTCTCGATGGCGGCGATCAGCGCCCCTTTCGGCAGTTCGAGGTCGCGCACCGCCTGTCCGGCGAGCGGAGAGCCGGGCAGCACCTGCGCCTCGATCAGTTCGGCCTCGGCATCGCCCAAGGCATAGACGTCGCGGACTCGACCGCGGCGGATGTGACGCAGGATGCTCGACACGGTGACGGCACGCGGGCTGATCTGGGCGTCGATCCCGAGGGATGAGGCCAGGGGCAGCAGCGAGGGGTCGTTGATCAGAGCCACCACCATGCCAGCGCCCGCTTGCCGCGCCCGAACGGCGGCAAGGATGTTGACATGGTCGTTGGCGGTCAGCGTCAGCACCGCGTCGGCCTTTGGCACCCCCGCCTCGGCCATCAGGTCGATCGACATGCCGTCGCCGTGCAGCACGACCGCGCGGCGCAGCCGCTCGGCCGCGACCTCGGCTCGCTCGCGGTCGGCCTCGATCAGCCGCAGCGTGACCTCGGGGCTGTTGTCCAGAACATGGGCCACGGCGCGGCCGATGTTGCCCGCGCCGATCAGGACGACCCGGCGGATCGGGCGCGCGGGCAGGCCGAAGATGTCGAGGGTGCGGGCCACGTCCTCCTCGGGCGTGACCACATAGGCGCGGTCGCCCGCGTGCAACTGGTCATACGGCTCGGGCGCGAAGAACCGGCCGCCGCGCCGCAGCCCGACCACGACGGCGCGCAAGCCCCAGAAGGTCTGGTCCAGATGCCTGAGCGGCGTGTTCAGGATCGGGCAGTTGTCCGTCAGCGCCATGGCGAGCAGCCTCACGCGCCCGTCCATGAAGGTTTCCGTGTCGAATGTCGTCGGCGCGTCCAGCCGCGAGAGCGCCGCGGCGGCGACCTCCTGTTCGGGGCTGATGACCACGTCGATGGACAGGTTCTGCGCCTGGTAGAGATCGGCATATTCAGGCCGCATGTAGGCCGGCGCCCGCAGCCGGGCGATTCGGCGGGGGACGGAAAACAGCGCCGCCGCGATCTCGCACGACACGATGTTGACCTCGTCGCTGGCGGTGGCGGCGATCAGCAGGTCGCAGTCGGCGGCCCCGGCGCTGTCCAGCACGTCGGGGTGGCTGGCGTGGCCGGCAATGCCCCGCACGTCCAGCGCGTCGTTGACCTGCTGGATCAGCCGCTCGTCGCGGTCGATCAGCACGACGTCGTGTCGCTCGCCCGAAAGCTGCCGCGCGATCTGCCAGCCGACCTGTCCAGCACCGCAGATGATGATCCGCATGAGCCTGTCCCGCGGTGAACGTCAGCTTGCAGCCATAGGCCCCGGCGGTTCGCCCGGCAATGGGAAGCGTTGTGCGCCCCGGTTGCTGGCCTGTGCTATTCCTCGCGGAAGGCGCGGGTGAAATAGTCGCTCAGCGGCTTCATCAGGTAGGCGAGCGGGCTGCGCTCGCCGGTCTGGATATAGACCTCGACCGGCATCCCTGGGATCAGGGACAGATCGCCCAGCTTGTCGCTTTCGGCGGGCGGGATCGTCACCTCGGCGCGGTAATACTGCATCTGCGTCGCCTGATCGGTCACGGCATCGGCCGAGACGCGGTTCAGCGTGCCGTGAATCTCGGGCGTCGTGCGGCTGGAGAAGGCCGAGAAGCGCAGCACCACGTCCTGCCCCACGGACACCTCGTCGATGTTGATGGGGGGGATGCGGGCCGCGATCACCAGCGGGCGATCCTGCGGGATCAGGTAAAGCACCGGGTCGGCGGGCCGGATCACTGCGCGCGGGGTCGTCACCTGCAACTGGTGGACGATGCCCGACACCGGCGCCCGGATGTCCAGCCGCGCGATCTGCTCGGCCAGCGAGCGCCTGCGTTCGGCCAGTTCCAGTTCGCGGTAGCCCATGTCGCGCAGCTCGGTTTCGGCGGTCTCGCGGCGCTCGGCGGCCTCTTTCAGCCGGGTGATGCCGATCTCGGTCAGGCGCGTCTCGCCCTGGGCACGCATCGCCTGCGTCTCGCCCAGTTGCCCGTCCAGCCGTGCGGCCTCGCGTTCCAGCGACAGCACGCGCGTTGCCTGCGCCAGACCCCGATCGAAAAGGCTCTGCTGGTCGGTCAGTTCTTCCTGGATCAGGTCGCGCTGGATGCGCAGTGCGGCGATCTGCGCGTCGATGCCCTCGATCTGGTTGCGGACCTGCTGGGCCTGCTGGTCAAGCTGATCGGTGGATTGCCTGAGCGTGTCCAGCCGGCTTTGGAAAAGCTGGGTCTGCCCCTGCATCATCGCCGCGACATCGGGCCGGGTGGCGGAAATCTGCACCAGTTCCTCGGGGAAGGTGATCTCGGGGTTGTCGGCGCGCTCGGCCTCCAGCCGGCCGCGGCGGGCGAGAATCTCGAAATACTGGCCCTCGACGATGGCCAGTTCCGTTCGCAGCAGGGTGCCGTCAAGACGGATCAGCACCTCGCCCGCTTCGACGGTCTGACCCTCGCGCACGGGGATCGCCTCGACCACGCCGCCTTCGAGGTGCTGGACGACCTGGCGGTGCTGTTCCACCTCGACCTGGCCGGGCGCGACCACGGCGCCGGCGATGCGCGAGGCCACGGACCAGCCGCCGAAGCCCCCGACCAGCAGGATCATGGCCGCCAGTCCCAGGATCAGCGCCCCGCGCGCCGACCAGTTGTTCCCCTCAGGGCGCGGCGGAGCGGGGGCGGGGGGCGGCGGCGCGGAAGGGCGCGCAGCGCGGCGGGGCCCGGCATCCTCGATGGTGCCGACGGGCGCGACGCCGATGCGGGCGGGGCCGGCCGCCTTCGCGGGTTTACGGGTCATGTCACACCTCCGCCCGCGCCTCGGGTGCGGGTGATCGTTTCGGCGTTGCGGACGGTCGAGCGCAACACCTCGTCGCGCGGCCCGAAGGCGCGGCGCATCCCTTGTTCCATCACCAGCAGCATCTCGCATTCCGCGATGGCGGCCGGGCGGTGGGCCATGATGATGACCGCGCCGCCCCGCGCCTTGATCGAGCGGATGGCGAGATTCAGCGCCTCTGACCCCTCGTTGTCGAGGTTCGAGTTCGGCTCGTCCAGGACGAACAGCACCGGCTCGCCGTAAAGGGCGCGGGCAAGGCCGACGCGCTGGATCTGCCCGCCCGAAAGCCGCCCGCCCGCCTGCGACAGCGGCGTGTCATAGCCCTGCGGCAGGTCGAGAATCATCTTGTGCGCCGCGGCCGCCGTCGCGGCGCGAACGATCGCGTCGGGGTCCGGGCGTTCCGACAGGCGGGCGATGTTCTCGGCGATGGTGCCGTCGAACAGCGTGACCTGCTGCGGCAGGTAGCCGATCAGCGCGCCCAGCACGTCCGGGTCGTATTGTTCCAGCGTCGCGCCATCCAGCCGGATCGAGCCGCCCGCCGCGGGCCATGCCCCGATCAGCGCCCGCGCCAAAGTCGACTTTCCCGCGCCCGATGGCCCGATCACCCCCAGCGCCTGGCCGGGTTCCAGCGTGAAGCTGACGCCCCGCAGGGTGGCCGCGTTCTGTCCCGGCGGCACCACCGTCAGGTTCGAGACATCCAGCCGCGCGGCAGGGCGCGGCAGGGGCGTGCGCTGCGGCTGCGGCGGGCGGCGCGAAAGCAGTTCGCCCAACCGCTTCCAGCCGTCCACCGCCCGCTGGACCGACGCCCAGCCGCCGACGATCTGTTCCACCGGCGCCAGCACCCGACCCATCAGGATGGAACTCGCGATCATCGCGCCCGGCGTCAGTTCCTGCCGCAGCACCAGCCAGGCGCCCGCTGCCAGCAGCGCCGATTGCAGGAACAGCCGGAAGGTCTTGGAGAACACCGAGAAGCCCAGGCCCCGGTCGCTGCCCGCGATGGTCGCCTCGGCCGAGCGGTCGCGGAAGCGGCGCCACCGGCCGAAGGCCGCCCCGCGCATCCCCATGGCGCCGATCAACTCGCCCTCGTCCCGATAAAGATCGGCAGCGCGGTCGGCGGTCTGGCCCGCGGCCATCGCCTGCTGCAGCGGCCGGCGGGTCATCGACTGGTTCAGCCAGGTGATGATCACCAGGATCACGGCCCCCAGCGTCGCCACGATCCCCATGACCGGATGGAAGAGGTAAAGCCCCGCCAGAAAGACCGGAGCCCAGGGCAGGTCGAACAGCGCCATCAGCACCGGCGAACCCATCATCTGCCGCACCGCCTCAAGGTCGCGCAGCCCCGCCTGGGCCGAGGCCGTCTGCCCTGTCACCGCCCCCTCGGCCAGCGCCGCCTGAAAGACCCGGTTCTGGATACGCTCCTGAAAGCGCATTGCCACGCGGGCCATGACCCGGCCGCGGGCGAGGTCGATCAGTCCCATCATCAGGAACAGGAACGCCACCAGCCCGAACAGCGCCACCAGCGTCGGGACCGAGCCGCTGCCCAGCACCCGGTCATAGACCTGCATCATGAACAGCGGGCCGGTCAGGTTGAGCAGGTTCACCGCGACCGAGAACACGGCCACCGCCGCGACCAGCCCCAGATTGCCGCCGCGCGCCGCGCGCAGTTCGGCATACCCGTCATGCATTGCAGATGTCGTCCGGACCATCACCTGTCCTGTCCATGCGCGGCGAACAGCCGCCATTTACCCCGTTGCACCAACCACCGTTGCCGGCGCAAGGCGCGCTGTCTATCCCGTTCCGAACCGTTCAGACAGGTCCGGCCCGCGAATCCCATCCTTGATGAGCCAAGCTTCGCCGATGGATATTAAGGAGAGATTGATGCGCGCAGCCCTGGTCACGCTGGCCCTGTGTCTTGCCGGCTGCGCCGCCGCCCCGCCGGGCGGGATCCCCGATCCTTACGAACCGATGAACCGCCGGGTCCATGCCTTCAACAAGGCGCTGGACGCCAGGGTGCTGCGACCGGTGGCAGGGGCCATGCCAAGGGACGCAGCGCCCCGGCCCGAATTAGAAACCCGGCCCCCCGGTCCGATTGAAATGGTTGGAAACTTCGGCGCCAACCTGTCGCTGCCCGGCAAGGTGGTCAACAGCCTGCTGCAGGGCCGGCCGGGACCGGCGATCCACAACGGCTTTCGCTTCGCGGTCAACAGCACGGTGGGAGTCGGGGGAATCCTCGATCCGGCAGGCGAAGGATTCGGTCTGCCCGAGATCGACACCGACTTCGGCGAGACGCTGCATGTCTGGGGCGTGCCCGCCGGCGCCTATCTGGAACTGCCGCTGCTGGGGCCGTCGAATCAGCGCGACCTTGCCGGCAAGGTCGTCGATTTCCTGCTGATCGATCCCTTGGACAACGTCCTGACCGACGAGCAGAAGCTGGCGGGAACGGCGGCGCGGGTCGTCTCAAAAGCCGGTGAGCGAGGGCGATTCGGCTCGACGGTGGACTCGGTCCTGCATGAAAGTGCCGACAGTTACGCCCAGACGCGGCTGCTTTACACGCAGCACCGCCGCTACGAGCTGAAGCAGGAAGAGGACGCCATTGACCCATATGCCGAATAGCACCCGACGCGGGTTCCTGGGACTTCTTGCGATGGGCGGCGCGATGGCCGTGACGCCGGCGCAGGCGATGACCGCGCATGAGGCCTCGGCCTCGATCCGCCGCGCGGTGGACGAGGTGCTGGCGGTGGTCAACTCGGGCCAGCCGCCGGCGCAGCTTTTCGCGGCCTTCGAGACGATCTTCGCCAAGCGCGCCGACATCGACGCCATTGCCCGCTCGGCGCTGGGACCGGCGGCGCGGCAGATGGAGGCCGCGAACTTCCGCGAGTACCGCGAGGCGATGACGGGCTATATCGCCCGCAAATACGGCCGGCGCTTTCAGGAATTCCTCGGCTCGCGCATCGAGGTGGGGGCGGCTCGGCCGCTCAAGTCCTTCTGGGCGGTCAGCTCGACGGCCTATCTGAACGGCCGCAGCCCGATGGAAGTCGAGTGGCACATTTCGGACAAGACCGGGCAGCCGCGCTTCTTCAACCTGATCATCGAGGGCGTGAACATGCTGGCCTCGGAACGTGAGGAGATCGGCGCCATGCTGGCCCGCCGCCGCGGCGACATGGACGCGCTGATCAAGGACCTGCGGCAACTGGGCTGAGGTTTCCCGACCGAAAAGGAAAAGCCCCGCAGCGACGAGGCTTTTCCATGTACAGGGGCCGGATCAGTTCAGCCCGGGAATGCCCCGCAACGCCTGCATCAGCGCATCGTCGGCTGATGCGTCGCTTGCCAGATCGGCAGGGGCGGGCGGCGAGGCGCCTGCTTCCGCGACCGCGGCCTCGATGGCGACATTGCCGGGGGCGCCGGACGGCCGGTCCGAACTGCTGACCGTTGCGGCCGCGGTGCGTGGCGGCGGCGAAGGGGCAGGCTCGGACGGCGGAGCCGGGTTGTCCCCCGCTTCGGTGATCGGGCCGGACCGGACCGGCACGGGGGCCGGAACCGGGGCAGGCGGCGGTGCCGAGGGCGCGGGTTCGGCGAAGAACACCGGCTCGGGCGCGGGCTCGGGCTGTCCCATCGCCTCGGCCAAGGCGGCGGCCAGCGGGTCCACGCTGCCGTCGGGCGAGGTCGTGACGATCGGCGCGGCATCGACCGGCATCCCCGTCGCATCGCCGGGCAGGGCCACATCGGCCACGCGGCCGTCCACCGGCTGCGCCGCTGCCACCGCCTGCGCCAGCGCGGCGGCCAGCGGGTCGTCGGCATCGGCCGAAACGATGTCGCTGGCCACGATCAGGTTGCCCGCGCCGTCAGGCGCGATCACACCCAGTGGATTGGCGGGCAGACCCTCGTGGATCTCGGCCATCACCGCCTGCCAGATCTCGGCCGGCAGGCCGCCGCCGGTCACGCCCTGCAGCGGCGTGTTGTCATCATAGCCCATCCAGACGCCGGTCACATACTGCTCGGTGAAGCCGATGAACCATGCGTCCCGATAGGACGAGGTCGTCCCGGTCTTGCCCGCCACCTCGCGCCCCGGCAGCTTGGCGCGGCCGCCGGTGCCGTTTTCCACCGCCTGCTGCATCATCCAGATCAGCTCGGACGCGGCCTTGGGAGAAATCACCCGCTGGCCCATGCCGCCGATCTGCCCGATCAGCGGATTGTCGTTGCCCTTGATCCGCAGTTCGATCAGGCCATAGGGGCGCACCGCCGTGCCCCCGTTGCGGATACCCGCATAGGCCCCGGTCATCTCCAGCAGCGTGGTTTCCGCGACGCCGAGGCCCATCGAGGGGCTGGCCATGATGTCATTGGCAAAGCCGAAGTCCCGTGCCACCCGGCGGACGTTGTCGCGGCCCACGGCTTCCTGCAGGCGGATGGTCGAGGTGTTGATCGACTTCGATATCGCCGTGGTCAGGGTGATCTCGCCCATGTGGTTGCGGGTATAGTTCTTGGGCGTCCAGGGCTTCGAGCCCTTGATGTGAATTGTGATCGGCGCGTCCAGGATCGTATCGTTGGGCGAATAGCCTTGGTCCAGCGCCGCCGCGAAGACAAAGGGCTTGAAGGCCGAGCCGGTCTGCCGCTTGGCCTGGGTCGCGCGATTGAAGGTGCCGACCGTGGTGGTTTCCCGCCCTCCGATCATCGCCCGCACTGCCCCGTCCGCCGACATCACGACGACCGCCGCCTGCGCCTTGGAGCCGTCCTTCACCTTCTCGTCGAAGATGCGCTTCAGCGCCCGTTCGGCCTGCCGTTGCACGGTCTGGTCGAAGGTGGTGGTAATGGTCACGTCCTCGGTCGTTTCCGAGGTCAGAAATCCGGGGCCGGATTCCATCACCCAGTCGGCGAAGTAGCCGCCTGCACGGGCAGCGGCTGCACGCGACAGGACGGCGGGGTTCGCGCGGGCCTCGGTCAGCTGCACGTCGTCCAGGTAGCCCTGTTCGTGCATCAGGCCGAGGATCAGGTTCGCCCGGTCCTGCGAACGTTGCAGGTTCGAAGTCGGCGCGAAATAGCTGGGCGCCTTCAGCAGGCCGGCCAGCATCGCCGCCTCGGCCGCGTTCACCTCGGCCGCGGACTTGCCGAAATAGCGCTGCGCCGCCGCCTCGAAGCCGCGGGCGCCGGCGCCCAGGTAGCTGCGGTTCATGTAGATGTTGAGGATGTCGTCCTTGGAATACCGGGCTTCCATCGCCAAGCTGTAGGGGACTTCCTTGACCTTGCGCCACAGCGAGGACTTGCGGCAGTCGGCCTCGTATTCGGCCTCGGACTTCCACTTGATGGGGTCGAATTCTTCGCCGAGGCACAGAAGCTTCGACACCTGCTGGGTAATGGTCGAGCCGCCGTTGCCTTCAAGCGGGCCTCGGCCTTCGGACATGTTGATGCGAATGGCGCTGGCGATGCCGCGCGGGTCCACCCCGAGGTGGCTGAAGAAACGCTTGTCCTCGGTCGCGACCACGGCGTTGCGCAGCACCGGCGCGATCTGGTCGCCGCTAGTGGTGTTGTAGGTTTCCCCGCGCCAGGCGAAGACGCGGCCGTCGCGGTCCAGCATCGTGACTGATCCGCGGGCGCGTCCGTCGAACAGTGCCTGCGGGTCGGGCAGGGTGGAATAGTAATAGGCGACCGTCAGCCCGAGGATCAGTGCAAGCGTCGCGCCCGTCCGCCAGAACGAGCCCCAGACAACGCGCCAGAACAGCGACACCGTGCCGGCAACGCCGCGTGTGACGAAGTTGCCGCGCCGGGCCGGACGCTTGGGCGGGGCGCGGCGCTGCGCCTGCTGCGGCGGCAGCCCGCCGCCCGAGGGCGCCTGTGCGTCAGAGGGGGCGGCATAGCGCCGGTCGGCGGCAAGGCGCCGGGGCTTGTCGGGTTTCTTCATGCCTGCATCCAATGGGCCGTTTCCCGGCCTTTTCGTCCGCCCACATATAGCAGTTGCCCTCGCTTGAGAACACGGCGCCTGGGCCTGCGCACCCAGACGTGACCTGCCGTTTTATCGCGCATTTTCCGCAAAATCTGCCGGAATGGCGGGCAGAACCCGCCTGATGCCGGCCGAAATCCGCCTGCTGCTGGACGCGGAACGGGCAGTTGCCGCGTGATCGGGCTCATGGGCGGGCCGGCGCAATGGCCTGCCGCAAGCGACGAGGACATGCCGATGAGCCAGATCTTACCCCTTTCGAGCGCACGGCCTGCGGGCCATGGAACAAGAGCCTTCCGCAAACCATGCACCACCGGCGCGGCGCTTGCTCTGGCCTTCCTGGCCGCCAGCGCGATGCCCGTCCTGGCACAGGTTGCGCCCGTGATGGACAAGGGCGACACGGCCTGGGTGATGATCTCGGCGGTGCTGGTGATGATGATGACGCTGCCGGGACTCGCGCTGTTCTACGGCGGGCTGGTGCGGTCGCGAAACGTGCTGTCGGTGCTGATGCAGGTGCTGTCGGTCTTCGCGATCATGTCGATCCTCTGGGTCGTCGCCGGTTATTCGCTGGCCTTCACCGGGGCCGAGGGGGATGCGGCAGGCCCGCTGACCCCCTTCATCGGCGGTCTGGGCAAGGCCTTCCTGGCCGGCGTCACCCCGGGTTCGCTGGTCGACACCTTCACGGCGGGCGTCCAGATCCCGGAATACGCCTTTGTGGCCTTCCAGATGGCCTTTGCCTGCATCGCGCCCGCGCTGATCGTCGGGGCCACGGCCGAGCGGCTGAAGTTCCCCGCCATCCTCGCCTTTGTCACGATCTGGTTCTTCCTGTCCTACCTGCCGATGGCCCACATGGTCTGGTGGAGCGGCGGATACCTGTTCGCCCATGGCGCGCTGGACTTCGCGGGCGGCACCGTCATCCACATCAATGCGGGCGTGGCCGGGCTGGTCGCGGCGATGGTCGCGGGGCCGCGCCTCGGCTATGGGCGCGAGCCGATGGCGCCGCACAACCTTTCCATGACGATGATCGGCGGCTGCCTGCTGTGGATCGGCTGGTTCGGCTTCAACGCAGGGTCCAACCTCGAAGCCAACGGGCTGACGGCGCTGGCCATCATCAACACGGTCGTGGCGACCTCGGCGGCGGCGCTGGCCTGGGCCGGGGGCGAGTGGGTCATGCGCGGGCATCCCTCGCTGCTGGGCGGGGTCTCGGGCGCCATCGCGGGGCTGGTCGGGATCACCCCGGCGGCGGGCTTCGTGGGTCCGATGGGCGCGATCGCGATCGGGATCGTGGCAGGGCTTGCCTGCCTCTGGGTGGTGGTCTCGCTGAAGCGGCGCATCGGGATCGACGACAGCCTTGACGTCTTCGGCATCCACGGCGTGGGCGGCATCGTGGGCGCCATCCTGACCGGGGTCTTCGTCGCGCCCTCGCTGGGCGGCACGGGGCTGGAGGGCTATGCGATGGGTCCGCAGGTCTGGGTGCAGGCGCTGGGCGTCATCCTCTGCATCGCCTGGTCGGGCGCGGTGTCCTTTGCCGCCGCCCATCTGATCCGCATGACCATCGGCCTGCGCGTCTCGGCCAGTGACGAGCGGCAGGGCCTCGACCTGACGACCCACGGCGAGAACGCCTATAACTGAGGCAGACTGCCAACCGACAAGGCCCGGTCGCCGTGCCGGGCCTTTCTCATGAGCGGGTTCTTCTTCGTTCAAATATCCTGGGATGAATGGGGGTGGGACCCATTCATGCCGAAGGCCGGGGGCAAAGCCCCCATCTTCACGCCACCCGCGCGACCACGAAATCCGCGAGTTCCGCCAACAGCCCGCGGATCTCTCCCTCCGGCAGCGCCTGCAGCGCCTTGCGCCCGCGCGCGGCCCAGTCCAGCGCATCGGCCCGCGCCGCCTCGATGGCGCCGTGCCGGGCCAGGATCGACAGCGCCTGCTCAAGGTCGCCGTCCCGCTGGTCGCCCTTTTCGATGGTGCGCTGCCAGAAGGCGCGTTCCCCGGTGTCGGCCTTGGTCACCGCCTTGATGACCGGCAGCGTCAGCTTGCGCTCGCGGAAGTCGTCACCGATATTTTTCCCGATGACCTCGGCCGTGCCGCTGTAATCGAGGATGTCATCGACGATCTGGAAGGCGATCCCCAGCGCGTCGCCGTAATCGTAAAGCGCCTGCACCTGCGCATCGGTGCCGCCCGCGATCACGCTGCCGACCTCGGTCGCGGCCGAAAACAGCGCGGCGGTCTTGCCGCGGACGACCTGCAGGTAGATGTCCTCGTCGGTCTTCAGGTCCTGCGCGGCGGTCAGTTGCAGCACCTCGCCCTCGGCGATCACGGCCGAGGCGTTGGACAGGATCGACATGACCCGCATGTTGCCCGTCTCGGTCATCAACTGGAAGCTGCGGGCGAAAAGATAGTCGCCGACCAGAACGCTCGACTTGTTGTCCCACAGAAGGTTCGCGGTCGGACGGCCCCGGCGCTGGCGGCTTTCGTCCACCACGTCGTCATGCAGCAGGGTCGCGGTGTGGATGAACTCGACCGTCGCGGCCAGCAACTGGTGATGCGTGCCCTGATATCCCAGCAAGCGGGCAGCGGCGATGGTCAGAAGGGGCCGCAGGCGCTTGCCGCCGGCGCCGACCAGATGTGCCGTGACCTCGGGGATGCGCGGGGCGTGGCGGCTTTCCATCCGGCTGCGGATCAGGGCGTCCACCGCCCTCATGTCCTCGGCCAGCAGTGCGGCCAGGAGGTCCAGCGGTTTCGCCACGGTTTCGTTCACACCCATGAGAGCACCCCTTTTCGTCGCGCCCCTTGCCATGTCGTGGACAGTTTCGCAACCGCGCCATAGCGTGGCGGCGATGAGGGAAGTCCTGCGCACTACCGATCCGCTGACCATGGTCCGGGCCGCCGATCTGCTGGCGGCCGAGGGAATCATGGCCTTCCAGTTCGATCAGCACATGAGCGTGCTGGAAGGCTCGATCGGCATCCTGCCGCGCCGGCTGATGGTGGTGGACCGCGATCACTTCATGGCCGCGGCGATCCTGCGGGACCACGGGCTGGAATGACGCGCGACGACGCCTTTCTGGGCGGGCGGCTTCTGCTGCGGCAGCCCGCGCGGGGCTATCGCGCGGGGGCGGACGCGGTGATGCTGGCCGCCGCCTGTCCCGCGCAGCCGGTCCAGAGGGTGCTGGAACTGGGCTGCGGGGCAGGGGCCGCGCTGTTCTGCCTGGGCGCGCGGGTGCCGGGCGTGGCCCTGTCCGGGCTGGAGCGGCAGGAGGCGCTTGCGGAACTCGCGCTGCACAATGCCGCTGCCACGGGCATTGCGGCGCGGATCGTCACGGGCGATCTTGCCGCCATGCCAGCCGGGCTGCGGGCCGAGCTCTTCGACCATGTCATCGCCAACCCGCCCTTCTTCGCCGCGGGCACCCGCGCCCCCGACGACAGCCGCGCCCATGCGCGGCACGAGGATACGCCGCTGGAAGCCTGGATCGACGCGGGGCTGCGCCGGCTGGCCCCCGGCGGCCGGCTGACGCTGATCCACCGGGCCGAGGCGCTGGACCGGATTCTGGCCGCCCTTTCCGGTCGGGCGGGGGCGGCTGCCATCCTGCCCGTCGCCCCCCGGCAGGGCCGCGAAGCCGGCCGGGTGATCGTCTCGGCCTGCAAGGGCGCGCGGGGTCCGCTGCGGCTGCTTTCGCCCTTCGTCCTGCACGGAAAACCGGCGCATGAGCGGGACGCAGAGGACCTGACGCCCGCCGCGCAGGCAGTGCTGCGGCACGGGGCCGCCATCGACATCAAACCTTCATGAGCGGCGTGACAGTGCGGGCGAATCGTGCTGCACTGCCCTTCTCGACCCCAGAGAAGGAGTAAAAGAATGTCGGTTCAGTCGCATGTCGCGGAACTGCGCAGGAAACACCAGGTTCTCTCGGACGAAGTCGAACGCGCCCAGCGGGCGCCGGGGACGGACGACCTCAGCATCTCGACCATGAAGAAAGAGAAACTGCGGTTGAAGGAGGAGATCGAGCGTCTTACCCAGTGACGCCGCGACCGGCCACCATCGGGCCGCTTGACCGGCATGTTTCGGGATCGGCGGAAGCGCCGGTCCCTTTCGTTTTCGGCGAATCGGGGGCAGCGCCTGATCACGTCCGTCATGCGTCTGGCGCATAGGCACTTCACGCCGATGCCGTATTTCTGTCACATGACTGACATGCAAGGGGTCTAACCGGTTGCAGGCCTTCATGGCCCACACCGCAGGAGCTGCCAATGAACACCATGAAATTCTCTGCCTCGGCCCTCGCAATCCTGGCTGTCTCGGCCACGGCGGCCGCCGCACGCGACCAGATCCAGGTCGCGGGTTCGTCCACCGTCCTGCCCTATTCGACGATCGTGGCTGAAGCCTTCGCCGAGAACATGGATTTCACCGCCCCCGTCGTCGAAGGTGGCGGCACCGGCGCCGGTCTCAAGCAGTTCTGCGCCGGTGTGGGCGAGAACACGCTGGACATCGCCAATGCCTCGCGCCCGATCCGCGAGGCCGAACTGGCCGAGTGCCAGGCAAACGGCGTCACCGACATCATGGAAGTGCAGTTCGGCTATGACGGCATCGTCTTCGCCTCGTCGATCAGCGGCCCGGATTTCGTGCTGACGCCCGCCGATGTCTACAAGGCGCTGGCCGCCCAGGTCGTCGTCGACGGCCAGATGGCGGCCAACCCCGCCACCACCTGGGCCGACGTGAACCCAGGCCTGCCCACGCAGGAAATCACCGTCTACGTCCCCGGCACCAAGCACGGCACCCGTGAAGTGTTCGAAGAGAAGGTCATGGCCGCCGGCTGCGAGGAATCTGGCGCGTTGGAAGCGATGACCGCCATGTCCGACGAGGACACCGCCGAGGAGGCCTGCGTCACGCTGCGCACCGATGGCCGCTCGGTCGACATCGACGGCGACTACACCGAAACGCTGGCCCGCATCGGCAGCAACCCCAACGGCATCGGCATCTTCGGCCTGTCCTTTTACGAGAACAACACCGACAAGCTGAAGGTCGCCACCATCAACGGCGTCTCGCCTTCGGTCGAAACCGTCGCCTCGGGCGAATACCCGGTGTCGCGCCCGCTGTTCTTCTACGTCAAGAAGGCCCACATCGGCGTGATCCCCGGCCTGAAGGAATACGCCGAGTTCTTCGTCTCGGACGCCATCGCCGGTCCCGGCGGCCCGTTGTCCGAATACGGTCTGGTGCCAGACCCGGAACTGGCCACCGTCCAGCAGGCCGTCGCCGGTGAAACGGTGATGGGCGCCAACTGAGCCCCGCCTGACGCTGCACGGGCGGGCCGCCGACGGCCCGCCCCCTTCACGATCATCACGGCTGCCCAGCCGGTTTTCCGCCGCGAGCCCGAGGTCCGATGCCGCCCTTCTGGATAATGATCGCCGTCCTTGCCCTAGCCACAGCAGGCTTCCTGCTGGGACGAAGCCGCTCGATCCGTATGGTCGAAGGCAACACCCGCGTGCTGCATTCGCGCCCCACCTATCACGGCTGGAACGTCGTGCTGTTCACCGCGATTCCCGCCCTGCTGCTGCTGGCGGTGGCGCGCTTCCTCGAGGGGCCGGGCTGGCTGATGTGGGCCGCACTGGCCCTTGCCCTCGCAGGGCTTGCCTTTTCGCTGTCGCGGGTCGCGCCCGAGTTCCGTGCCCGCGACGCGGTCGAACGGATCGTCCGCGGCATCCTGATCGTCTGCTCGCTGATCGCCATCGCGACAACCGTCGGGATCGTGCTGTCGCTGGTCTTCGAATCGGCGCGCTTCTTCCAGATGTATCCCTGGCAGGACTTTTTCTTCGGCACGGAATGGACGCCCAGCTTCGGCGGCGGGTCCCGGCTGGGGATGCTGCCGCTGCTGTGGGGCACGCTCTACATTTCGTTCATCGCCCTGCTGGTCGCGGTGCCGATCGGCCTTTATGCGGCCATCTACATGTCGGAATACGCGACGCCCCGCGTCCGGTCCGTCGTGAAGCCCGCCATCGAGGTGCTGGCCGGCATCCCCACCATCGTCTACGGCCTTTTCGCGCTGGTCACGGTCGGCCCCCTGCTGCGGGACTGGATCGCGCAGCCGCTGGGGCTGGGCAACAGCGGCTCATCGGTGATGACGGCGGGGCTGGTGATGGGGATGATGCTGATCCCCTTCGTCAGTTCACTGTCCGACGACATCATCAACGCCGTGCCGCAGTCGCTGCGGGACGGGTCATTGGCGCTGGGCTCGACACCCTCCGAAACCATCCGCCAGGTGGTGGTCCCCGCCGCCCTGCCGGGCATCGTCGGCGCGGTGCTGCTGGCCGCGTCCCGCGCCATCGGCGAGACGATGATCGTCGTCCTCGGCGCGGGCGCGATGGCCCGGATGGACCTCAACCCCTTCGAGGCGATGACCACCATCACCGTCAAGATCGTGGGCCAGCTGACCGGCGACAACGATTTTGCCAGCCCCGAGACGCTGGTGGCCTTTGCCCTTGGCCTGACGCTGTTCGTCATGACGCTGGGGCTGAATGTGCTCGCCCTCTACATCGTGCGGAAATACCGGGAGCAGTACGAATGACCGACGCCGCCTCGCAGCCGCCCCGGCCGGTGAGCCCGCCTGCCGCGCCCGCCCGCAAGTCGCTGCTGGTCGAGGACGCACGCACAAAACGCCGCAACGCAGCGGAAAGGCGGTTCCGCGCCTATGGCGTGATCGCCATCGCGATCGCCATGGCCGCGCTGATGTTCCTGCTGTTCACAATCTTCCGCGACGGCAGCAGCGCCTTCTTCCAGACCTATGCCCGCATCCCCGTCGCCATCGAGGCCGAAGTGGTCGATCCGGCCGGCAACCGCGATCCGGCCGAGATGCAGAAGGTCCTGACGATGGGCTACGGCAAGCTGCTGGAAAACTCGCTTGCCGCCTATGTCGAGCAGAACGGCATCGAGGTCGAGGGGCTGGGCGACCGCGACCTTTCCAGCTTCTTCTCGTCGCAGGCGCGCGCCGATCTGCGTGACGCGGTGCTGGCGAACCCCGATCTGGTCGGCAGCGTGGTCGAGGTGCCTGCCATGACCTCGTCCCGCGTGGACGGGATGTTCAAGGGCCGCGTCACCCGCGAATCCGCCGCCATCGACGCCAAGACTTCGGTCGCGCAATATGACCTCGCCATGGGGCTGCAGGAGCGGGGCGATCTGCGCACGCAGTTCAACTGGGACTTCATCACCTCGACCGACAGTTCGGACAACCGGCCCGAGGCCGCGGGCCTGGGCGTCGCGATCCTGGGATCGTTCTACATGATGCTGATCGTGCTGGTGCTGGCGCTGCCCATCGGCGTCGCGGCCTCGATCTATCTGGAAGAGTTCGCGCCGAAGAACCGGCTCACCGACGCGATCGAGGTCAACATCTCGAATCTCGCCGCGGTGCCCTCGATCGTCTTCGGCATCCTCGGCCTTGCGGCCTTCATCAACTTCATGGGCCTGCCGCGTTCGGCGCCCATCGTCGGCGGGCTGGTGCTGACGCTGATGACGCTGCCCACGATCATCATCTCGACCCGCGCGGCGTTGAAGGCGGTGCCGCCCTCCATCCGGGACGCGGCGCTGGGGGTCGGGGCCTCGCGGATGCAGACGATGTTCCACCATGTCCTGCCGCTGGCAATGCCGGGCATCCTGACCGGCACCATCCTCGGGCTGGCGCAGGCGCTGGGCGAAACCGCGCCCTTGCTGCTGATCGGCATGGTGGCCTTTGTCACCACCTACCCCTCTGCCCCGCCGGAAGGCTTCTTCGAGCCCGCCTCGGCCCTGCCGGTGCAGGTCTTCAACTGGACCCAGCGCGCGGACCCCGCCTTCTTCGAACGGGCTTCGGGCGCGATCATCGTGCTGCTGGTCTTCCTGCTGGCGATGAACCTTCTGGCCATCACCCTGCGCCGCAAGTTCGAGCGCCGCTGGTAAGTCCCGGAACAAAGGACCACATCATGAACGACATGCGATTGGCGGAGCGAACGGTGGACATCGACGCGCGGGAGATCAAGTTCCAGTGCAAGGACGTGCAGGTCTTCTATGGCGACAAGCACGCCATCAAGGACGTCAGCGTCGACCTGCTGGACAAGACGGTGACGGCCTTCATCGGCCCTTCGGGCTGCGGCAAGTCCACCTTCCTGCGCTGCCTGAACCGGATGAACGACACGATCAGCGTGGCGCGCGTCGAGGGCCGGATGCTGCTGGACGGCGAGGACATCTATGACCGCCGCGTGGACCCGGTCCAGCTCCGCGCCCGCGTCGGCATGGTGTTCCAGAAGCCGAACCCCTTCCCCAAGTCGATCTATGACAACGTGGCCTACGGCCCCCGCATCCACGGGCTGGCCCGCAACCGGGCCGAACTGGACGAGATCGTTGAAAAGGCCCTGCGCGGCGCCGCCCTGTGGAACGAGGTCAAGGACCGCCTGCAGGAAGGCGGAACCGGCCTCTCGGGCGGTCAGCAGCAGCGGTTGTGCATCGCCCGCGCCGTCGCTACCGCCCCCGAGGTGCTGCTGATGGACGAGCCCTGCTCGGCGCTGGACCCCATCGCCACGGCGCAGGTCGAGGAACTGATCGACGAGCTGCGCGCGACCTTCTCGGTGGTGATCGTCACCCACTCGATGCAGCAGGCCGCCCGCGTCAGCCAGAAGACGGCGTTCTTCCACCTGGGGAACCTGGTCGAATACGCCGACACCGACGACATCTTCACCCGCCCGCGCGATCCGCGGACGGAAAGCTACATCAGCGGCCGGATCGGCTGAGAAGGGGGCATGATGCACAGGGACAAGCATATCCTTTCGGCCTTCGACCGCGACCTGGAAAGCATCCAGGCCGAGGTCATGCGCATGGGCGGCATGGTCGAGGCGGCGATTTCCGAAGCCGGCCACGCGCTGGAAACCCGCGACGAGGAACTGGCCGAGGAAATCCGCCGCCGCGACCGCGCCATCGACCAGCTCGAGGCGCAGATCAACGAATCCGCCGCCCGCCTGATCGCGCTGCGGGCGCCCACCGCGACCGACCTGCGGCTGGTGCTGTCGGTCATCAAGATCGCGGCCGCGCTGGAACGGGTGGGCGACTATGCCAAGAACATCGCCAAGCGCACCAATCAGCTGTCGCAGCTGCCGGTGATCCCCGGCAGCGGCTTGTCGCTGCGCCGGATGGCCACCACGGTCGAGGAGATGCTGCGCGACGCTTTGGACAGCTATGTCCAGCGCGACGCGGCGCTGGCCGCCGACGTGCGCGCCCGCGACCTCGAGGTCGACCAGATGTACAACGCGCTCTTCCGCGAGTTCCTGACCCACATGATGGAGGACCCGCGCAACATCACGACCTGCATGCACCTGCATTTCATCGCCAAGAACATCGAGCGCATGGGCGACCACGCGACCTCGATCGCCGAGCAGGTGCTGTATCTCGTCTCGGGCGAGCTGCCCGAGGATCCCCGCCCCAAGGGCGACAACGTCACAACCGAGCCGGTCGATCCCGCCACCCCCGGCAGGTGGGGCTGACGCGCAAGCCACCCAAGGCGAAAGGAGTCCGAGATGAGTGTTCAGCAACCCTGTGTCCTTCTGGTCGAAGACGAGGGCGCCCAGCGCGAGGTCCTGACCTACAACCTCGAATCCGAGGGCTTCCGCGTGGTCGAGGCCGAGACCGGCGACGAGGCCATGCTGCTGGTCTCCGAGGAAGCGCCCGACCTGATGGTGCTGGACTGGATGCTGCCCAATGTCTCGGGGATCGAGATCTGCCGCCGCGTCAAGGCCGACCCCGGCACCCGTCACATCCCCATCATCATGCTGTCTGCCCGTTCCGACGAGGGCGATCGCGTCCGCGGCCTGGAAACCGGTGCCGACGACTATGTGGTGAAGCCTTATTCCGTGGTCGAACTGATGGCCCGCGTCCGCACCCAGTTGCGCCGTACCCGCCCCACGACCATGGGCGAGCGCCTCAGCTTCGAGGACATCTTGCTTGATTCCGGTGAACACCGCGTCTTCCGCGCAGGTCAGCCCCTGCACCTCGGCCCGACCGAGTTCCGCCTGCTGTCCACGCTGATGGAACGTCCTGGCCGCGTCTGGACCCGCGAGCAGTTGCTGGACCGCGTCTGGGGCCGCGACATCTACGTGGACAGCCGCACCATCGACGTCCACGTAGGCCGGCTGCGCAAGGCGCTGATGGCGAACGGCGGGACGAACCCGGTGCGGACCGTGCGCGGGACGGGGTATGCGCTGGGGTGAGACGGGGGCGGTCCCGGGCCTGAAGGAAAGCTGCATGATCGCCGGTCTTCGGCGGCATTGCTGGAGAGGAAAGCCGCGCACCCTTTGCAGGATGGCTGGACCTCTTGCGGCGGCGCGTGGATGGCCTGTCTGCCAGCGGCGGTGTCGTCCGGGCGGCAGCGAGACAGCGAGCGGTAGCCGTAAGAAGGGCACGTCGCTCCGCCGCTCGACGCAACGAGGGCAGTCCGCGTGCACGGGCTGCCGAGAAGCCTAAGCGAAGATTCAGCGGCAGGTCTCGTGATGATGGCCCGGCGCGCCTGCCGGAGCCAGTTCCCGGTCGCGCAGCACGACCGATCCGGTCCGGCCCCGTTCGCGGCAAGCGCGTTCGAAAGCCGCTCGGGGCGTGTCGGTATATTCGATTTCGAGCACACGCGGACCATAGACCTCCGCATAGCTGTCGCATTCCCCGAAGACCTCGCAGGATTCGGCAATGGCAAAGCCGAAGCCCGCTGCACGGCCCGCCCTTCCCAGTTCGACCGCGTTCTTCTGCCCCGAGGCAAGGCCCAGCGCAGCCGCCCGTTCATTCAACATGCGGGCGAAATCGAGATTGTCGGCCGCCGTGAGCAGCCCGCCCGACCGTGAGAAGCTGTCGAGATTGTCAGCCTCGATGGCGTCATACCCGGCAGCGGCGCAGCCCTGCAGCCAGGGAGTCATGACAACCAGCAGCGCCTTGCGCTTGCTGGCCGAACCCGTGTCCAGCAGCAACTCGCCCGGCCAGTTTCTATCCTCGACGGGCAGGCCGTCGCGGCGCAGGATCAGGCCGGGGTGGGTTGCAAGCCACCATGCCGTCTCGTCCGGCTGGGTCTGGAAGGCATTGACGTAACAGATGTTGTAAAGCCCGGTTGCGGGCGGGTCCTTGCGGTCGCGGCTGACGATCCGTGTGCCCGGCGGCGGCGCATAGGCGCCGCTCAGCTGGCTGTCATAGGCCCCTCCCGCAGGAGGCAAGAGCGGCTCTGCCGCCAGCGGCGCAGCGCTGACCAGCAGGGCGAGGATCGGAAGCCTCATCTGCATGTCCCTTGGCTGCTGACCTGATCCTGCCGCCGCAGGATGCGATCGCCGTCAGGGGATGGGAACTGCCTGCATGATGCGTCTTGTTGCCGGATCATCGTGGGCGTGTTCCAGAACACATCGGCTGACAGCATCTTTCCCCGTCATCGTGACTCCGAGCCGACGACAGCCTGCGCCGCGTGATGGCGCAGGATCACATCCCTTGAAAGCGAATGCTGCGGCAAGCAGGGGGGCGCCTTCGCTTACCCGGGGCAACTTCAGAAATGGATCACCCGCCCGTAGGCGTCCAGCACCGATTCATGCATCATCTCGCTTAGCGTCGGATGCGGGAAGACGGTGTGCATGAAGTCTTCCTCGGTCAGTTCCGCCGTCTTGCCGACCGTGTAGCCCTGGATCAGTTCGGTTACTTCCGCACCGACCATGTGGGCGCCCAGAAGCTCGCCGGTCTTGGCGTCGAACACCGTTTTCACCATGCCGTCGGGCTCGCCCAAGGCAATGGCCTTGCCGTTGCCCATGAAGGGAAAGCGGCCGACCCGGACCTCGTGGCCCAGTTCCTTGGCCTTGGCCTCGGTCAGCCCGACCGAGGCCACCTGCGGCTGGCAATAGGTGCAGCCGGGGATGTTCGAGGGCTTGACCGGATGCACGTGCTTGCCCGCGATCAGTTCCGCCACCATCACGCCTTCATGGCTGGCCTTGTGGGCCAGCCAGGGTGCGCCCGCGACGTCGCCGATGGCGTAAAGGCCCTCGACCCCCGTGCGGCAGTATTCGTCAGTCAGGACATGGGTGCGGTCGATTCTGACGCCCAGTTCCTCCAGCCCCAGCCCCTCGACATTGCCGACGATGCCCACGGCCGAGATCACCGTGTCGAAGTCATGCGTCTCGGTCTTGCCGCCCGCCTCGATATGGGCGGTCACGGTCCCGCCCTTGCGGTCGAGCTTCCTGACCGTGGATTTCTCCATGATCTTCATGCCCTGCTTGACGAACTGCTTTTTCGCAAAGGCGCTGATCTCGGCATCCTCAACGGGCAGCACGCGGTCCATGACCTCGACCACGGTGGTGTCGGCGCCGAGCGTGTTGAAGAAGCTGGCGAACTCGATTCCGATGGCGCCTGAGCCAATCACCAGCAGCTTTTTCGGCATCCGCTTGGGCACCAGCGCGTGCTTGTAGGTCCAGACGAGTTCGCCGTCGGCTTCCATCCCCGGCAGTTCACGCGCCCGCGCGCCAGTTGCCAGCACGATGGACTTGGCCGCCAGTTCCTCAACGCCCTTGTCGGTCTTCACCGAAACCTTGCCGGGCGCGGTCAGCTTCGCCTCGCCCATCACCACTGTGACCTTGTTCTTCTTCAGAAGGTGCCCAACGCCGCCCGCCAACTGCTTGGCGACCCCGCGCGAGCGTTGAACCACAGCGTCCAGATCATAACCGAACTCGCCCGCCTTCAGGCCGAAGTCCTTGGCCCGCTCGAACAGATGGAACACCTCGGCCGAGCGCAGCATGGCCTTGGTCGGGATGCAGCCCCAGTTGAGGCAGATGCCGCCCAGATGCTCGCGTTCGACGCAGGCGACCTTGAGGCCCAACTGCGCTGCGCGGATCGCGCAAACATATCCGCCGGGGCCTGACCCGATCACCACTACGTCGAAATCTTGTGCCATCGGAACCTCCTGCGGGGCGTCGTATCAGATTTGCAGGCTCAGGGCAGATCGGCAAGCGACAGCTTGCCCGAAACCAGCGCGCCGTAGCCGCCCGCCTCCATCACCATCCGCTCGGCCTCGGTCGGGATGCGGCCCAGCGCCTCGTTGCGCCAAGGGAAGCGGCCGAACTTGGCGATGGTGTCTCGGTGGATCTCGGCATGGATCTGGTTCTCGCCGGGCATCCGTTCGGCGAAAAGCTCGACGGCGCGCTGCTGGTCGGGCAGCTGCTCGCTGTGTTCGAAGGGCAGGTAGAAGAACTGCCGCGCGGGTTCGGGAGTGGCAAGGTCGTGGCCTGCGTCTATTGCGTCGATGGCGATGCGCAGCGCCAATGGGTCGGTCGAATAGGCCCGCGCGTCGTTTCGGAACATGTTGCGCGGGAACTGGTCGGTCAGGATCAGCGCGGCCAGCGTCCCTTCGGCCGTGCCCGCCCATTCCGCCGCCAGCCGGGGGGCGTCGATCCAGGCGGCCATGAAGCGGTCGCGCACCGTCCGGTCCAGATCGTCGCTCTGGCTGTACCAGCCCTTGGGGCCGACCTCGTCGATCCAGAAGCGGATGATCCCGGCCGGCGTGACTTCGGTGGTCATGGCGTGCTCTCCTGCGATGTGGGGGTGCTGTCGCCGGCCTCGGCCAGCGCGGTCTCGACGGCGAAGGTGGTGGCGCTGGGCGACAGGACCGCAAAGCTCTGGTCGACATCGGGGGTGGCGCGCTGCGTCATCCGCCAGCCGCCGTAAAGGCTCAGCGCCCCCAGCAGGACGGCGATATAGACCCAAAAGCCTTCCGGCCCGATGACGGCCATCAGCCAGCCGGTCAGGATCGGCCCGAAGACCGATCCCATCCCGTTGATGAGAAGCAGCCCCGCCGAGGCCGCCGCCATGTCCGCGGTGTCGAGGAAGTCGTTGGTATAGGCGATCAGCAGCGCATAGATCGGGTTTGCGACCCCGCCGACCAGCGCCGCGGCCAGCAGGTAGCCCCAGATGCCGATTTCGCTTGCCGCGACGACCGCCGCAACGCCCGTGCCGAAGACCGCCAGCACCGTGATCAGCACCCGCCGGTCCAGCCGGTCCGACAGCCAGCCGATGGGATATTGCGCGAAAAGCCCGCCGATCCAGATCGCCGCGACAAAGGCCGAGATCTCGCGCACGGACATCCCGATGGTCGCCGCCCAGACCGCGCCCATCCCCAGCACGGCCGCGAAGACCCCGCCGATCAGGAAGATGCCGACGCAGCCCAGCGGCGAGGCGCGGTAAAGCTGCCGTATGCTCATCGGCTTGATGGTCTCGAAACGGGGCGCGGGGACCTGCGCCAGCAGGATCGGGGTGAAGGCCACCGACACCAGCACCGAGGGGATGACGAACAGCATCCAGCCGCCCGGATCGCCCACGTTCATCAGCACCTGCCCGCTGACGAGGCCCAGCATCTGCACGATGAAATAGGTGGACATGGCCTGGCCGCGCGTCTCGTTCGCGGCGCTGGCGTTCACCCAGCTTTCGGCAGTGATGTAGACCCCGCAGAAGCAGAAGCCGATTAGCAGCCGCAGAAGCGCCCAGGCGATCCAGTGCGGGATGGCGGCATAAACGATCAGCACCGCCGAGATCAGCGAGGCGAGCGCCGCGAAGACCCGCACATGGCCCACGCGCTGGATCATCCCCGGCACGATCCGGCTGCCCAGCACGAAGCCGCCGAAATAGCCCGCCATGACGACGGACATCTGGGTGGTCGGGATGCCCTCGATCTGCCCGCGGATGCCCAGCAGCGTGCCCTGCATCCCGTTGCCGACCATCAGCATCAGAATGCCCAGCAGCAGGGGCCAGGTCGAGCGCAGGACGGTCAGCATGATTCCTCGGGCAGCAGCAGGGAGGCGTCGCCGTAGCTGAAGAACCTGTAGTTCTCGTGAACGGCATGGGCGTAGATGGCGCGGATGCGGTCGGTTCCCATCAGGGCGGACACCAGCATCATCAGCGTGGACCTGGGCAGGTGAAAGTTCGTCATCAGCCCGTCCGTGACCCGGAAGCCGTATCCCGGGCGGATGAAAATGTCGGTCTGCCCGTCGAAGGGCCGGACGCGGCCCTTCGCGTCGGCGGCCGATTCGATCAGGCGCAGGGCGGTGGTGCCGACGGGGATCACGCGGCGGCCTTCCATCTTGGCGGCGTTGATCGCGGCGGCGGCTTCCTCCGTCACGATGCCGCGCTCGGCGTGCATCCGGTGCTGGCTCACGTCGTCGGTCTTGACGGGCAGGAAGGTGCCCGCGCCGACATGCAGGGTGACATGGACCCGCTGGACGCCCATCTTGTCCAGCGC
The DNA here is from genome assembly GCF_016617715.1 of Paracoccus sp. MC1862. NCBI lineage: Bacteria > Pseudomonadati > Pseudomonadota > Alphaproteobacteria > Rhodobacterales > Paracoccaceae > Paracoccus > Paracoccus sp. MC1862. The sequence continues at coordinate 1,939,315 of NZ_CP067225.1, read as the reverse complement.
CGCCAGCAGCGGTTCGTCGAAATGCAGGCTCGCGGTGGGCGCGGCGACGGCGCCGGGGCGCTCGGCCCAGACGGCCTGGTAGTCGGTGCGGTCCTGTTCATCGGGCGCGCGCAGCGCGGCGATATAGGGGGGCAGGGGCATTGCGCCGACCTGAGCGAGCGCGGCGTCGAAGGCCTCGCCCGTCGCGTCGAAGGACAGGGTCAGGCCCGCGTCCGTGATCGCCTCGACGCGGGCCGACAGCGCCTCGCCGAAGCGGATGGTCTCGCCTTGCCGCAGCTTGCGCAGGGGCTTGGCCAGCGCCTGCCACTGGCCACCGGGGGCGGGTTCCAGCAGTGTGACCTCGATCCGCGCGGTGGCGGGGCCCTGGGCGGAATCGCGGGTGCGGGTGCCGGTCAGCCGGGCCGGGATCACGCGGGTGTCGTTCAGCACCAGCAGGTCGCCCGGTCGCAGGAAACCGGGCAGGTCGCTGACCCGTGCGTCGGTCATGGAATCCCCACGCGCGACCAGCAGCCGCGCGGAACTGCGCGGACGGGCGGGACGGGTGGCGATCAGCCGCTCGGGCAGGTCGAAGTCGAAGTCGGACAGGCGCATGACCGCCTTGTCGGCGCGGGCGCGGGCAGGGTCAACAGGGGCCGCGCGGTCCCCAGCCCCTTTCCATCGCGCCCCCGCTTGCCTAAGACGCCGGCAGTCGCAGCCGAGAGCCTCTCCATGACCCAGACGCCCCCCCTTCAGGTCACGCCCCAACCCGGCATCATGGAGATCGCGCTGTATGAGGCCGGCAGCGCCACGCTGTCAGGGCGCAGCGACGTGCTGAAGCTCAGTTCGAACGAAAACCCCTTCGGCCCATCGGAAAAAGCGCGGGAGGCGGTGGCCCATGCGGCGCAGGCGATGCACCGCTATCCTCCGACCGACCACGCGCGGCTGCGGGCCGCAATCGGCGAGGTCCACGGGCTCGACCCCGACCGGATCATCTGCGGCGTGGGGTCCGACGAGATCATCCATTTCCTCTGCCAATCCTATGCGGGGCCGGGGACCGAGGTGCTGTTCACGGAACACGGCTTTTCCATGTACCGCATCAGCGCGCTGGCGGCCGGGGCCACCCCGGTCGAGGCCCCCGAGCGCGAGCGGACCACCGACATCGACGCCCTGATCGCGGCGGCGACGCCCGAGACGCGGCTGGTCTTCGTCGCCAACCCGAACAACCCGACCGGCACGATGATCGGGACGGCGGAACTGGAGCGGCTGGCGCTGGCTGTTCCGCAAGCCATTCTGGTGATCGACGCGGCCTATGCGGAATATGTCGGCGCGGACTTCGACGGCGGTGCGGAACTGGCGACGCGCCTGCCGAATGTCGTGATGACGCGGACCTTCTCCAAGATCTACGGCCTCGGCGGGCTGCGAGTCGGCTGGGGTTATGGCCCGCGCCCCATCATCGACGTGCTGAACCGCATCCGCGGACCCTTCAACCTGTCGAACCTCGCGCTGGAAGGGGCCGAGGCCGCCGTGCGCGACCGCGCCCATGTGGACCACGCGCGGGCCGAGAACGCCCGGATGCGCGACTGGCTTGCCGGAGCGCTTGCCCGGCACGGGGTGCCCTCGGACCCGTCGCATGCGAACTTCATCCTCGCCCGGTTTGCTGACGAGGCCACCGCCACTGCCTGCGATGCCGCCCTGCGCGAGGACGGGATCATCGTCCGCCGCGTCGGCGGCTACGGCTTGCCGCAATGCCTGCGGATCACGGTCGGGGACGAGGCTGCCTGCCGCCGCGTGGCCGAGGCGATCGGCCGGTTCACGGCCGCGCGATGACCGAGGGTCCGATCTTCCAGCGCGTCGCCCTGATCGGCCTTGGCCTGATCGCCGGGTCCATGTCGCTGGCCATGCGCGAGCAGGGACTTGCCGCCCATGTCGTGGGTTATGCCCGCTCGCCCGAGACGCGAGATACCGCCCGCGAGATCGGGCTGGTGGACGAGGTCACGGAAACCGCCGCCGAGGCGGTGCACGGCGCCGATCTCGTGGTCCTGGCCGTCCCGGTCGGCGCAATGGGCGAGGTCGCCGCCGAGATCGCCCCGCATCTTTCGCCCGGCGCCATCCTGACCGACGTGGGGTCCGTCAAGCAGTCGGTCATCGACGCGGTCGGTCCCCATGTGCCCGAGGGCGTCCATTTCATCCCCGGCCATCCACTTGCCGGGACGGAACATTCCGGCCCCCGCTCGGGCTTCGCCGCGCTGTTCAAGAATCGCTGGTGGCTGCTGACACCCCCGCCGGACAGCGACCCGGCTGCGGTCGAAAAACTGTCCATGCTGGTCCGCGCCATGGGTGCCAACGTGGACAGGATGGAGGCGCCGCACCACGATCTCGTGCTGGCTGTGACCAGCCATGTGCCGCACCTGATCGCCTACACGATGGTGGGTGTCGCCGACCACCTGCGGCGCGTCACCGAATCCGAGGTCATCCGCTATTCCGCCGCGGGCTTCCGCGACTTCACCCGCATCGCGGCATCCGACCCGACGATGTGGCGCGACGTGTTCCTGCACAACAAGGAGGCCACGCTGGATATCCTCGGCCGTTTCGCCGAGGAGCTGTTCGTCCTGCAGCGCGCCATCCGGATGGGCGACGGCGAGCATCTGCACAGGTATTTCACCGGCACCCGCGCGATCCGGCGCGGGATCATCGAGGCCGGGCAGGACACCGCTGCCCCCGACTTCGGCCGGGCGGCGGCCAAGGACGCAGGCTAGGCGCCGGCCGGGAAGGGCGGCGCGTCGCCCAGCGGCAGCGGGCCAAGGAAAACCTTGCCGTCCCGGAAGATCAGCGGGATGCGCTTTTCGCCCCGCGCGGGTTCCGGCGGGGCAGGGGTGCCGGGCGGCAACGCGACCTCGGTCTGCGCCACCTGATCCAGCGCGGTGTTGGCCAGGGCGACCGTGACTGCGGGAATCGCGCCCAGGTCGGCGGCAAGCTGCAGCCATGGGCGGGCGTCGGTCGTGAAGATGAAGGCCGCGCCCTCCGCCCTGCCGTTGTCCCCGGCGTAGATATTACCCGCAAGCCGCAGCGATTGGTCCCCCAGGGTCAGCGTCACCCCGTCCGAGGTCAGACCCACCAGTCGGGGCACGGGGGCATCGGCCCCTTGCCGCAAGGGCGCGGTCAGGAAGACCCGCGCGGCGCCGTCCAGCGAGATCGCGCGGTCGGCAAGCGCCGGGGGCAGGGGCAGCAGCCTCGTGCCGGTCAGGTCGCGCAGCCCGCCGGCGAGGTCATAGGCCGCACGGGCGTCGCGGGGCGCGGCCGCGCCCATCGCCACAAGCTGCGCCTGTGCCTCCAGCGCCGCCAGCAGCGGGCGGCCTTCGACCGTCACCGGGCCGCTGGTGGCTCCGGCGCGGCTGATCGCCATCTCGCTGCCGGGCGAGACGCGCAGGGTCAGCAGGGCATTCTCAGCCGTGACGGCGATGCCGCGCCCCATCACCGGCAGGGTCATCCGGGGCGGCAGGGCCGCGTGGAACTGGGTGGGCGAGGTCGGGGCCGCCCAAAGCTCGACCTCGGGCAGCAGGGCCGGGCCTGCGGGAGTTGTGACCTCGACATCCGTCAGGCCAAGGCCGATGCGGCCGATCTCGCGCAGCGGCGCCACTGTTGCCGCCCCGACGCGCCCGTCTGCGGTGATCCGGCGCTGGGCCTCATGGGCCAGCCATGTCTCGCCGCCCAGCCAGGCCCCGGCCACGGTTCCGCCGATCAGCAGCATCAGGATCACCAGTGTTCGCACGGCGCCTCTCTTGAAATCATGCGTCTCTCGCCTAACCTGCAGGCGAGGGAAAGGGCAAGCGATGGATGACGGCTTCTGGGTCTTCGGCTACGGCTCATTGATGTGGGCGCCCGAGTTCCCGGTGGCGGAATCGGTCATCGCCCAGGCCGACGGCTGGCGGCGCAGCTTCTGCCTGCGGTCCGTCACCTACCGGGGAACCGAGGCCTGCCCCGGCCTCGTCCTCGGGCTGGAACCGCATCCGGGCCGGGACTGCACCGGCCTTGCCCTGCGGGTCGAGAACGCGCTGTGGCCCGAGGTGATCGACGCCATCCGCGCCCGCGAGCTGGTGACGCAGGCCTACCGCGAGATGCTGCTGCCGCTTGCGCTTGCCGATGGCCGCCGGGTCCGGGGGCTGACCTATGTCATGCGGCCCGGCCACGGGCAGTATGCCGGCGGCCTCAGCCTTGACGAGCAGGCGGCGATAATCGCGCTCGCCTGCGGCGGGCGGGGACCGAACGCGGATTATCTTTACAACACCGTTGCGCATCTGGCCGATCTGGGCATTCCCGACGACGATCTGGCCGACCTTGCCGCGCGGGTCCGGGCGCTGCGGGGCGCAGCCGCCTAGCGCGGATCGAGCAGCGCGTATTCGTCGGGAAAGCGGTTCAGGTAGTCCAGCATCGGCCCCGCCGCTCGCCATTGCCTGAGCAGCGCCCGGCCGAGACCGCACTTTTCGGGCCAGTGGCGGCGGTCCAGTCCCTCGGAGGCTCCGGGCAGGGCGGCATAGGGGGCGCGCCAGCGCATCGGCACGATTCCTTCAGACCGTTTCAACCACGGCTTGTCCGGCCCGATGAAGTGGACAAGGCAGGGGTCGGCCATTGCCGACAGATGCGCCGAGGCCCAGGTGAACTGCCAGTTCCACAAGGGGCTCATCTCGGCCCAGTTGCCGCGCAGGACGCCATTCAGCAGCGCCTGGTCGCGGCCCAGTCCGGCCAGATGCGTCCGCGCGAAAGCCGCGCAGCGGGCGGTCATGTCCTGCTGGCCCCAGGCCTCGGTGTCCACCATCACCACGCCCGCGTTGAAATAGGGCGCGGCGGGCCAGCCGAGCTTCTTGAAATCCGGTACCCGCTTGCCCGGCTGCCGCCATTGCCGGTTGTCGCGCACCGCCGCCACGGCATGGCCCCTCATGTCCGCCGCCATCAGCCGCCCCGGATCGCCGCGCTCGAACAATATGTCTGCGTCCAGCACGAGGATGCGCCGCCAGCGCCCCCTCAAGGCGCCCGCGAGGAACACGTCCATGTAGGTCGCAACCGATCGCCGCCCGTCCAGCGGCAGTGCCGCCTCCAGCGCCGCATCGCGGGCGGCGACATGGCCGATTCCCGCGCGGGTCAGCGCATCGGGCAGGTCCAGCGGCTCGGGCGAGCCGATCAGCACGTCGTAGCCGCGCCCCTTGGCCGCAAGCTGGCCCGCCACGACCGAGGCATAGGGCAGGTAGCCCGCGTCGCAGGCCACGATCACGGCGCGGTCGGAGGTCTGACGGAAGCCCGGCGAGATCACGGCATTCATGGACCCGATCTCCACGCCTTGAAACCGAAAGGCAAGCGCAGGCTTTCCCCTCTAACCCTGCCGCGAGCGGCGTGATAGCGTGACACACATGGTCCAGATCCCTTCCCGCCAGCAGATCCTTGACTGGATCGCCGACAACCCCGACGCCACCGCCAAGCGTGACATCGCCAAGGCCTTCGGCATCAAGGGCAGCGACCGCATCGAACTCAAGCGCATCCTGCGCGAGCTTGAGGACGAGGGCCTGCTGGAACGCCGCCGCCGCCATTACCGCGACCACGAGAAGCTGCCCCCCGTCAGCGTGGTCGAGATCCTGCCCCCCGACGCCGATGGCGACATCTTCGCCAAGCCCTTGGAATGGCAAGGCACCGCGCCCATGCCGCGCATCCTCTTCGCCCCCCGCAAGGCCGACCCCGCCGTCGCGCCGGGCGAGCGCGTGCTGGTCCGCCTAGCCGAGGTCGAGGGCGAGGACTACCAGTACCAGGCCCGCCTGATGCGCCGCATCGGCACCGCGCCCCACCGCATCGTCGGCATCTTCCGCAAGGAAACCGAGGGCGGGCGGATCGTCCCCATCGACAAGGGCGTGGACCGCCAATGGCGCGTTCTGGCCGATGCCACGCAAGAGGCGCAGGACGGCGAGCTGGTCGAGGCCGAGCAGGTCGGGTCGCGCAACCGCATCGGCCTGCCGCAGGCCCGCATCATCGAACGCCTGGGCGATCCTTCCGCCCCTCGCGCCGTCAGCCTGATCGCCATCCACCAGCACGGCATCCCCGACGACTTCCCTGATGCGGTGATGGCCGAGGCCGACGCCTCGACCCCCGCGACCATGAAGGGTCGCGAGGACCTGCGGAATGTCCCGCTCGTCACCATCGACCCCGAGGACGCCGGCGATCATGACGATGCCGTAGCGGCGATGCCCGACGACGACCCGAGGAACGAAGGCGGCATGATCCTGTGGGTCGCCATCGCCGACGTTGCCCACTACGTCCGCCCGCAATCCGCGCTGGACAAGGAAGCACGGCACCGTGGCAATTCCACCTATTTCCCCGACCGCGTGGTGCCGATGCTGCCGGACGTTCTGTCGGGCGATCTGTGTTCGCTGCACGAGGGCGTGGATCGCCCCGTGATCGCCGTCAGAATGCGGATCGACGGGCAGGGCAACAAGAGCGGCCACGACTTCCATCGCGGCATGATGAGCAGCCTCGCCTCGCTGTCCTACGAGCAGGCGCAGGCCGCCGCCGACGGCAATCCCGACGATCAGGCCGTGCCGCTGATGGACAGCGTGATTCGCCCCCTGTTTGCGGCCTACGAACTGCTGAAGGCCGCGCGGAAGCGGCGCGAGCCGCTGGACCTCGATCTGCCCGAACGCCGGATCGAACTGACCCCGGATGGTCGGGTGAAATCCGTGGCCTTCCGCGAGCGCTTCGACGCCCACCGGCTGATCGAGGAGTTCATGGTGCTGGCCAACGTCGCCGCTGCCGAGGAACTGACCCGCCTGCGCCGCCCGCTGCTGTTCCGCGTCCACGAGGAGCCCAGCCCCGAAAAGCTGAATGCCCTGCGCGACGTGGCCGAGGCCTCGGGCTTCGCGCTGGCGAAAGGGCAAGTGCTGCAGACGAGCCAGCTGAACCGGCTGCTCGCGCAGGCGCAGGGGACCGACTTCGACGAACTGATCAACGTCAGCACGCTGCGGTCGATGACGCAGGCCTATTACAACGCCGAGAACCTCGGCCATTTCGGGCTGGCGCTGAAGAACTACGCCCATTTCACCTCGCCCATCCGCCGCTATTCCGACCTGATCGTGCATCGCGCGCTGATCTCGGGGCATGGTTGGGGCAAGGACGGCCTCTCGGCGCAGGACATCGAGACGCTGGAGGACACCGCCCAGCACATCTCGGATACGGAACGCCGCAGCATGGCGGCCGAGCGCGACACGACCGACCGCTACCTCGCCGCCTATCTCGCCGACCGCGTAGGCTCCGAGTTCGCGGGGCGCATCAGCGGCGTCCAGCGCTTCGGCGCCTTCGTCAAGCTGGACGAGACGGGGGCCGACGGGTTGCTGCCCATCCGCGAGATCGGACGCGAGTATTTCCACTATGACCGCGACGCGCAGACGCTCGTGGGCTCGGACACGGGCATGGTGATCGGCATCGGCCAGCGCGTCACGGTGCGCTTGGCCGAGGCGATCCCGACCACGGGCGGCCTGACGCTGGAACTGGTCGAGGTCGAGGGCCGCAGCATCGCCAAGGGTCCGCAGGGCCGCCGCGGCAAGCCGCCGCGCCGCCGCGACGCCCAGAACGCCAAGGCCGGCGACGCCCGCGCCCGCAAGCTGCGCCGCATCCGAAAGCGGTGATTTCCCGCAGGTAGCTGCGCCAGCAGGAACTGGCACAACAGCGCATGGGAAATCTCCCTAAGTCCTTGCGGTTCAACCGGCCTCTCCAGCTCAGGCTGTGGCGTCGGCTCCGCTCTTTCTTCTTTGCTTAAATATCCCGGGGTCCGGCGGTGACGCAAAAGAGGAGGGCGGCTCCTTTCGGAACCGCCCTTTCATCAGCTTGGAAGCGAAATCAGATCGCCGCGTCGCGCACGTCCTGATCCACCTTGTCCTCGTATTTCTTGAAGTTCTCGCGGAACATCCCCTTCAGCTTCTCGGCCTGCGCGTCATAGGCCGCGCCATCGGCCCAGGTCTGGCGCGGGTCAAGCAGCTTGTCCTCGACGCCCGGCACCGAGACCGGCACCTCGAAGCCGAAGTTCGGGTCGCGCCGGAACTCGACGTTGTTCAGCGATCCGTCCAGCGCCGCGGTCAGCAGCGCGCGGGTGGCCTTGATCGGCATCCGCGAGCCCGTGCCGAACGGCCCGCCGGTCCAGCCGGTGTTGACCAGCCAGCAGACAGCATCCGACTTCTCGATCCGCTCTTCCAGCAGACGCCCGTATTCCTCGGGGCGGCGCGGCATGAAGGGCGCGCCGAAGCAGGTCGAGAAGGTCGGCTGCGGTTCCACCACCCCGTCCTCGGTCCCCGGGGTCTTCGAGGTGAAGCCCGACAGGAAGTGGTACATCGCCTGCTGCGGCGTCAGCCGCGCGATCGGCGGCATCACGCCATAAGCGTCCGAGGTCAGCATGATGACGTTCTTCGGCTGCCCCGCCATGCCGGTTTCGGACGCGTTCGAGATCGCCTCCAGCGGATAGGCGCAGCGGGTGTTTTCCGTGATCGAGTCGTCGGCGAAGTCCAGTTCCAGCGTGTCGGGGTCGAAGACCATGTTCTCGACCACCGTGGCGAAGCGGTGGGTGGTGGCGTAGATCTCGGGCTCGGCCTCGGGCGACAGGTTGATCGTCTTGGCGTAGCAGCCGCCCTCGAAGTTGAAGACGCCCTTGTCCGACCAGCCATGCTCGTCGTCGCCGATCAGCACGCGCGAGGGGTCCGCCGAAAGCGTCGTCTTGCCGGTGCCCGACAGGCCGAAGAACACCGCCACGTCGCTTTCATCGCCCGGCGCGTGGTTGGCGGAACAATGCATCGGCATCACGCCGCGTTCCGGCAGGATGTAGTTCAGCAGCGTGAACACGCCCTTCTTGTTCTCGCCCGCATAGCCGGTGTTGGCGATCAGGATCATCCTGCGGTCGAAGTTCAGCGCGATCACCGTGTCGCTGCGGCAGCCGTGACGCTCGGGGTCCGTCTTGAAGGACGGGCAGTTGATGATCGTCCAGTCGGGGGTGAAGCTCGCCAGTTCCTCGGCCTCGGGACGGCGCAGCAGGTGGCGGATGAACAGGTTGTGCCAGGCCAGTTCGCTGACAACGCGGACGTCAAGCTGATGTTCGGGGTCGGCGCCGCCGAACAAGTCCTGCACGAAATATTCGCCGCCCTTCATATGGGCCAGCATGTCCTCATAAAGCCGGTCAAACGCCTCAGGCTCCATCGGCGGGTTGTTGTCCCACCAGATCGAATCCTCGACCCCCGGCGTGCGGACCACGAACTTGTCCTTGGGCGAGCGGCCGGTCTTGGCGCCGGTAGACACGAGGAAGGCGCCGCCGAGGCCCAGCTTGCCCTCGCCGCGTCGGATCGCGGACTCGACCAGCGCGGGTTCCAGCAGGTTGTAATGGACCTCCCCCAGCCCCCGGATGCCCTGATCTTCGAGTTTGCAGTTCGGGTTGACGCGGGGTTGTGACATACCGGGACTCCTGTGGATCGCGCGCTGCGGCTTTGCCGCCCCTATAAACATGGCGAAATGATGAAGATAGACCGGCAATCGCAAGAGTTAGCGCAACCATCTGCCGTTAGCGGTATCAATGATAAAACGGTTAACTGCCAAAAAGGGAAATGACCCCACGATCCACGCCAGCGCGGTGGAAATCGCCGGGCGGGGGCTGCTGATCCTCGGTCCCTCCGGCTCGGGCAAGTCTTCGCTGGCGCTGGCGCTGATGGGGATGGGGGCGCGGCTTGTGGCGGATGACCGGGTGATCCTGCGGGTCCGGGACAGCAGCCTTGTCGCCGAATGCCCCGCCCCGATCCGGGGGCGGATCGAGGCGCGGGGCATCGGCCTCCTGCAGGCCGAGGCGGCAGGGCCGGTCGCGATCGCGCAGGTGGTGGATCTGGGGCAGGCCGAGACCCGGCGACTTCCGCCCCCCCGCAGCATCATGCTTTCGGATCTGGCGCTGCCCCTTGTCTTGGGACCGGCCGGCCCGCATCTTGCACCGGCGCTGATGCAACTGATGCGCGGCGGGCGCGGCTGACGGCGGGCGCCCTGATGGACGGGTTTGGCGTGGACAGCGGACAGGCGATGGAATCGATGGGCAGCGCCGAGCCGGGCGCCCAGCGGCTGGTGCTTGTCACGGGGCCGTCGGGGGCCGGACGCTCGACCGCGATCCATGCGCTCGAGGACATGGGCTTCGAGGCCATCGACAACCTGCCCCTGTCGCTGATCCCGCGGCTGCTGGACGGCCCCGCGCGGCCGGTGCCGCTGGCGCTGGGGCTGGACGTGCGCAACCGCGACTTTTCCGCCGCCAGCCTGATCGAGCTGATCGACGCGCTGACCCGCAACCCGGCCTTCGCGCCCGAGGTGCTGTATCTCGACTGCGCGACCGAGGTGCTGGTGCGCCGTTATTCCGAAACCCGCCGCCGCCACCCGCTGGCCGATGGCGGCACGCCCGCCGAGGCGATCGCGGCCGAGCGCGACCTGCTCGATTCCGTCCGCAACCGCGCCGATGTGCTGATCGACACCACCGACCTCAGCCCGCACGACCTGCGCGCGGAACTTGCCGCCGCCTTCGACCTGCGGGGCGGGCGGGGCCTGTCGGTGTCGGTCCAGTCCTTCAGCTACAAGCGGGGGGTGCCGCGGGGTCTGGACATGATGTTCGACTGCCGCTTCCTTGCGAACCCGCATTGGGAACCCGCCCTGCGGCAACTGGATGGCAGGAATGCAACGGTTCAGCATTACGTGACGACAGACCCCCGGTTCGAAACCTTTTTCCAGAAGGTTCGAGACCTTATACTCTTTCTGTTGCCCGCGCAGGTGGACGAGGGCAAGGCGCATCTGGCGATTGGCTTCGGCTGCACGGGCGGACAGCATCGTTCCGTCACCTTGGCCGAGCTTGCCGCCGACGCGCTTGCGAAAGAGGGTTGGCAGGTGTCTAAAAGGCATCGTGAATTGGAACGTCGCGCCTCGGTGCTGCGCCCGGCGGAAATGACGCCGGCCGAGCAGCGAACGGGTGCGTCTAGCGAAGCGACCGCGCAGAAGCCGTCGCGAGTGGTGGAAGGCAGTTGATCGGGATCGTCATCGTCGCGCATGGGGGACTGGCGCGTGAATATGTCGCTGCCGTCGAGCACGTCGTCGGGCCGCAGCGTGGAATCAGGGCGGTCACCATTGAGGAAAACCACGACCGCGCCGCCAAGGAGGCCGAAATCTGCCTGGCCGCCAACGAGGTGGATGCCGGCGACGGGGTGGTGATCGTCACCGACCTGTTCGGCGGCTCGCCGTCGAACCTGTCGATGCCTGCCTGCCTGCCCGCGCGCCGCCGCATTCTTTACGGCGCGAACCTGCCCATGCTGGTCAAGCTCGCCAAGTCGCGCCACCTTGAGGTCGAGGATGCCGCCGTCATGGCCGCCGAGGCCGGGCGCAAGTATATCGATTTCTACGCCCCCGAACCGGCGGAGCGAGCCGTGCTGTGACGGAACTCAGCCGCGAACTGCGGATCATCAACGAAAAAGGACTGCACGCCCGCGCCTCGGCCCGATTCGTCGAGACGGTGGAACGATTCGATGCCCGCGCCACGGTCGAGAAGGACGGAGAGCGGGTGGCGGGTGATTCGATCATGGGCCTGCTGATGCTCGTCGCGCCCCGCGGCAGCACCATTCGCATCACCACCAGCGGACCCGATGCCGAGCCGCTGATGCAGGCGCTGACCGACCTCGTGGGCGACTACTTCGGCGAAGGCCGCTGAGGGCCGCGCCCCGTGGCCCGCGACAGCTATCACCACGGCAACTTGCGGCAGGCACTCGTCCAGGCGACCGTCGCGCTGATCGAGAAAAAGGGACCGGCAGCCTTCACGCTGGCCGAGGCCGCGCGGCAGGCGGGCGTCAGCGCCGCCGCGCCCTACCGCCATTTTACCGGGCGCGAGCAACTGCTCGAGGAGGTCGCGCGGCAGGGCTTCATCGACTTCGCCGCGCGGCTTGAGGCCGCCTTTGACGACGGCCGTCCCTCGGCGCTGTCGGCTTTCCTGCGGATGGGGGAGGCCTATCTCGGCTTTGCGGCCGAAAAGCCGGGCTTCTACATGGCGATGTTCGAATCGGGCCTTTCGATCTCGGGCAACGCCGATCTTGCCCTTGCCGCCCAAGCCGCCGAGGCCGCACTGTTCCGGGGCGCCGAGGCGCTGTTCGCGCGTCTGCCCACCGCTCGCCGTCCGCCGGCGACCATGGTCGCCAACCATGTCTGGGCCATGTCCCATGGGGTGGTCGAGCTGTTCGGCCGCGGCCGTCCCGGCGCGCGCAGCCCGATCTCGGCCGACGAGATGCTGGAAAGCGGGGTGCTGATCTACCTGCGGGGCCTTGGCGTCATCGAATGAGATTCTTCGTGCAGGGGGATTGACGCAGACCCTCTGGACTCCGACATTGTTAATGTGATTAACATTCACATCGACTCACGGAGCATCCTCATGACCCCAGCCTATGAACCTCGCAGTTATCCGCCCGCAGAAGGCGTCGTTCAGTCCGTTCGGCAGCTTTTGCTGCATGTCCGCGACTGGCTGGACGCGCGGGGCAGGGTGGCATGGCTTGCCGCCATGATCCTCGGCCTTGTCTTCGCCTGGCCCGTCGGCCTTGCCATCCTCGGCTACATGATCTGGAGCAAACGCATGTTCGGAACCTGCACCCGCCGCAGCCGCCACGTCCCGGCTTATCGCACTGAACGCACCGGCAACGCCGCCTTCGACGCCTATCGCGACGAGACGCTGAAGCGGCTGGAGGACGAGCACCGCGCCTTCCTCGACTTTCTGCAGAAGCTGCGCGAGGCCCGCGACAAGGCCGAGTTCGACCAGTTCATGGACGAACGCCGCAATGCCTGAACACAGGGGGCCGGACCAACCGGCCCCTTTTCAATAGGCGCAGTCGGCGTAGATGCGCGACAGGTCGCCCTGCCATTCGCCGTGATACTTCGTCAGCAGGTCGTCGGCAGCGGTGACGCCCCGTTCCACCCGCTCGCGCAGCACAGCAAGGAACTGCCCCTCGTCCACGCCGTTCTGCAGCCGGGCGCGGGCGTTCAGCCCCGCCTCGGCCAGCGTCAGCGTCTCGGCGGCCAGATCCCGCAGGCGCAGACCTTCAAACTCGCCCGCCAGCCCGTCGCGGGAGGCGGCGCGGCGCAGGCCCTCGCGCTGCTCATGCGTCCAGCCGCGGGTGAGTTCTGTCGCGGCATCCAGCGCCCCCTGGTCATAGGTCAACCCGACCCACAGGGCGGGCAGGGCGTTCAGGTGGCTTGAGGGACCGGCGTCGGCGCCGCGCATCTCGATGAACTTCTTGACCCGTGCCTCGGGGAAGACCGTCGTCATGTGGTCGGCCCAGTCCGACAGGGTCGGCACCTCGCCCGGCAGTGCGGGCAGGCGGCCTTTCAGGAAGTCGCGGAACGACTGTCCCAGCGCGTCGATGTATGTCCCGTCGCGGTAGACGAAATACATCGGCACATCGAGCACGTAATCGACCCAACGCTCGTAGCCGAAGCCATCCTCGAAGACGAAGGGCAAGAGCCCCGTGCGGTCCGCGTCGAGGTTCTGCCAGATATGCGCCCGCCAGGACTTCATCCCGTTCGGCCTGCCGTCGAGGAAGGGCGAATTGGCGAACAGCGCCGTCGCCACCGGCTGCAAGGCCAGCGCCACGCGCAGCTTCTGCACCATGTCGGCCTCGGACGCATAGTCGAGGTTCACCTGCACGGTGCAGGTCCGGTACATCATCTGGGTGCCCAGCGTGCCGACCTTTTCCATGTAGGGCGTCATCAGCGCATAGCGCCCCTTGGGCATCATCGGCATCTGTGCCTGATCCCAGATCGGGGCCGCGCCCAGGCCCATGAAGCCGACGCCCATCCCTTCGGTCACGGCCTTCACCTCGGCCAGATGCTGGCGGGTCTCGTCGTCGGTGTCGTGGATCGTCTCGACCGGGGCGCCCGACAGTTCCAGCTGGCCACCCGGTTCAAGGCTGACGCTGGCGCCGTTCCGCGACAGGCCGATCAGCTTGTCGCCCTCGCGGACCTCGGCCCAGCCGAAGCGGTCGCGCAGCCCTTCGAGGATGGCAAGGATGGACCGCGGCCCCTCGTAGGGCAGGGGCTTCAGCGTGTCCCAGAGGAAGCCGAACTTCTCGTGCTCGGTGCCGATGCGCCAATCTTCGCGCGGCTTCTCGCCCGACGCGACATATTCGGCCAGCTCTTCGCGCTGTTCGATCGGGCCGCCGCCCTGCTGGGGAATGGACATGGGGGCCCTCACGAGGTCGTAATCGGGGGGACAGGTGGCGCGGCGGTCGGGGAGTGTCAAGCCAACCCTTCGACGGGGGCAAGCCTTGCCGGACCCCGGCGCGCGTGTCAGAGGCAGGAGAACCCCGAACGCCCGAGACCCCGATGACCGACCTGCCCGACACGAGTGATGCCCGCGCCCTGCCGGTGGTGCGCCTGCGGCCCAAGGCGAATGCGCGGGCGATCCGGCATGGATTCCCCTGGGTCTATGCCGACGAACTGGCGCTGGACCGCCGCACGAAGGGGCTGGTGCCGGGCGCGATGGCGGTGCTGCAGGATGCCGAGCGCGGAGCCTTGGGCGTCGTGACGGTCAACGTCCACTCGAAGATCGCCGCGCGGGTGATGGACCAGGACGCCGGGGCGGAGATCGACCGCGCATGGCTGGCCGCCCGCTTGCGCCGGGCGCTAGCGATGCGCGAGCGGCTGTCCGACGCGCCGTTCTACCGGCTGGTCCATGCCGAGGCGGACGGGCTGCCGGGAGTCGTCATCGACCGCTTCGGCGATGCGGCGGTGATCCAGCCCAACGCGGCCTGGGCCGACCGGATGCTGGGCGACCTGTCCGCTGCACTGGCCGAGGTCACGGGCGTCTCGACCATCGTGATGAACGGCTCGGGCCGGGCTCGGGGACTTGAGGGGCTGGACGAGCGGACCAAGGTGCTGACTGGCTCGGTCACCGTGCCGATCGAGGTGCCGATGAACGGCGCGACCTATCTGGCCGACCTGACCGGCGGGCAGAAGACCGGCCTGTTCTATGACCAACGGCCGAACCATGCCTTTGCACAGCGGCTGTCCCGAGGCGCGCGGGTACTGGACGTGTTCAGCCATGTCGGCGGCTTTGGCCTTGCCGCACTTGCAGGCGGGGCAGAAAGCGCGACCTGCGTGGACGGCTCGGCTGCCGCGCTGTCGCTGGCGCAGGGTGGGGCGCGCGCGATGGGCCTTGAGGCGCGGCTGACCACGCGGCAGGGGGATGCCTTCGCCGTCATGGAGGCGCTGGCGACCGAGGGCGCACATTTCGACCTAGTGATCTGCGATCCGCCCGCCTTCGCGCCCGCCAAGCAGGCGCTCGACGCCGGCCTGCGCGCCTATGAGCGAGTGGCGCGTCTGGCCGCGTCTCTGGTCGTGCCGGGGGGCTATCTTTGCCTCTGCTCCTGCAGCCATGCCGCGGACCTGACGGCCTTCCGCAACGCCAGTGCCCGGGGGATCGGGCGGGGCGGGCGGCGGATGCAGCTGATCCACACGGGCTTCGCCGGGCCGGACCACCCGATGCTGCCGCAGCTTGCCGAAAGCGGCTACCTCAAGGCGCTGTTCTTCCGGCTGGACGGATGAAGGCGGTCCTCGACGCCTGCGTCCTCTACCCGACCGTCCTGCGGGAAATCCTGCTCGGCGCAGCGGATGCCGGGCTTTACCAGCCGGTCTGGTCCGCCCGCATTCTCGACGAATGGCGCCATGCCGCCGCCCGCCTCGGCCCTGACGGGGCCGCCGTTGCCGGGGCCGAGATCGCGCTGCTGCGCCTGTCCCATCCGCAGGCCGAGGCCGCCGGCGACGGCACCCTTGCCGCGGGCTTCGACTGGCCCGATCCCGCCGACCGCCATGTGGCCGAAACGGCGCTGGCCTCGGGCGCTGAACTCATCGTCACCGCCAACCTGCGCGACTTCCCCGCACGCGTGCTCTCGGCGTTGGGCCTGCGTGCCGTTCATCCCGACGCCTTCCTGCTGGACCTCTGGCGGCACGATCCCGAGCCCGTGGCGGCCAGCGTCGGGGCCGCCCATGCCAAGGCGCAGGCGCTGGGCGGGCGGGTCCCCTTGCGCGACCTGATGGCCCGCGCCCGGCTGCCGCGGCTGGCGAGGGCGCTTGCCCGCGCGGGCTGACGGCTTGCCGGGGCGGGGTACAGCCTCTACCACCATGGCCGAAGCGTGAAGGGGACGGTGAAAGCGATGGCATCGCGTCTGACAGCGGTCGATGACTTCGATCTCGTCATCTTCGGCGCGACTGGCGACCTTGCGCGGCGCAAGATCTTCCCCGCCTTGTTCCGCCGCCATTCGGCCGGCCATTTCCCCGACGGCGCCCGCATCATCGGCACGGCCCGCACCCCCATGGACGACAGCGGCTTCCGCGCCGACATCGCCGCCGCCATCGCCGAGTTCGACCCGCCCCGTGCCGGCGACCCCGGGCTTCCCGCCTTCCTTGGCCGCCTGTTCTATGTCCCCGTGGATGCGACGGGCGCCGAGGGCTGGGCGGACCTTGCCGCAAGGATGCGCAAGGACGTCGTGCAGGCTTTCTACCTTTCGGTCGCGCCCGCGCTGTTCGGCGATATTGCCGACCGGCTGTCAGGCCACGGGATCGCCGGGTCGGATGCCCGGATCGTGGTGGAAAAGCCCTTCGGCCGCGACCTTGCCTCGGCCCGCGGGCTGAACCGCACGCTGGCGCGGCATTTCACCGAAGGGCAGATCTACCGGATCGACCATTATCTGGGAAAGGAAACGGTCCAGAACCTGATGGCGATCCGCTTCGCCAACATCCTGTTCGAGCCGCTGTGGAACGCCCATTACATCGACCATGTCCAGATCACCGTGGCCGAGACCGTGGGCGTCGCCGGCCGCGCCGCCTATTACGACCACGCGGGCGCCATGCGCGACATGGTGCAGAACCACCTGATGCAGCTTGTCTGCCTGATCGCGATGGAGCCGCCCTGGCGCTTTGACCCCGACGCGGTGCGGGACGAGAAGCTCAAGGTCATCCGTGCACTGGAGCCGGTGCCCGAGAGCGACATCGTGCGCGGGCAATATGCCGCGGACGGCGCCGGCTACCGCG
This sequence comes from Paracoccus sp. MC1862, assembly GCF_016617715.1. NCBI lineage: Bacteria > Pseudomonadati > Pseudomonadota > Alphaproteobacteria > Rhodobacterales > Paracoccaceae > Paracoccus > Paracoccus sp. MC1862. The sequence continues at coordinate 1,922,239 of NZ_CP067225.1, read as the reverse complement.
CCGATGTCGGAAACCCGGCCAGCCGCACCGAAAGCTTCGTGGCGCTGAAGCTGCGCCTTGCCAACTGGCGCTGGCAGGGGGTGCCCTTCTACCTGCGGACCGGCAAGTGCCTTGCCGCGCGCACCAGCGAGATCGCGGTCGTCTTCCGCAAGCCGCCGCACTCGATCTTCGACGCCGAGGAGCGGCAGAAACCGGACCAGCTTGTGATCCGCCTGCAGCCGAACGAGGGGATCAACCTCATGGTGATGATCAAGGAGCCGGGGCCGGGCGAGCTGCGTCTGGTCGAGGTGCCGCTGGACATGAGCTTCGCCGAGGCTCTGGGGGTCGACATACCCGACGCCTATGAACGGCTGATCACCGAGGTGATCCGCGGCGACCAGACCCTGTTCATGCGCGGCGACGAGGTCGAGGCCGCCTGGGCCTGGGCCGATCCCGTCATCCGCGCCTGGGAGGAGGGGGGCGCGCAACCCGCATCCTATCCGCCCGGCACCAGCGGCCCCGATGAAGCGTTGGGGCTGATCGGCCGCGACGGCCGCCACTGGCGTAACCTGCAGTCCTGAACCAAAGGCAAGAGAACCGATGAAGCTGATCGAGCATCCCGACCGCGAGGCGCTGACGCTGGCCGTGGCGCAGGAAATGACCGAGGCGCTGGGCATGGCGCTGAAGACCCGCGACAGGGCGGTGCTGTGCCTGCCGGGCGGCTCGACCCCCATCCCCGTCTTCAAGGCACTGGCGGCGGCACGGCTGGAATGGGACCGCGTGCTGGTGATCCCCAGCGACGAACGCTGGGTGCCGCCCGACCACAACCGCTCGAACGCCCGGCTGATCCGGCGCAACCTGATCGAGCAGGGCGCGGGGGCCGAACTGATCGAGCTTTACGCCGAGGGCCTCGACCCCGCAGCCGGGGCGGCGCTCGCGTCCGAGCGGATCGCGCCCCTGCTGCCGCTGTCGGTCCTGCTGCTGGGAATGGGCGAGGACATGCACACCGCCAGCCTGTTCCCCGGCGCCGAGGGACTGGCCGCCGCGCTTGACGCCGCGGCGCCTCCGGTGCTGCCGATCATGGCTGCGGCAACCGAGGAGCCGCGCGTGACCCTGACCCGGCCCGCGCTGAGTTCCGCGACCGAAAGCTTTCTGATGATCGCCGGGCCGGAAAAGCGCGAGGCGCTGGAACGCGCGGCCTCGCTACCGGTCGAGCAGGCGCCGGTCGCCGCCGTGCTCAAGGGCATGATCGTGCATTACGCGGAATGACCGCGCCTTCATTGAAAGGAACATCGATGACCGACCTCTGGGGTCAACTGGCGGCGCATCGCGCGGCCACGCAGGACCGTTCCATTGTCGCGCTGTTCGACGCCGGCCCCGACCGTGCCCGCGACTGCGCCCTTTCCGCCGAAGGGCTGTGGTTCGACTGGTCGAAGACCGCCATCGACGGGACCGCCCGCGACCTGCTGCTGGCGCTTGCAGCCGATGTGCCGGCCCGGCGCGCGGCGATGTTCGCGGGCGACAAGATCAACGAGACCGAGGGTCGCGCCGTCCTGCACACGGCGCTGCGGGCAAGCGACGGCCCGATTCTCGTCGATGGCCATGACGTGCTGCCCGAGGTCCAGGCGACGCTTGCCCGGATGCGCAGCTTTGCCGATGACATCCGCTCGGGCCGGCGGGCGGGGCAGGGCGGCGCCTATACCGATGTCGTCAACGTCGGCATCGGCGGCTCGGATCTGGGGCCTGCGATGGCCGCGCTGGCGCTGGCGCCGTATCAGGACGGGCCGCGGCTGCATTTCATTTCCAACGTGGACGGGGCGGATGCGGCCGACACGCTGAAGGGGCTGGACCCGGAAACGACGCTGGTGATCGTGGCGTCCAAGACCTTCACCACCCTCGAGACGATGACCAACGCCGATACCGTGCGCCGCTGGATGGCCGGACGGGTGCGCGATCCGGCCAGCCAGTTCGCCGCGGTGTCGAGCGCGCCGGACAGGACGGCCGAGTTCGGGATCGACCCCGACCGCGTCTTCGGCTTCGCGGACTGGGTGGGCGGGCGCTATTCGGTCTGGGGGCCGATCGGGCTGTCGCTGATGCTGGGGATCGGGCCTGACCAGTTCGATCAGTTCCTCGCCGGCGGCCGCGCGATGGACGAGCATTTCCGCGAGGCTTCCCTGGACCGGAACCTGCCGGTGATGCTGGCGCTGGTGGGTATCTGGCACCATCAGGTCTGCGGCTATCCGACCCGCGCCGTCCTGCC